>JANMXV010000285.1:0-2443 GCA_031381325.1 Betaproteobacteria bacterium | reverse complement strand
GGCCATCAAGGATTCGGGTACGAAAATCGATTGAGCGCAGTATAGCTGCGCCGCCGTAAGCTGAGCCGGAGTTGGAAGCGGGGCGGCAGACTTCACGCGGTCGGCGCGTCGTTTGCGCCAAAGCTTTTGAAGGTGAATTGAACCGATTACGTTATATCGCCAGGAGAGAAATCGCGTCCCCGACTGTTGCTCAATTGTTGAAATGTTATGGCGCTATTTTGCTATGTGAAAATAGTACGTGATCTATTCTGTCCAGTGTTTTACGTCACGTAAATCACTTCCCCGGCAAGCGCACACTAACTAAATCCGTTCCCACCACCGTATTCCCCGCAAACCCGCCGGCCTCAGCAGCTTTCTTGTAATCCGCTGCCGTTAACGCGCCGCCCGGCACCTTGTAAGGCCCTTGCTGCCGCGCACCCAGCGGCGGGATCAGGTGGGTGAGCATCAGGTGTTTCGCACCCGCGCGCTGCGCCATCGCGCCCAGATCGGTTGCCGCGGCCTGCCGGTAGTAAAATGGCGCGGGAAAGCCGCTGTCCTTGTCCGGGCCCATCACGGGATGTATTGCCGAATGCACAATGATGCCTGCGCCCTTGGCAAGCTTTTCGACTTGCGCCGAGGCGGATGTCGCGCGCGGCGGGGCGGGGGTGTCGTTGCCTGCGTCGCCGCCGATCACCACGCTACCGGCGGGCGTGTCCACGCGGTACGAGGCATGCCCTGCGATGTGGGTGGAGCGGATGGCGCTGACTTTAACTTCGCCGCGCGACCACACCACTTGCGCGTCGTCCTTGGGCTCGAAGGTCTGCACGTTGGCGAGCACGGCGGGGCCGCCTGCGGGGCGCGCTGCGTCTTCGCTGCGGCGTTGCGCGATTTCGCCGGATTGAATGTAGGCATCGGCGACATGCGCGACGAGCTTTTGGCAGCTCATGGCGTAACCAGCGGTGTTGGCGTCGGCGCTGCACACGATGTCAACCTTGGGGCCCTTGGAGTTGAAGTGCCAGCGTATTTGCAGCAGGTCGGCAAGGCCGTCCACGTGGTCCGAATGCAGATGCGTGAAAAAGATCGCGTTGAGCTGATTCGCCAGCACGGGTATTTGCGACAGCCGCATGCTGGTGCCGCGCCCGGCGTCGAATTGCAGCTTCACCGCGTTGCAGCCGCCGCCCTCGTCACCATCATCACCATAGCGCACCAGCGTGCCCGCGCCCGCAAGGCCGCCGTAGACCGACGGCCCGCCCTGCGTGCCGGTGAGCGTGACGATTAGGCACGGCGCGGCGTGGGCGGGGGTGATTGGCAACGCGAAGGTTGCGAGGGCGAGCGTAGCGAACGATGCTAAGTATAGGTTTTTCATGGTAAATCCTTTGGTAAGTGCGTTCTTACTTTTTGCCCGGAAATGGGCCGATTCGGTCGCCTTCTCCGGCCTTGCGACCAACATTTTAGTGGCGCGCACGTTGGCTGCACGATAGCGCCCGCTACAACCTCGGCCCCGGCTTCCCAAGCGCATCCTTAGTGAGTTGCTTGACGATGTAGTCGTAAGCGTCATCCACCGAATCAGTGCGATGCACCAGCGACACATCGCCAGCGTTAATCATGCCGTGGCGCACCAGTGCGTCGAAGTCGATAATTTCGCGCCAGTATGCGGTGCCGAACAGCACAATGGGCATGGGCTTTTTCATCTTGCGCGTCTGCACCAGCGTGAGCAGTTCAAACAGTTCGTCGAGCGTGCCGTAGCCGCCGGGGAACACGATCACCGCTTTCGCCAGATAGGCGAACCAGAATTTGCGCATGAAAAAATAGTGAAAGTGAAACGCCAGTTGGCGCGTCACGTAAGGGTTGTCGAATTCTTCTACCGGAATGGAGATGGTGAGGCCGACATTCAGGCCGCGCGCTTCTGAGGCGCCGCGATTGGCAGCTTCCATGATGCCGGGGCCGCCGCCGGTACACACCACAAAGCGTTCCTCGTTGCCTGGGATCGCTTTCGACCATTGCGTGACGCGAAATGCCAGCGTGCGTGCCGCTTCGTAATAAACCGACATTTTCAAAGCCATTTGCGCGGTGGCGAGATCTGCGCCCGATTTGCCATCAACTTCGGCTTTTTTGAGTGCGGCCTCGGCTTGCTCGCGTGACAGTGTGCGCGCCGAGCCCATGAACACGATGGTGTCGTCGACATTTTCACGTTCGAAGCGGCTCTTCGGCTCGAGGTATTCGGCGAGGATGCGCAGTGCGCGGCCATCGCGGCTGTTGAGAAAGGCTTCGTTGCGGTAGGCCTTGGGTGTGGATTCAGTCATGTTGATGTGCTTTAAGTGTTTCAGGGGACAACCACCGGCGACACGTCGGCCAATATCCACCGCGCCATCGCCGTGATGCGCGCATCTTCGTGCTGCTGGCCCATTAACTGCACGCCGACCGGCATGCCATCCACGCCCAGCAGGGGCAGGGTGACGCATGG
>JANMXV010000255.1:0-4508 GCA_031381325.1 Betaproteobacteria bacterium | reverse complement strand
TGCTCGCTGATCTCGGCGCGACGGTCACGGTGATTGGCCGCTTCGGCGGGATTGCGTTACGCGAGCAGCTGCGCGGGGCGGGGATGGTCGATACGCTTGGTCGGGGCAAACAGTTTGTTCGCATCAACTTAAAGCAGCCGGAAGGTGTCGAGTTGGCACTCAAATTGGTCGAGAAAGCTGATGCCATCATCGAGGGCAATCGCCCCGGCGTGATGGAGCGATTGGGGCTGGGTCCCGATGTCTGCCTTAGGCGAAATCCCAAGCTGGTCTATGGCCGCATGACCGGCTGGGGCCAAACCGGGCCACTGTCGCAGGCAGCCGGGCACGACATTAACTACGTGGCACTGACCGGTTTGCTGAGTCTTGCCGCGCGGCCTGGCGAATTGCCGCAGGTGCCGCCGACGGTGCTCGGTGATGCCGCTGGCGGGTTGAATCTGGCTTTTGGTATCGTCAGTGGAGTGCTTGGTGCACGCTCCACAGGTAAAGGCGTGGTGATCGACGCGGCGATGATTGATGCGGCGGCGTCACTAGGATCGTTGGCGCTGTCACTCAAAGCGGCCGGGATGCTGAACGGAAAACATCCCAGCGCGTTTCACGATTCACGGTTCACATTTCACGTCATACGTGAATCGATCACCAGGCGCAATACGCCGTTGGAATTGCCTTCGTATTCTTTAAACGCCTGATCGGTTTGTGAAAGCGGAAATTTTCCTGAAACGAAACCTTTGATATCGATCTTGCCGCTGGATACCAGATCGATCGACGGCGCCATATCCGTGGGATGCAGGGCGCGCGAGCCGATGATGCTGATTTCCTTGTAGTACAGCGGAAAGGTGGTAAACGTGGCGCAACATTCATGGCTGACCGCATAGGGCGACAAACGCCCGCCGGGCTTCAACATCTCAATGGCTACGGCCAATGTAGCTGCGCCGCCGGCGGTGTCGATCACTACGTCCGCACCTTGATTACCCGTGAGCCGCATCACTTCGCCCAACGCTTTTTCCGCGCTCACATCAAGCGCATGGTGCGCGCCCATGCGCATCGCCATGTCGAGTTTCCATTTTGTGCGTGATACGGCAATCACCGGATTGGCGCCCGCCAGCGCCGCCAGTTGCGTGTGCAACAAACCTGTAGTGCCTTGGCCGATAACGACTACTGAGTCGCCCGCTTTTACTCCCAGACGATCCTGCGCATGCTTGACCGTCGCGAGTGTTTCGATAATCGTCGCATCATCCAGCGCAATATCACCGGGCAGGAGATGCGCGTACTTGCCCGCCACGTGTACCAGCTCGGCGAGAGAACCATCAACTTCACGCCCGAACAGACCTGCGTTGCGGCACAGGTTTTGCATTTCGCGCTGACACATATCGCAGTGACCGCAGGAAATGATGGGGTTGATAATCACCGGATCGCCCGGCTTGACGTGCGTGACGTGTTCACCTGCCGATTCAATTACGCCGGTCGATTCATGACCCATCACCACCGGGTATTTCAGGCCAGGATGCAGCCCCTTAAAAATACCCAGGTCGGTGTGGCAAATCGCGGTTGCCGCGATGCGCACCACCACATGATCCGGCGCCAAGGCCGGCACCGCGCGGTCAATAATAGAAAAAGACCGCGGCGCCGTGAGCACCGCGGTCTTTGAGGATAGTGCCATCGGGGTTTAGTGTCCCGGCAGCTTGCCGTAGTTGCAGTAGCCCGGCATCGGATCAACCACGGTGATCTGCTCGACCGGGAAGTTGGACACGATTTCCACGCTGTCTTTGTGTACGATCAGCATCTCTTCGATGCGCACGCCCCATTGCTGCGTTTTGCCGTGCTGGGTTTCGAGCGCGAATACCATGCCTTCCTTGATCTCGATCGGGTGATCGAGCGACCAGATGCGTGAAATCACCGGCTGATCGTACTGCGCCAGACCCAGACCGTGGCCCCACAGATTGGCGGCGGCCTGATCTTCTTCTTCGTAGCCCCAGGTTTCTTTCGCCGACGGCCACTTCGATGCAATATCGCGCGTGGTGACGCCGACTTTCACTGCCTTGATCGAGTCGTAGAGCCAGCCCAGCGCCAGTGCGTAGTAGTCTTTTTGTTCCTGATTCGGCTCGCGGCCCACCATGTAAGTGCGGTAGTAGCACGACTTGTAGCCGTTCCACGTCAGCGCGGCGAGGTCCATGAACACCATGTCGCCCGGCTTGATGATACGGTCGGAGAAGTTGCGCCAGTTCGGCCAGGTGTTGAGGCCTGAGGACACGATCACGTCTTCCACGTCTTCCATGCCCGGAATATCGTAGAGGAACTTCATAATGTGCGCGGTCAATTGGTTTTCAGTGAGACCCGGCTTGAGAAAGCGCATGAATTCCCAGTGCGCGGCGTCGCCGATGGCGCCCACCTGGCGCATGCACTCGTGCTCGTCCTGATTTTTGACCGCCCGCGCTTCCATCATCGGCGTCATGCCGTCGACCCAGTCGATCTTTTCGTCCTTGAAAATCTGGATCATGTTAATGTCAATGAAGTCGACGCCGAGCTTTTGCCCGTCGACACCGCTCTTTTTCATTTCTTTTTTGATGGCGTTGGTAAACTTTGTCACCTGCTGCAGCGATGCGGCGCCCGCGGCGCCCTTGATCCAGGCGTAGGAGTACCTGATGTTTTCCTTGGGAATCCACGGCGAGTGCTTGGCGATATGCACGCCAATGTCGCCTTGCTCGAACAACACCGGTGCATCGTCGCCGCACAGCAGCGCGTAGCGCAGGCCGGGTTTCAAGCGGTTCCAACCGGGAGTAAGGGTGCTGGTCACATAGCGCACGTTCTCGTCATACATCAGCAGCATCGCGCCGAGGCCGTGCGCCTTCATGCGCTCACGCGCGCGATTGAGGCGGTGCTTGCGCAGCCGGTCCCAGTTGATCCGCTCCTGCCAATCCAGTCCTACCATACCGACGTTTGCCATTACGCTCTCCTGATGTTACTGGTTTTTTGAAATTGTAAACAACGAAAACACAATAAAAACAAATAATTAGAGTACCCCGGCATCATGGACAGATGCTGGTGACAGCGGTGCAACTTGATTGGATTGAAGATACTGAGGTACGGGGTTTCCGCGAGGTCAAAATTTTGCACGGTTTGGCAGCGAAAGACAAGTTAATTCAACGATTAAGTCACGTTAGGGAATGGGTCGCGGCACTCATGACGTTTGCGGAAACTCAAACAAGGCCAGCGTTTCCAGGCAGCGTTCGCGTTGGGCTTCACCGCTGGCCATCGGCAACTCAATGCCGGGCAGGCGCAGACCGTACGACAGGTGCTGTACATGGGCATCAAGCACCCAGCGCGTGAGGCACGAGAGTTTCTCCTCGATACCCATGCGTGGCGGCAGGGCGTCCCATGCCAGCCACACTTCGCTGGACGCCTGACCGCTGAATTGTTTGGTCAGCAAGCCTTGTCCGCGCGCTGCTGCCTTCCAAGCGACGTGACGCGGCGGATCACCGGGACGATAGGCGCGCAGTCCGGCGAAATCGTCTTGTCCCTGACCGCGTGATGTGCCACTGCCGATTGCCGCCTCGGCCTGCGGCAGCGGCAGTCCTGCTGGCGCGGGACGCGGGTAGACGATGCACGAAACATCCGGATGCACGTAACTCCACGCGTGATACAAGCCCAGCGGGAATTGCGTGAACAAGGTGAGGCGCCCGGCAGGCAACAAGCCGCGGCGCTCGCTGGGGATGCTGATGGTGATCCGCGTTGCGGCGCCGGCGGGTACATCGGCATACGCATCAGCCGTGCGCGCGCGGCGTTCGCGTGAAATACCAATCGCGTAGCGCGTGAAGGCGCCCGGATTGAACAGATTCAAGGTGAATTGCGCGGGTTCGCCGGCAAACACAGGGTGCGTGCGCGCCGCAGTGACGCTCAACCTGGCAAGATTGCGAAAGGTGTAGAGCATGGCGTTGAACGCCAGGGCCACCAGCAGAAAGGTCAGCACATCAGATTAGGGTCGGTTCTTGACATTGCATCTCTCTTGCAGTTTGCGCAGTATCGCTGAGGGTGCGCTGGTCTCGATTTCACGCTGAATCTTCGATATCCGCGATGGCGAAACCTTACAGCATTCAGCCACCGCCGGCAACGGCATATTGACCGCGCGGCGCAGCAGGTACGCCCACCCTTGAAACGCTTCCTGATGGGCGCGGCTGCGCAACGACTGCTCGTCCTTGATGCCGTAGGCCGACAGCACCCATGCTGTTAGCGCAGCCGCCGACGGGCGTGATGGGCGTCGTTGCTGGCGCGGCACATTCGCCGCGGGCTTGGTTTGCACAAGCCGCTCCATGCGCTTGAGAAAAGGTGCGTGGCCAAGCCAAATCTGTCCTTTGAGCTCGCTCCACGGAGAAGCCTGCTCCAAGCCTTGTGCGACAAAACGCTCAAAAGCCGAATCAGGATTGCGACCGCCCAACAAAGATCGAACCCACCCGGTATCGAGCCAATCCGGGACGGCCGCCTTGCCCGCGCTGGCGCGGTAACTGCTCCACGCC
>JANMXV010000217.1:0-21643 GCA_031381325.1 Betaproteobacteria bacterium | reverse complement strand
AAAAACAATCTGTCACTGGTGATCATCGGCATTGTTGTGTTGTCCGTACTGCCGGGCATTATTGAGTACCTGCGCCGCAAGTTCGGCGCGCGCGCCAACGCAGCGTGAATCATTAGTTAAGAGCGCCCGCTAATTTTCGGCGATAGTCGCCAACCAGCGGGTGATCGCTGCCCAGCACACTGAAAAGTTGCAACATCGTTTTGCGCGCGCCATCGTCCTTGTACTTGCGGTCGCGGCGCACGATTTCCAGCAACTGATCCAGAGCCTGCGCGTACTGTTCGAGCGCGATGTGCCAGCGTGCCAGCCGCAAGCGCGCATCAAAATCGCTGGCATTGGCTGCGATGCGTTTCATCAGTTCATCGGCATTCACAACGCCGCCTGCGCCGGCTGCCAATGCGAGGCGCGCCTGCATGGCCTTCACGCGCTCATCCATCTGCGCCAGCGGCGACAGCGTATCGATCAAGCGCCGCGCTTCATCAAACTCGTTTAACGTAATCAACATCTGCGCGCTATCCATGCGCACGATCTCGTTGCCCGGATCCAGTTGCGACGCCTGCGCCAGCATCGCCAGGGCCTGTCGTGCGCCGCCGGTTGCCGCGTACAGTGCGAGTGCATCCAGGCGTGTCTTCTCGGCAGGCGATGGGAGTATGCGGGTGAGGAATTCCCGCACCTGCGATTCCGGCAGCGCGCCGGAGAATTCATCCGCCAGTTCGCCGTTGACGAACGCCTTCACATTGGGTATGCCGCGCACGCCATAGCGTTGTGCGAGTTCCTGATGCTCGTCGGAATTGACCTTGGCGAGAATGAATTTTCCTTGATATTCCGTCGCGAGTTTTTCCAGCACGGGCTTCAATGCCCGGCACGGCCCGCACCATTCGGCCCAAAAATCGACCAGCACTGGAACTGTTTTCGAGGCTTCGATCACCGCCTGATCGAAATCGGCAGTGGTGACATCTATGCTGTGTGGGGACATAGCGTTATTACTTCATCCGCGATACGGTCAGATTTTCTTCGCGAGTTCGGCGGCGCTGCCGATATAGGTCGCGGGCGTCAAATCCATCAAGCGCTTGCGTTCCGCTTCAGGTATGCCGGTGAGACTGTCGATGAACACGCGCAGCGTTTCGCGATTGATGCCGGCTTTGCCGCGCGTCAGTTCCTTCAATTGCTCATAGGCGCCGCTCACGCCATAACGGCGCATCACCGTTTGTATCGGCTCGGCCAGCACTTCCCAATTGGCGTCGAGGTCTGCGGCGAGTTTCGCCGGATTAGCTTCGAGCTTGCCCAGCCCTTTCAGACACGAGTCGTACGCCAGCAAGGTGTAGCCCAGCGCTACACCCATGTTGCGCAATACCGTGGAGTCGGTGAGATCGCGCTGCCAGCGTGAAATCGGCAGCTTCTCGCTCATATGCCGCAGCACGGCATTGGCGAGACCAAAATTGCCTTCGGCATTCTCGAAGTCAATCGGGTTTACCTTGTGCGGCATGGTTGAGGAGCCGATTTCACCTGCCTTGGTTCTTTGCTTGAAATAACCGAGCGATATGTAGCCCCACACGTCCCGGTTGAGGTCGATCAATATCGTATTGACTCTCGCGAACGCATCGAACAGTTCCGCCATCGCATCATGCGGTTCGATCTGTATGGTGTAAGGGTTGAATTCCAGGCCGAGGTGTTCGACAAAGCTCTGTGCAAAGTTTTCCCATGCCACATCGGGATAGGCAACTCGATGCGCGTTGTAGTTGCCTACCGCGCCGTTGATCTTGCCGAGTAGCGTGACCCTGGCGATGTTTTCGCGCGCGCGGCGCAGGCGATGCACCACATTAGCCATTTCCTTGCCCAGCGTAGTCGGTGACGCCGGTTGGCCATGTGTGTGCGCCAGCATGGGCAGCGCCGCGAGGTCATGTGCAAGCGTGGTGAGCCGCGTGATGATGCTGTCCAGCGCGGGCAGCATTACGTCACTACGCGCGTGCTTCAGCATCAGCGCGTGACACAGGTTGTTGATGTCTTCGGAGGTGCAGGCGAAGTGGATAAACTCGGCGACCTTCACCACCTCGGGGTTGCCGGCGAGTTTTTCCTTAAGAAAATACTCGACTGCTTTGACATCGTGATTGGTTGTCGCCTCGATGGCCTTGACCGCCGCGCCATCGGCTTCGGAGAAATTTTCCACCAGCGCATTGAGTGCTGAGAGAGTGGCCGCGGAAAACGGCGGCACTTCGGCCAGCGTCGGCTCGGCGGCGAGCGCCTTGAGCCATTCCACTTCGACTTTCACGCGAAAGCGTATCAACGCCCATTCGCTGAACAAGGCGCGCAGCGGCGCCACTTTGGATTGATAACGGCCGTCGAGCGGCGACAGGGCGGTGAGTGGACTAAGCGGAATGGCTGCCATGGATATCTTGTAGAATTCACAGGTACTTTAACATACGCACTGCCGTACATTCGTGGCGGCGCAGAACCTCAAGGGAATATCCATGACCACCGCCAGCCAGGCGCTCGCCCGCTATGCCACCGATCTCAAATACGAACAGATTCCGCCAGAGGTTGTAGAGCGCGCCAAAGATTGCCTGATCGACACCGTAGCCGCCTGCGTGCTGGGTGCGCAAATGCCGTGGACACAGACGGTGATCGACTACGCCAAACGCAACAGCGCGCCGGGCGGGTCGAACGTATTGGGTACGGAAGTAAAAGTGCGCGCGCCGTTTGCCTGCCTGTGTAACGGCGCGGCGGCGCATGCGTTCGAGCTGGATGCCTTGTGCGAGCCGAGCGTAGGCATGCATCCCAGCGCCGCGCTTGGCGTGCCGGGTTTTGCGGTAGCGCAGGGCCGCAAAAAAAGTGGCAAGGAACTGATCGAGGCGTTCGTCGCCGGTTTCGAAATTCTGTATCGCATCGGGCAAGCAACGCATCACTCACCCGAGAAACTCGGTTTTCACGCGCCCGGCGTGATGGGCGTGTATGGTGTGTCGTGTGTAGTGGCGAAGCTGTTCAACGAAAGCGCCGAGCAGATGGCCCACGCGTTCGGCATCGCAGGCTCCATGAGTTCCGGGCTGATGGAATTTTCGCGTAGCGGCGGTCTGGTGAAGCGCCTGCATCTGGGGCGCGCGGCGGAAGGCGGTTTCCTGGCAGCGGCGCTGGCGCGCGATGGCTACACCGGGCCGGCAGAAGTGCTCGAAGGCAAATATGGATCGCTCAATACGTTTTGCCGCGATGCAGAGCCGGAGCACATGACCCAAGGCCTCGGCGCCGTTTGGCACACCATGAAAACCAAGTTCAAGCGCTTTGCCTGCCATGCCAATGCGCAAGTGCCGGTGTCCCTGGTGCTTGACCTTAAAGCCAGGCACGGCATCACCGGCGACGATGTGGCGCGTATCGCGCTGGCAGTCAATGAGAAAACGTTGAGTCATCACAATATTCCTGAACCGGCCGACCTCGCTATGGCGCAATACAGTGTGCCGTTCAGCACGGCGTTGGCCTTGTTTTTCGACCCCACCGATCCGTGGGTATTCTGCGACAAAAACGTCAATGATCCGCGCATCCGTGCGCTGTCGAAATCCGCCACGCTGGAGCCGATGCCTTCCGCGCAAAACCAAGTGAGTCAGGTGAGCATGGCGACACGCGTTACCTTGCATCTGAAGAACGGCCAGACCGTGAGCGCCGAGGGCGACAATTTCAAAGGCACGCCGACCCTGCCGCTCTCACGCGGCGAATTGCTGGAAAAATTTCTCAAACTCACCGCGCATCGTCCGCGCCCGAAAGCCGAACGGCTGTTCTCGCAACTGGCCGATGCGGAGAATGTTAAGGATATTAGCGCGCTGGATTTTGCGTTGTGAATTTCTTAAATAAAACAATCACTTACGTAATGCGGCTACTCACAGTAATAACCGCCTCTTGCATCAGCGTGCCGTGCATAGCCGCAGACATTTATCCGCAGAAACCCGTGCGCATAATCGCTGCATTTCCGCCGGGCGGTTTCGTCGATCTGTGCGCGCGCGTCCTCGCCGGCCCGCTCGGCACTGCGCTCGGTCAACAAGTGATCGTCGACAATCGCGGCGGTGCGGGCGGCATTGTAGGCACCGAACTCGCGGCGCGCGCAGCGCCGGACGGTCACACCCTGATCGTGGGCAGTGTCGGCACGCACGCCGTGAATCAGAGTCTTTACCGCAAGCTGCCTTACAACGTGCTGCGCGATTTTCAGCCGGTGACGCGGCTGGCGGATGGCCCCAGCATACTCGCCGTGCATCCGTCGCTGCCGGCGCAAAATGTCAAAGAGCTGATTGCGCTCGCGCGTGCCCAGCCGAAACAGATACTCTATGCATCGGCCGGGTCGGGCACGTCAACGCATCTGGCCGCAGTGTTGTTCGAAAGCCTCGCCCGCATTCAACTCGTGCATGTGCCGTACAAAGGCGGCGGCCCGGCGATTATCGACGTGCTTGCAGGGCAGGTGCCGGTGACGTTCGGCACGTCGGCATCGGTGTCGCCGCATACCAAAAGCGGGCGGCTGCGCGGTCTGGGCGTCACCGGCGGCCGGCGCTCGCCAACCCTGCCGGATTTGCCGACGATTGCGGAGAGTGGTGTTCCCGGCTACGAAATGCTCAATTGGCTGGGACTGTTTGCGCCGGCCAATACGCCGCGCGCAATAGTGGAAAGACTGAACAGCGAAGTGATGCGTATTCTGCGCACACAGGAGATTCGCGACCGCCTCAATGCCGCAGGCGCCGAACCATCGGCACTGACGACTGATGAGTTTTCTGCTTTTGTGAAAAGCGAAGTGGAGAAATGGGGCAAGGTGGTGGCGGCCACGGGGATGACGGCGGATTGAAGTTGTAGGTTAGGGTGAGCTTGCGAACCCCAACACCAAGTTCATTCTCCGAACGTGGCTTTATCATCACGCGAGCCGCCCGCCCAATCCACGGGCAAGATTCCCTCATCGATGTATCGATGAATGCTCGAATGTGGCCAATCTGCCGCGCCGGTCACGTAACGGTGTTTCACAGGGTTGTAGTGGATGTAATCAACATGCCGGGCGTAGTCCTCGTCGTCGCGGATAACGTGCTCCCAATATCGCCGCTGCCAAATGCCCCGTTCGCCTTTGTGTTGCCGGCTTGCCGATATCGGCTCATGCACGAGTAAGCCGCGCGAGAATCCCGCCTCGATCAACGCCCAGCGGGTCGCAAAATCCGCATCGTCGGGCGGCAGCACACAGCGCGTGCAGGTGATCAGGCAATACCACCATTGCCGGAATTTCGAACGGATGACGAGATCGCACGAGGCCGATGGAATCGTGCAGCCGCTTGATGTGCGCCGTGAGCAGATCGCTTTTTCGCTGCGCGAGATTAACGGTGAAAAAGTAGGTTGCGCCCGTGACGCGCGCTCGGCGATAACGCATGTTATTGGGTTGTGAGTCGGTGTGGAGTTGTTGGGTTTTTCAAGGAATGGGTAGGTTGGGGTGACGAAGGAACCCCAACATCAAACGTACGTGCATTGTGACGATTTCGACATAGGTTGGCGCGCATGTTGGGGTTCGCAGGCTCACCCCAACCTACGGGCTGGTATTTCGCGCATCGTTATCCGGGAGAGCGAAAGTTCCGAAAGAAAAAGAACCCGGCAAGTAGTGTTCATGAAAGCCTTTGCTAAGACTTGGAACAAATGCGGGGCGATTAAACGCAAACCAGTCGTCCCAGACTATTGTGAAATTGGGCAGCGCTTTAATGCGCCATACGTCGCGAATGAGGCGCTGCAGATATCTGGGTACCTCAAATTTTTGGATGGCTGGGCCATATACGGATTTAGGGCGACTAACGGAGAGGGTTCGGTGCTGTTTTTCGTGGAATTCCCAGTAAAAGCGTTCTTGGCCTCTCAGAACCACAAAATCACACGATATACGCGAAATACAATCTGTTACAAAGAGCTTCTCTGGAAGCTTATCCAATGCCTCGAGACACTGCTGTCTCTTTTTCGCTCGTAAAAGATTATCGGCAGAAAGCGATTTGAATAAATCACTCCGTAGTACTGACATATCCAGCGCACTCTTTTCCAAAGGGCAGTTTTGGTCGGTGAGTTCGGTACCAAGTGCGTTGGCCAAATACCGACCAAATTCGTTCTCTGCTTTTCGCGACGAGTGACGTTTCCCAAGGACTTGAATGCGTGATTGGACGACCATGTGCAGGTTGACTAAAGGGCACAATCCTATTGCGCCGCATGGCAGTAGACAAGGTAATAAAGTATCAGAAATACGCCTGTCCCGCCTTTACCGGCGGCACCCACTCACAATCCCCCCAAGGCCCATCGCCCTTGTACTTAATGTAAGCAATGCGCTTGTGGTTCTTTTTCAACTTACCGTCCGTGGTACCCAAGGCCAGTTGCAGCCAGTCAAGCACGTACTCACCCGAGGTAATGCCACCGATATTCGGCGGATTGCGCAGTTGATGGAACTGGTCTTCGAATACCCACATTTCTTTTTGTGATTTGAGTTCGCCGAACGCTTCGATCGCGTCTTCGAGCGGGCACAGCGGATCAAACTCGCCGGTAGCCAGTAATGTTGGGCATTGGATGCTGCCGAGGTGCCCGCGCACGCTCATCGGTTTGGCGACTTCTTCATCGAAGGCCGCTTCATCGTTATAGCCCGCCATGTACATGAACATCTGCTTGAAGCGCGGCGAGGACTGCGTGAAGATGGTGTTGTTGGGGTTAAAGCAGGCGACCGTGCTGGCCACCGCGGCAATGCGCCGGTCGTAGCTGGCGAGCCGCAGTGTCCAGTAGCTGCCCATGCTCACGCCATAGATGGCGATTTTTTTTGCGTTCACTTCCTTGCGCTTTTGCAGGTAACTCACGACCGCGGCGCCGGCGCGCTCGTAGTTATCGCCCACCGCGCGTATCTTGCGCATGTTCGACGCGCCCTGGCCGGGGCCGTCCATCGCCAGCACGTGAAAGCCGCGCGCCAGCGCGACGTTGTGGTTGGCCTTGGGAAACACTTCCTTGGTCTGGTCCATGCCCGGCACGTAAATGACGACGGGCGCCTTGCGGCGATCCGGCAGCAGGTGCAGCAGGCAGGAAATGGTTTTGCCGTCGTCAAACGGCACTTCTACGCGCTCGATCGGATAGTCGGCAACCTGCGAGCGGCGATCCACCATTTCATCCAGCTTGCGGCACAGTGCCTTCTTCACCGGATGATCGTCAAAGAAGATTGCATGCTGCCCCATGCGATACGCTTCGATGGCGTGATCGTAATGCGCGGTGGCGGCGGCGCGCATGCCTTTCGCGTGCGCGCGCCGGGCCAGTGACTCGTGATGTTCGGCATCTTTGCGCCAAACCTTGGGCAGCATGCGGTAGTTGCGCGCACGTGACGGCACTTCCATGCTGTCGGCCTCGAAATTCTGCACGCGTCCGCGCATATTGAGCGCGAGATCGAGCATCCATTGCTGGCTGTCACGTTCGGTTCTGAGTTTGCGGATCAAGTGAGCCTCCAAGTGAAATCGCAATCGGCACGCCAAACTATTGGCATGCCGACTACGCATTATTTCCGGTAAAGTATGCGTCAGATCACAAACAAAATGCGCACCAGACGCATCGATGCAAGTATTTGTTTTTAAATAATATTCCTGATCCCGATTCCACATTGTCAGCATCGCCCATTTGCGCGACGCGGACGATGCGGGCGACCCGACTTGTAACTGGAGACTTCGCATGAGCGACAAGGCCAACAACGTTTCGCAACCCAAGCCGCACCAACTGATCGTAGAAAAAGATGTGTGGATTCCGCTGCGCGACGGTGGACGGCTGTGCGCCGACATTTTCCGGCCCGATACGCCGGTCAAAGTGCCGGTGATCGCGAACATCACCGTGTATCAGAAAGACAAGTTGTGGATACCGCCGGCGGACCTCGACGAAAAAGCCAATCCCTACATGAACTGGGAAACGGTCAATCCGCAGTGGTGGTGTCCTCGCGAGTACGCCTGCGTGCGCATCGACTCGCGCGGCTCCGGCAAGTCGCCGGGCAAATGCGAGCCGAGTTCGTATCAGGAATCATTGGATTTTTACGATTGCATCGAGTGGATGGCCAAACGCGACTGGTGCAACGGCAACGTCGGTACGCTGGGCATTTCGTATCACGCGAGTTCGCAATGGCGCGTCGCCAATCTGCAGCCGCCGTCGCTAAAGGCGATCATGCCGTGGGAAGGGCGCGCCGATCAGTATCGCGATCAGTGTTACCACGGCGGCATTTTTTCTATGGGGTTTGTCGCCAACTGGATCGCCACGCACACCGCGCATCATCTGCTGGGGCGTCCGCGCAGCTTTAATCCGGAATCGTTCCAGCCCGATATGCTTTATCACCTGATGCGCAACGATCTCGATTCGGAATGGTGGCGCCTATCCAGCGCGCGCTGGGAACAAATCAAAGTGCCGGTATACAGCGTCGGCAACTGGGGCGGGTTTTCGCTGCATTTGCGCGGCAATACCGAGGGGTACACACAGCCTGCGTCCAAACACAAAAAGCTGCGCATACACACCGGCACGCATTTTCATCCGTTCCATTCCAACGAAGGCCGCGCCGAACAACTGCGCTGGTTCGACCATTGGCTGAAAGGCATCGACACCGGCGTCCTGGATGAGCCGCCGGTTAAACTTGAAATCCGCACCGGCGGCAGCAAGAAGCCGTATCCATTTCGCACCGAAAATGAATGGCCGCTGGCGCGCACCGACTGGAAAAAAGTCTATCTTAAAATTGAGCGCGAGCAGGGGCAGGACGAAATGGCAACGGAAGGGTTGCTCACTTGTGACGCGCCCGCAACTGAAGCTAGTGTGAGTTATTCGGCCAGCGGATCGACGGCGGCGGGCGTTGCTTCGGGTTCATCGCTTTCCACCACACACGGCGGCGCAGGGCGGCTCGGCGTGTCGTTTGAGAGCGACCCCATGCCCGAAGACAGCGAGATCACCGGCCCGCTGGTACTGAACATCTGGGTGTCCAGCACGTCGGAAGACATGGACATTATGTGTACGCTGCGCAACATCGGCCCCGACGGCAAGGACGTGTGGGAAGTCGGCCAGCACGGCGGCCCGGTGCCGCTCACCAAAGGCTGGTTACGCGCCTCGCACCGCAAGACCGATCCGCTGAAATCGACACCCTACCGGCCGTTTCATCCGCATAACGAGCGCCGCTGGTTGAGCCCGAATGAGCCGGTCGAGTGTCAAATCGAAATCTGGCCGACCTGCATCGTGTTGAACAAAGGGCACAAGCTGCGTCTTGACATACAGCCGCGCGATGGCGTCGGCGCCGCGCCGTACACGCATTTCCACTGCGATTACAACGCCGGTGCTACGAATACGATTTATTCGGGCGGCGACAAGCCGTCGTATATGTTGGCGCCGTTTATTCCGGCGAAGTAGTTACTGTGCCACGGATGTCCGCCCGCAAACGCACCGCTTTCGTCACCGGCGCCACGCAAGGCCTCGGTGCTGCGCTCGCATTACGCTTGGCGCAAGACGGCTACGACGTGGCGGTCTCCGGCACCCGCATCAAGAATCTGCGAGATACCGTTTCCGCGCTGAAAGTGACAGGCGTCCGCGTCGTTGCCGTGCCGCTCGACCTGCGCTCGCAGGACAGCACGGAGCAGGCGATGGCGCAGGTCATGCGTGAATTCGGTGAACTCGATGTACTGGTCAACAACGCGGGCATCACCCTACGCTCGCTCGCGGTCGATGTGACGCGCGAGGAATGGCAATCGGTAATGGATGTCAACCTCGCCGGCACGTTTTTCATGAGTCAGCAAATGGGGCGGCATTTGATTGCACAGAAACGCGCGGGCTGCATTGTCAACATCAGTTCGACGCACGGCTTGATCGGATTCGCGCAGCGCTCGACCTATGGCATTTCCAAGGCGGGCATCTCGCACATGACGCGCATGCTCGCCATCGAATGGGCAGAGCATCGCATTAGAGTCAATGCGGTTGCGCCGGGTACTGTGGCCACGCCGTCGCGCGTGGCGTTTTTCTCTGCCGACAGCGGCGGATTCAAAGCCATGATCGACCGCGTGCCGCTGGCGCGCCTGTGCGAGATGGAGGAAGTCGCGGCGATGGTGAGCTACCTTGCGTCTCCCGCGGCGGAATACATTACCGGGCAGACGATGGTGCTGGACGGCGGGTTGACGTCTTATTGAGTTTTGGCACTAGCAATGAATTCGTAGGTTGGGGTGAGCTTGCGAACCCCAACAACCGCTGTCGATGCGCGTCCACGAAATAGTGAAGTGTGATTGTGTTGGGGTTCCTTCGTCACCCCAACCTACTCTATGGCGATTTTGGCGCGCCGCGCGACATCCTGAAACTTTTTAACTTCGCTGGCGACGAAGCGCTCATAGTCGGTGGGTGTGGTGGCGCGCACTTCAACACCCAGTTCGGTAAGCCGTTTGTTGATCGCGGGCTGACCAAGGATGGCGTTCAAGTGCTTGTTGAGTGTTGCGACAAGGGCCGCTGGTGTGCCGCGCGGCGCGGATAGTCCGTACCAGGTGTAGGTCACGAACGCCGGTAATCCCGCTTCGATGAAGGTCGGCGTATCGGGAAATTGCGGCGAACGTTTGTCGCCGGTTACCGCAAGCAGTTTGATACTACCGGCGCGTATATGCGTTTGCGCTTCGGGGCCGTTCTGAAACATGGCCTGCACGCGGTTGGCGATGAGGTCGATGTTGGCGGGCGCGGTGCCTTTATAGGGGACATGATGAATGTCGATGCCCGCGCTCACCTTGAGCAGTTCACCTGCGAAGTGGCCCATCGACCCGATACCCGCGGTACCGAAGTTGATTTTGCCTGGCGTGCGTTTCGCCTCGATAATGAAGGCTTCAAGGGTAGTCGCCGGAAAATCTTTGTATACCACAAACGTTTGCGGAATCACGCAGATCAATCCGATATGCGCGAAATCGCGCACGGCGTCGTACGGCAATTTTTTGTTGATCGCGGTCACGCTCGCGTGCGCGGCCGCATTCGACAGTACCAGTGTGTAACCGTCGGGCGTAGCTTTCGCGACAATATCGGATCCCAGCGCGCCACCCGCACCGGCTTTGTTGTCGATAACAACGGCTTGTGCGAGGCGCACGCTCAGCTCCTGTCCGACGACGCGGCCCAGTAGATCGGCGGTGCCGCCGGGAGCGAACGTGACCACCAGACGCAGCGGCTTGTGCGGGTAAACCGGCTGCGCCGCGCCGATTGCGGGCAGCAGTAACAGCGCTGCGGTAACTAATCGCGGGAGGGTAAAAATTATCAATAAAAACAAAAGCTTAAAAATAGCAGCCACAGAGGATACAAAGGAACACAGAGAACCCCGATTTTGATTTTCCTCTGTGTATCGCTGTGTACCACTCAATTCAGCCACAGGCGCACCATGTGCCGGCGAATTTTTCGGTCGTCGTGATTGAGGTATTCGGTGCGCGAATGCAGCGTGGTGTAGTTGTTGATGAACTGTATGTCGCCGCGTTCGAGGTCCATGTCGAGCCGCAGGTCGGGGTGCGCGGCGCGCCGGTCGAGGTACAGCAGCACTTCGATTTTCAGATCGGTGTATTGGGCGATGCCCATCTTGCGCGCGGATTCGATGGTGTTGCGCGAGCAGCGTGAACTCAGTAAGTCTTCGTCGTAGACATCGCCGAGCAATTGCGTGACTTCGCTGCCGTTCGCTATGCCCGCCATCGCTTTCGCGAGCGCAGCGTCGATTTCCGCGATGTGGCCGGGGTGCAGATGGGTGATCCACGAAGTATCTTTCACCCTGTGCTCGCCGCGCCACGCGCTGGCGTCGGTGATAGGGGTGCGAGTGATATTGTGCATGCGAGTTCTCCCACAAATCTTACGCAAGAGTATAGTATGTTTTTCCCGCCGATTTTCGTCCAGACCCCGAGGAGATTTCATCATGCTGACTCAACAACTGGCTGCTTTTGTTATCAACACCCGTGAAAGCGATGTGCCGCCGGATGTGCTCGACGGCGCGCGCGACGCGCTCGTCGACACCCTTGGTTGCGCGCTCGCCGGCAGCCTCGACGAAGGCTCGGAGATCGCGCAACGCTGGGTCATCGAGACTGGCGCGCGCGCGCAGGCGACCGTGCTGGGAACGCAGCTATCGACATCGCCAGCCGAAGCGGCGTTTGCCAATGGCCTCGCGTCGCACGCGCTCGATTTCGACGATTCGCTGACCACATTGCGCGGGCATCCGACAGCGCCGATGTTGGGCGCGGGTCTCGCCGTGGGAGAAGCGGCCGGCGCAACCGGCAAGGCCCTGCTCGCGGCAATGGCGATTGGTCTCGAAGTCGGCGGCAAAATCGGCCCGGCGTTGGGCGCGGGCCATTACATGAAGGGCTGGCACAGCACCGCCACGGTGGGCGTGTTTTCCGCGACGGCAGTTGCCGCGCGGTTGTGGGGACTGACCATTGAGCAACTGCAAACGGCGTGGGGCATTGCCGCGTCGGAGGCTTCGGGGCTGATCCGCAATTTCGGCACCATGACCAAACCATTTCACGCGGGCCATGCTGCGCGCAGCGCGGTGATGGCGGCGTGGATGGCGAAGAACGGTTTCACTGCCGACATGCAAATCTTCGATGGCAAAAATAACTTTTTCAGCACCTACGCCGGCGAAGATGCCGTGCCGCTTGAAACCACACTGCCCAATCTGGGCAAGCCGTGGGAGATGTTGACTCCCGGCATCTACGTCAAGCGCTGGCCGTGCTGCTATTGCAATCATCGTCCCGTCGGCGGCATGTTTGAACTGATCAAGCAGCACAGCATCAAGGCGGACGAAGTGACTAAAGTGCGCATCGGCTTTTTGCCGGGCGCGGACACGCCGTTGATTCATCGCGATCCGCACACCGGTCTCGAAGGTAAATTCAGCATGGAATACAACGCCGCTGTGGCGCTGCTCGACGGAAAGCTCACCATGGAAACGTTCACTGATGCCATGGTGCAGCGCCCGGAGATACGCGCGTACATGCCCAAGGTCGAGCGCTTCTACATACCCAGTGAGAAGTTTTTTTCGGGTACCACGGGTTACAACGACATTGAAATCGTCACCACGCGCGGCACTTTCAAGCTGCACATCGATCGCGTGCCCGGCTCGCCGCAATGGCCGATGACTCCAACTGATCGCGCGGAAAAATTTCTCGATTGCGCCGGGCGCGTGTTGGGTAGCGCGGGTGCGAGGAAACTGTTTGAAACGGCGGATCGTTGCGGGCAGTTGGCCAACATTGCCGAACTTACTCGCGCCACGGCGCCTGTCGAAACGCGTAAGAGCACCGTGCAAGGCGCAACCGCAGGTGTATAAAATACTCAATAAAAATTACACACAAGGTCATACCTCACTCGATCTTAATGTTCGCCTTCTTGATGATATCCGCGACCTGCGCGCTTTGTTTTTTCAGGTAAGCCGCCATTTCATCCGCGCGATGGTAATTCACGTCGAGACCGACGCTGCCGAGTTTGTCGCGCGCGTCTTGTGTTTGCAGCACTTTGTTCACGCCGCCGGTGATCTTGTCGACCAGCAGTTTCGGCGTGCCCGCCGATACCATCACGCCGATCCAAGCTGCAAACTCGAAGCCGGGCATGTCGGCCGCCGCGGCATAAGTCGGAACGCCGGGCGCCTGCGGACTCGGCTTAAGGGTCGAGATGCCGTAGGCTTTGAGCTTTCCCGAGCGCACATGCGGCATGGTCGCGGAGACGGTTTCCGTCATATAGGCGATCTGACCGCTCATCACATCGGTAAGCGCGGGCACGCTGCCCTTGTAGGGCACATGGGTCGCCTTGATGCCGGCGACGCTGTTGAAATACTCGACCGCCAGATGCGCGGCGGCGCCGGTGCCGGAAGAACCATAGTTGTATTTGCCGGGATTATTCTTCATCACTGCAATGAATTCCTTGATGTCCTTGGCGGGAAATGAGGGCGCTGTCACCAATACATAGGGCGCAAAGCCTGCAATCGCCACTGCCTGGAGATCGCGTTCAGACACGTAAGGCGTTTTTTGCAGCAGTGGCGCGACGGTCACCGGCCCGCTCGATGCCGCGAGCAGGGTGTAGCCGTCGGGCGCGGCTTTGGCAACGATGTCGGTGCCGATCATGCCACCGGCGCCGGAGCGATTGTCCACCACTACTTGATGGCCGAAAATTTCGCCGAGGCGTTGCGCGATCACCCGTCCGACAAGGTCAGTGGCCTGCCCCGGCGGCCATGGGACAACCAGGCGCAGGGGGCGGTCGGGGTAGTTCTGTTGGGCCAGCGCTGTGCCGGCGAGCAAACAGGTAGCCACAAAGGCGAGAAAACGCTTCATAAATGACTCCTCCTCATTGTTGTGGCGCAACTATACCGCTTTTGGACAAAGCAATGCGCTACGTTACGCTCGGCGATATCCGAACCGCCGCCCGCGCTCACGGGCGCCACCATGCGCACCGCGCGGTAGGGATAAGGCGTGAATCGCGCCGGTTAAACCCATCAGACCCAACCTTCCACCGAGCGTGAGTCATCTGCCATCTCCCGTGCGGGTGTTTCGACCCGCAATTTCGTGCTCAGCCGCGCATTATTTTGGCACAATACGCGAATCTGTCCGCACTCGAAAGGAAACACCGCCGTGTCACCCGGAATTGAATGGTTCGTGCGCGCTGCAGCTTGCGTGTTCATTGGGCTGTGCGGGCTATGCTTGGCGCCCGCACACGCGCAAAGCAGCGCGCAGGCTTATCCCAGCCGGCCGATCCGCATACTGGTGCCGTTCTCGCCGGGCGGCGGCGCCGATCTTATGGCGCGAATCATTACGCCAAGACTGATGGAAAGGCTGGGACAGACGGTCGTCGTAGACAATCGTCCGGCAGCAAGCGGTATCGTCGCCACCGAGTTGACTGCGCGTGCGGCGCCTGACGGCTACACGGTACTGATCTGCACCAGCAATCACGCCGGATACCCGTGGATGTACAAAAAGCTGCCGTTCGATATTCGCAATGAATTTGAATTTGTGACGCAAGCAACCTTGTCGCCGCTGGTGCTGGTGGTGCATCCCTCGGTGCCCGCGAACACCATGCAGGAGTTCATTGCGCATGCGCGCGCCTATCCGGGCAAGATGAACTACGGCTCTTCCGGCGCCGGCGGCCCGCCGCATATCGCGGGCGAAATGCTGAATTCAATGGCCAAAATCAAGGTCACGCATGTGGTTTACAAAGGGGTTGCGCCGGCGCTGATCGCGCTGCTCGGCAATGAAGTGCAGATGAGTTTCACCAATCTCTTTTCCGGGCAGCCGCACATCAAGGGAGGGCGTTTGCGTGTGCTGGGCGTCACCAGTCAGAAGCGCCTGCAAAGCGCGCCGGACTGGCCCACGGTTTCCGAATCCGGCGTGCCGGGCTACGAGGCCAGCATTTGGTACGGCGTACTGCTGCCGGCGAAAACCCCGAAGCCGATTGTCAATGTACTGCACCGCGAAATCACCGGCATACTGAAACAGGCCGACGTGAGTCAAACTTTCATTACGCAAGGCGGCGAAGTCATCGCCAATACGCCGGAAGAGTTTCGCAAGGCGTTTTTCAACGACGTGGAGCGTTTGGGCAAAATCATCCGCGCCGCCGGATTGCAGCCGGAATAATTGAGCAGGGAGAACGTGCATGCTTGAGGTGATTCCCAGCGGGAAAACTCTGGGCGCGACCGTAGCGGGGCTGGACCTCGCGCAAGCGCTGAGCGATGCGAATTTCGCGGCGGTGCGCGATGCGCTGGGCGCGCACGGCGTGCTGCGTTTTCCCAAACAACAATTGACGGCGCAGCAGTTGGTGGATTTCAGCGCGCGCTTCGGCAAGCTGGAAATCAACGTCGCCAATTCGTATCAGGAGCCGGGGTTGCCGCAGATCATGATCTTGTCGAACATGGTCGAGAACGGCAAACCCATCGGGCTTTCCGATGCCGGGCAAAGCTGGCATACGGACATGTCGTACAGCCGCACCATCGCGTTTGCGAATGTGTTGTACGGCATCAAGATTCCGCGCCGTAACGGCAACACGCTGGGCAATACCGAGTTTTGCAATATGCACGCTGCGTACGAGGGCCTGCCGGATGAATTGAAGCAGCGCCTCGAAGGCAAAACCGTGCTGCATGATTTCAACAAATTCTGGGAGATGATGCGGCGTGAAAAAGGCAGCCGGCGCCCGCCGCTGAGCGAAGCGCAGCGCAAGTCCAAGCCGCCGGTATCGCATCCGGTATTTCTTGAGCATCCCTTGACCGGGCGCCGCGTGCTGTATGCGAACCCCGGTTATTCGATGCGCATCAATGAATTGCCCGAAAAAGAAAGCGACGGCATCCTCGCTTTTTTGTTTGAACACCAAACACAACCCGCGTACCGCTACGCGCATCAGTGGGAAGAAGGCGATTTAATGTTGTGGGAAGACATCGGCACCATCCACAACGCAGTCGCCGACTACGGCCCGGATGAGCATCGCTTGATCAAGCGCTGTCAGGTGATGGCGTCGGAATTTGGCGCAAACTTCGCGCAGTAAATATACACGCAACGTTAAAACCTTCCCTCATCCCCGCCCTTCTGCTCCGCTGCAAGTGTTCCCTTGTCCCTCCGGGAGGGGCTGGGGATGAGGGAAGATGTTGATTTTGCCGCTCGCACTGAATAGACACCAGAAGTGTTTGAAATTCCCCAACCACACCGAAGGAGCAACCGATGGCAGACCTGTTGGAATCGATCGAAGACGGCGTGGCCGTCCTCACCCTGAACCGGCCGCAGGCGCTGAATGCGCTGTCCATGGATATTCGCAATGGCCTGCTGAGCGCCATGGACCGCTACGCCGACGATAGCAATGTCCGCTGCATCGTCATCACCGGCGCCGGACGGGCGTTCAGCTCGGGCGGCGACGTGAAGGGCATGGGGGAGCGCGCAGCGCGCGGGTATGAGGCGCGGGCGCGAGGCATCCAGTTCTCCAACACCATCCCGATGGCGATGCGCAAGCACCCCAAGGTCATCATCGGCATGGTCAACGGCGTCGCCGCCGGGGCGGGCATGAGCATGTCTCTCGCCTGCGACCTGCGCATCGCCGGCAAATCGGCCCGCTTCACCACGGCCTTCCTGAAGATCGGCTTGTCCGGCGACTGGGGCGGCACCTGGACCCTGACCCGTCTGGTCGGCACCGCCAAGGCGCGCGAACTTTTCCTGATGCCCGACATGGTCGGCGCGGATGAAGCGCTTAAGCTGGGCATCGTCAACCGCGTGGTGGAAGACGCCGATTTGCACACTGCCACGATGGAGATAGCGCGCCGCATCGCCGATATGCCGCAGGTCGCGGTGGCGGGCATCAAGCGCAACCTGTTCGCCGCCGAGACCGAGAGTTTCGCGACCACGCTCGATCTCGAAGCCTTCAACCAGGCCCGCTGCTCGCAGACCGAGGATCACGCGGAAGCAGTCGCCGCCTTCAAGGAAAAGCGCAAGCCGGTGTTCACGGGCAAGTAATCCGCGAAAGGCACACCATGCGCGTTCTGAGCATGCTGCCGCAGGCTCGCCTGCGTGAGAGTAACGAAGGTTTTTCTTGCATGCAGATGATTATCAGGTCTTTCGTTATCCTACGATAGCCAAGGACTTGACCCTTCACGCACATACCTACATTTCATGAGATTGCCAAAATGATTCACGCTAAAGACGGAACCGAGGTGCTCGAAAATCTGAAGGCAGTGAACTCGCCGGGCACGGGCATCGAACACTGGGGCGCCTCCTATTTCGGCCCGCGCTACAGCACCGCCGAAGTTTCCTCCGAGCCGCAGGCGCTGATGACGCAAATGAGTGCGGACGAGACTATTCTTCCGCACTTCCACGGCGTAACCCAATTCCAGATTTTTCCGTCGGGCTCGGGGGTGATGGGCAAAGGGGAAGTACAGCCGCTCATGCTCCAGTACAAGGATCATCATAGCGCCTACGGGCCGCTCATCGCCGGACCGCATGGGCTGACGTTTATCGCGCTGCGCAACCGCATTGGCGATTCCGCTCCGGTGTATCTGAGCAAACCGGGCTACAAGGAAAAGCTTAAACCCAGCAAGCGGCGAAACTGGATATCACCGCATATTGCCTTGTCCACCAGGCCGGTTCTGCAGTTCCGCAAGGAAGTCTCGTGGGAACCGGTTTTCGAGCCCGAGAAGTCGGAGAAGATTACTGACGATATGTCGGCGCAATTGCTGCGGCTCGGCGGCGGCATGTCGGCCCTGGGGCCTGATCCCAAGGTCGGCGGCGGCTATTACGTTTTCGTGGCCAACGGAAGTCTGGAGACCAATGGCGAGACGTTACCCGCCTGGTCGATGGTTTTCGTTGAGACCAACGAGGACGCATTCGAAATCAAGGCAGGCCGCATTGGACTCGAGGCTCTCGTGATGCGATTTCCCCAGGATGAAGATTAACGAACTTTAAACCGTACTCGCGCGTGTGTCTTGCCCAGCTCGCCGGGTGAAATGTATGGGCTTCGAATTCTTTTCAAAAGCAGAAAAAGAATTCGACTCCGGTACCTTGAACGCTCTATTCGCGGTTCAGTTCCTGCAGGACTGGATCACGAATCAGCATAAGCGCAAAATGGAGGCTTAACGCTACATCCTTGGAAGACGAAAAACAGAGGGAAACTCAGTTTTCACGGGAATTAATTATATGAATTCCACCATGACTGTGCTTTTGTTGGTTTTGGTTGTTTCGGGTTTGGTAATTTCGGCGACGATTATTTTTTTGCGCAAAGTTATTAAGCCGGAAGGTGCACCATCTGGGCCGTGGCCGTACTACGCGAAGAAAGTCCTTTCGCAGACGGAGATTATGTTTTTTCGGCAACTCGTGGAGGCAATGCCGGATTGCGTGGTACTTGCGCGGGTTCCGCTCAATCAGTTGATCGACGTCAAGAACGGTGTTTATAAGCGAGAGCGACAATGGTGGCTCAAAAATATCAACCTTAAGAGCGTTGATTTTGTTGTTTGCCGCCACGCAGACTTTTCTATCGTTGCGGCCGTTGACCTTGACGAACGACCGCATGCTCGTTCCAGGACGAAAAGTCGCGCGTTGGGCGACGCTGGCGTGCCGTTGATTCGCTGGCATTCTGAAAAAATACCAGATGTAGTGGCGATGCGTGCAGCCTTCGCTAAGTACGCTCAGAAAATGCAGTAGGAAGCAATTACCGCTACCGCCGGCGCTGCTTTCCAGACGGTCATCGCGTCGTCGAGCGCAGCGGGATCAGACGGGTAACGTAACAGTGTGCGTATCAAATAGGGACAGCGTCGAATTGATGATTGCCGTGTTATTCGCGCGCACGCTCCCCAGGCAGGCGAACGACCGTATCGGCGGATTGTCCCTCCGGCCGCACGCTGGTGTAACCTGCGTTGGTGGTGTAAATGACGACCATCCTACTATCCGCGGCGGCCTCGATGCGGTGCGGGAGTCCGGCCGGCAGACTCACCAGGCTGCCCGGCGCCATTGGCACAGCGTCCAACGCCTCGAACGTAATCGCCCCGCGACCCTCGACACAAAATACCACTTCATCGTCGTTGGGATGCATGTGCAGGGGGGTTATCTGACCGGGCTCATAACAATTCATGCGCGTGACGAGGTCCTTCGATTCCAGCAAAGGCTGATTGACCCGCGCCTCGGGCGAATACCGCGTCAGGTCATTGATGTTGAGCGACTGGACGGTTCCGGTTGTTTCCATGGTTCGTATCTCCGCTTTACTCGTACTATTAGTTCGCCTTCACCCCGGCGGCCTTGACGACCGGTCCCCACTTGTCGAGCTCGGCCCGAATAAACTTGCCGAAATCCTCCGGCGTACTGCCAGCCGCATCGATGCCCGCGCCCGTTAGTCGATCCTTCACGTCCTGCATGGCGAGCACGCGCTTCGATTCGGCGTTGAGTTTCGCGATGATGTTCTTCGGCGTGCCTGCCGGCGCGAGCAGCCCGTACCACACTTCGCCATCGACGCGGGCAAGCCCAACTTCCTTCATGGTCGGGATGTCGGCAAAGGCCGCCAGGCGCGCGGAACTGGTGACGGCAAGCGCCTTGGTTCGGCCCGATTGAATATGCGGCAGGTGGCCGGCGATCGCATCGAACATGAATTGCACTTCCCCAGCCGCGAGGGCGGGCGCGCCCGTGCCGCTGCCTTTGTACGGAATGTGCTGGCTCGGAATGCCGGTAACGATTTTGAACAACTCGCCGACGAGGTGCGGCGCACTGCCTGTTCCGGGCGAGGCAAAGTTGATGCTGGTGGGTTTCGCCTTGGCGAGTGCAATCAGCTCGCTCACCGATTTCACCGGCAACTGCGCGTTGGCGACCAGGAATATCGGCAAGGTGGCGGAGAGGATGACCGGCGCGAAATCCTTTACCGGATCGTAAGGCAGATGGGTATAAATGTGCGGGCCGATGCCGTGCGTGGTGATTCCGCCCTGCAGCAGTGTGTAGCCATCGGGCGCCGCTTTGGCGACGAGGTTGGTAGCGATCACCCCGCCCGTGCCGGCGCGGTTGTCGACCACGATGGTCTGCCCGAGAGCGTCACCGAGCTTCTGTCCCATGACGCGCGCGAGCAGGTCCGCACCGCCGCCGGCCGGAACAAAAACGACCACGCGCACCGGGCGGTTCGGATAGCTAGTCTGGGCGTTAGCGGCAACGCCGCAAGCCAGCGCAATTAAAGCGGGTATCCAGGTGAAAAGTTTCATGGTTTTCCGTCCTCTGTTCGTGGCGCAGGCGTCGCGCGAATGGGGTCTCGCATTATTGCATCAGCGTCTTGCCGGCGCCTAGCGGCGTGATGCGTAATTAAAAGGGCCTGCTCGCATTTCCTACCGGCTACACCAGCGCCTTCAACCTTCAAGATCTTTCGGATCGGGTACTTCTACCTTTAGTGTTGTGACACGCCTAAAATACAGATCTGAAGGCGAAGATCGTGAAGGTGAAATGTATAAGCACCGTTGTAAATTTTGTAAAAAAACTCACTACCGAAATAAATGGGCGATTAGAAAACCATGCGGATGATTGTGCCTATAGATTGCAACAGATGAGCCGGGGCGTGTCATAGCCGGGAAAAACCAGAAAGGCGGATTTCATGACAAATCGGCGTTTCATCGCCGTGCCGGTGTTCCTCGCTGTAGCAGCATTGAATAGCGCGAGGGAGAACCATGGGTAACGCGATCAATACAATGTATTGCCGTGTGTCAGCCACTGCACTTCTGTTGACGCTTTGTCCTACGGCCGCAACCGCCCAGACATTCCCGAACAAGCCGGTGCGCCTGATGACCGGCTCTGCGGCGGGCGGCGGAGGCGATCTCACGGCGCGCGCAATCGCGCAAAAGCTGTCGCTCTCGCTCGGACAGCAAGTGATCGTGGATGATCGTCCGGGCGCCACCGGCATGATCGCCAACCAGTTGCTCTCCAGCGCGGCGCCCGACGGCCATACGCTGCTGCTGCAGCCCTTGTCTTTCATCTGCATCAGCCCGCATCTCAATTCCACTGAAGGCTGGGATCCGACCAAAAGCACCGCCGGCATCATTCAGGTCAGCGCTTACGGCCTGATTGTCGTCGTGCATCCGTCGGTGCCGGCGAAATCGCTGAACGAGCTGATCGCAATCGCAAAAGCAAAACCCGGCGTGCTCAACTTCGCAACTTCGGGCGTCGGCAGCAACTTCCACCTTGGCGCGGAAATTTTCAAGCTGCGCGCGAAG
>JANMXV010000216.1:0-1415 GCA_031381325.1 Betaproteobacteria bacterium | reverse complement strand
GCTCGCTGTCGAGTTCGCCTTCGAAGCCGTGCAGCACGTTATACACTTGCGTGAAGCCGGCTTCTTCAAGCGCGTGCCCGGCGTCCAGCGAACGGTTGCCGCTGCGGCAGATCAGCACGATGGGGCGATCCACGCTGGCGGCTTTTTTGACGTGCGCCACAAACTGCGGATTCACATCCCAATTTGGGCCGTCATTCCAGGCGACGAGAATCGCCCCCGTCGGATGGCCGACAAACAAATACTCCATCTCGCTGCGGCAATCGATAAAAATCGCGTTGGGATTGTTCTTGAGAAAGTCGTGGGTTTCTTTGGGCTCGAGGTGTTTCATCGCGGCGACTTCAGTGTGGTTGAGCCTTGATTATAGTCCGGTGGCAAAGACTACAGCCGGCGCATGATAAAATTCCGCTTTCTTAACAATAACTTGGCGGCGGCCCATTTACTACATGGCGCACGCTCGCAGTACAAGCTCATTTCATGACTTCATCACGCTTTAGCGCAATCGAATCCGCACTCCAGCAACGCATTCTCGTGCTCGACGGCGCGATGGGCACCATGATCCAGCGCTACAAACTGGGCGAGACCGAGTATCGCGGCACACGCTTTGCGGATTTCGCACACGACGTCAAAGGCAACAACGAACTGCTGGTGCTGACGCAGCCGCAGATCATTCAGGAAATCCACGAACAATACCTCGCCGCCGGCTCCGACATCATCGAGACCAATACCTTTGGCGCGCAACGCATCGCGCAAGCGGACTACCACATGGAATCGCTGGCCTACGAGATGAATGTCGCGGCAGCACAGCTCGCGCAAGCGGCTTGCGCGAAGTATTCCACGCCCGCCGCGCCCCGTTTCGCCGCCGGCGCGTTTGGTCCGACGCCGAAGACCGCATCCATCTCGCCCGACGTCAACGACGCCGGTGCGCGCAATGTAACCTTCGACGAACTGGTGACGGCGTATCTCGAGCAGGCGCGCGCGCTGCACGAAGGCGGCGTTGACTTGTTTCTGGTCGAAACTATATTTGATACCTTGAACGCCAAGGCCGCGCTGTTCGCCATCGACCAGTTTTTTGAAGAGAGTGGCGAGCGTTATCCGGTGATGATTTCCGGTACGGTTACTGATGCTTCGGGACGTATTTTGTCGGGGCAAACGGTAGAGGCCTTCTGGAATTCGGTGCGCCATGCCAAGCCGATTACGATTGGGCTGAATTGCGCACTGGGTGCGGCGTTGATGCGGCCCTATATCGCCGAGCTATCGAAGATTTGCGACGCGCCGATTTGCGTGTACCCGAATGCCGGGTTGCCCAACCCGATGAGCGACACCGGCTTTGATGAAACACCGGTGATCACGTCCGGGTTGTTGAAGGAATTCGCCGAAGCGGGATTTGTAAACGTTGCCGGCGGTTGTTGCGGCAC
>JANMXV010000011.1:0-2438 GCA_031381325.1 Betaproteobacteria bacterium | reverse complement strand
AAGCCGGCAAAAAACATGGCAAGGGCGTAAAAACCTGGCCATCCTCCGGGGATCGTTACGAAGGAGAATTCAACGATGATCGCAAAGAGGGCACCGGCGCCTATACCTGGGGGCCGCACTCGCCCTGGGCGGGAGAAAAATATGCGGGCAGTTATCTGAGCGACCAGCGTCAGGGCTATGGGGTGTACACCTGGCCCAGCGGAGACCGCTATACCGGGCCTTGGGTAGACGATGTGGCCACCGGCCCCGCCACGCCAACCATGATTGCACGCGCGCGCCGGCATGCGGAAGTCGCTGCGGCAGTACGTAAAGCCGGCATCAAGATCTGCCGGCAAATGACGGTAGGTATCGGTACCCGTGATTGGATCAGCGGCACTGTCCTGGCGGTAGAGCCCGACACGATTGTGCTGCGCATTATTGACGCAGGACAGTATGGGCACGTGATTGGCAATCGCCCGGTCAACAAAGGCGGGGTGCTTAGAGACGAACCAGAGTTGTGGACGCCCTGCTGAGAATGCTTGACCTTGCCACCCTTCAGTATTGGCAGGTCTTGCTGTTCAAATCAGTAGTTTTCTTCGTAAAGGCGCTTCTCGCTTTCTTGCAGCGCGATTCGTTTATTTATTGGCCGTTTCTGATTTCCACAGTGGTTATTGGTGCGCTGGCATGGCGCTACGGCTATGCGCGAGGCAACGCGACAGGGACGCCCTCTTGGCGCGAGTTTCGCCAGCGCTACCTTGGAAAAGCAATTTGGTGGCACCCGTCTGCGCGGGTCGACTACCGGTTTTATCTAATCAACGCGGTACTATTTCCGATCCTTTTGGGGCCGCTCCTGTTCGGCGAAAACACCATCGCCAAATTGCTCGATGGGTTGACCGGCCTCATGCCGGGCGCTGCCGGCACCGGCGGCGTCTCCGCCGGCATCACCACAAAAATAGCCTACACCCTGCTGTTTTTTATCGCTTACGATTTCGGACGATTTGTCGCGCACTGCCTGCTGCACGATGTGCCCGTGCTATGGGAGTTTCACAAAGTGCATCATTCCGCGGAGGTGCTCACGCCCATGACAAGCTTTCGCGCGCATCCGGTGGATCTCGCGGTGATGGCGTGGGGCTCGGCCATTACCACGGGTATTATGGCCTGGCTGTTCCACCGTTTCGTGGACAACAGCGTCGGTGTTTACACATTCCTAGGGCTACACGTCATATTCTGGGCCGGCAATCTTGTCGGCAATCTGCGGCATTGGCAGGTGTGGTTGTCGTATGGCAAAAAGCTCAATTACTGGCTGATCAGCCCGGCCCACCACCAACTGCACCACAGCGCCGAGCCACAGCATTGGGGCTGCAATCGCGGCTTCGAAATCGCGGTATGGGACCGTTTGTACGGCACGCTACGAGTCCCTTCAAATCAACCCGAAACATTCAAGATGGGCCTAGGCGACGAAACCGACGGCCGGTGGCACAGCGTGGGCAGGTTATATCTGTGGCCGTTTGGCCTGGCGTTCAAGCGCTTATTCGGCGCGAAAAAGACGCAATCGTCGCAATCAGATTACGCTCTCACGCATAAACAAAAAACTTAATAAAAACAAATAGTTACAGAAATACAGCGCCACGAATTCCGCAGCGCGAAGTGCCGCGTTATTCTATTTTCAAGCCAATCGCGCGCACGATTTTTCCGTACTTGTCTATTTCGCTTTTCAGGTAAGCCGCCATCTCCGTGGAGGTCCTGCTATAAGGCTCCACGCCGACCGCCGCCAAACGCTCGCGCACATCGGGCTGATTCACGGCTTTGACGAGTGCAGCGTCGAGTCGCGCAATCGCATCCTTCGGCGTCGCGGTCGGCACCAACACTGCGTTCCACAATACATGCTCATAGCCCGGCACGCCGGCTTCCACCATCGTCGGAAGTTCGGGCGCTATCGCCGAGCGTCTCCCGGTGGTCACCGCCAGCGCTCTGACTCTGCCAGTGCGCACGTGCGGCAGCGAGACCGCCATACCGGAAAAATACGCGGACATTTGCCCGCTGATGACATCCACCGTGGCCTGACCACCGCCCTTATAGGCCACGTGCGTCATCTCGGCGCCGGTCATCGAACGGAACAACTCGTAAGCAAAATGATCGGAATTGCCGGCGCCTGACGAGGCGACATTCATCTGGCGCGGTTTGGCCTTGGCCAGTGCGATCAATTCCTTGATCGAGCGCACCGGCAGCGATGGATTCACAATCAGCAGATGCGGGCCGGCGGCAGCCTGCCCGACTGTGGCGAAATCACGCAGCACGTTGTAGCCAAGCTTTTCGTACGCGGAGATAGCGACCGCGATGCCGGTATTGGCATACAGCGCGGTGTAGCCGTCAGCCGGCGCCTTCGCCACTACCTCGGCGGCAATGTTGGCGCCCGCGCCGGGGCGATTCTCGAACACCACCGATTGCCCCAGCCCTTC
>JANMXV010000128.1:0-30330 GCA_031381325.1 Betaproteobacteria bacterium | reverse complement strand
CGCTAGGCACATACATCCTAGTTCAACCGTTCTGCCGAATGCTGAAAATCCGTAGCAGCTCTGACGTTGATTTCACCGCCTTTCTGCGTCCAGATGACGTCGTTACCTGGCCGCAGGGAACGGGCGAGCCGCTCGGTCTCACACGGCGGCTGGTGGAGCAGCGCCATGCGCTCCCACAGGTCGAGCTTTTCATCGGCATGAGTTTGAGCAAAACGCTTGCGCCAGAGCACGCCGACCAGTTTCGCCTGCGAGGATTGAATGGCGTGGGCACGAACCGCGTGCTGGCTGCCGCGAACGTGCTGGACATCGTGCCGTGTCACGTTTCGTCGGTGCCCGGTCTGATTCGCTCGCGAACGTTGCGTGTCGATGTTGTGCTGTTACGCGTCCGTCCGCATCCGAAACCCGGCTACTTTACCGTCGGCGTGATGGCTGATTTCGTGCCCGCGATGGTCGCAGCGGCGCGTTACGTGATCGCGGAGGTTGATGAGCGCCTGCCCGTCACCGCGCAGGACGCGCTGGTCGCCGAAACCGACATTGACGTGCTCACGCAATGTGACGCTGGCGAGATCCTGCTGCCGGATCCGGAGCCTGCCGAAATCGATGTGCGTGTCGCTGCGCAGGCCGCCGCGTTGATTCCAGACGGCGCCACGATACAGCTCGGCGTCGGCACTTTGCCCGTCGCGGTGTGCCGGGCGCTTACCGGTCACCGCGATCTCGGTGTACACAGCGGCGTCATTTCCGACGCGCTGGTCGATCTGGTGGAGAAGGGCGTTGTCACCAACGCGCGCAAAGGCATCGATGTGGGAACGATCGTGACTGGCGGGCTGTTTGGCACCCGGCGCCTGATGCAGTTCGCCGATGGCAATAATGGCGTGCATCTGCGCGCCTCCGACTACACCCACAATCAGACTGTCATGTCGCGCATACAGGGGCTCCATACCATCAATTCCGGCCTCGAAATCGACCTCACGGGACAGGTCAATTCCGAAGTGGCGGGCAGTCGCTATCTGGGCGCCGTCGGGGGGCAGGTGGATTTCGTGCGCGGCGCGCAAGTGTCTCCCGGCGGACGCTCGATCATTGCGCTGTCCTCGACCACGCCCGATGGCAAGCATTCGCGCATTGTCGCGTCGCTGGCCGGTCGCCCCGTCACCACGCCGCGCTCCGACGCCGATCTGGTGGTGACCGAATACGGCGTTGCCGATCTGCGCGGACGCTCGTTTACCGAGCGTGCTGCGCGGCTTGCGGCAATTGCGCATCCCGATTTCAGATCCGAACTCAGGGCCAATACGACGAACGCGAACGCGAAAGTAACCCATGAATGCAGACATGGATGACGCCGGTGTTGTTGTCGAACAGCGCGGCGAGGGCATCGTGCAGATACGGCTCAACCGTCCTGATCGCCTGAACGCGCTCGGCGTGGATATGGTTGTGGCGTTGGAGCGCGCCGTGAGCGAGGCCATCGCAGCGCGCGCGCGCGTGATTCTCGTGCGCGGCACCGGCCGTGCCTTCTGCGCGGGCGCCGATCTGAAGGAACGCCGCACCATGGACGAGCCAGCGCGCGTGCAGCACAATCGCCAGATCAACGCTGCGATTGACGCGCTCGCGGCGGCGCCCATGCCGACGATTGCCGTGGTCAACGGTCTTGCGCTCGGCGGCGGCTGTGAAATCGCCATCGCGTGCGATATGCGCATTGCCTCGGAAGAGGCGCAGCTCGGGCTGACCGAAGCGCGCATCGGCGCCATTCCCGGCGCGGGCGGTACGCAGCGCCTGCCGCGTCTCATCGGCGCGGCGCGCGCGCTTGATATGATATTGACTGGCGAGCCAGTCACCGCCAGGCGCGCTGCCGAGATCGGACTGGTGAACGCCGTGGTGCCGGGCGACGCGCTCGATGCGCACGCGGAGCGCCTCGCCGGGGTGCTCGCATCGCGTTCGCCGGGCGGCGCACAGACCGCCAAGCGCCTCATCTATCGCGGGATCGAACTACCGCTCGGCGACGCCCTGCAACTGGAGCGCGCGGCGCTGAAAGACATACTCGCGTCCGCAGACTACGCGGAAGGGCTGGCTGCTTTTGCCGAAAAGCGCCCGCCCCGGTTCGGGCGTGCAGTTTAGCCAACGAATTATTTTAATAATTAGTGACTGTCAGCCGTGTTGAAGAACCTCACCGCAGAGGCGCAAAGGCGCAGAGAACACCCGCAGAGAAAAGCGGTTCTCTGCGTAACCTTTGCGCCTTTGCGCCTTTGCGCCTCTGCGGTGAAGGTGTTTTTCACTTTGAGATACGAATAATTTAAATAATTGTTTAAAATCAATAAGTTATGTAATTTCACGCTAAGCTGCCAACAACCTTGGGACGCGCGATGAACGAAAAGAATGTCTCGATTTTTCGCAGCAAGGCGGAGCACGTTGCGCATCGCCTGCTTGAGCGCATTCTCGCCGCGCGCCTCAAACCCGGAGCGAGCTTCGCGACAGAAGCCGAACTGCTGTCGCAGTTCAACGTGAGCCGGCCTACATTGCGCGAAAGCCTGCGCATGCTGGAGTCGCAGGGTGTGCTCGCCGTGAAACCGGGACCTGGCGGCGGCATCATCGTCGGCGAGCCCAGCATCGACCTGCTCGCGCATGGTCTATCCGTGTTTCTTCGCCTGCACGAGGTGCCGTTTATAACGGTGCTCAAGGCGCGCGAGGTCATCGAACCGGCGCTTGCGCGCGAAGCGGCGATCCACGCGACGGAAGACGACTTCGCGGCGCTTGAGCAATCGATCACGCGCATGAAGGCGCTTCTGGCGGATGCCGATCAGGAAGCTTTCATCGAAGAGAATCTTGTCTTTCACCGTACCATCACGCGAGCGAGTGGCAACAAGGTGCTGGATGCGTTCTGGTCAACCATCACCGTACTCGAGAGCGAGCAACTCCGGGACATCCGGTTTTCGGTCGGCAATCAGGCGCACGTGGCCGAAGCGCATGAGCGCATTCTCGCCGCGTGCCGCGCGCGCGATGGTGATGCCGCCGCTGCCGCCATGCAGGAGCACGTGAGCGGGCTCGAGAGTCTGGTGCGCACGCATTACCAGCATTTGCTCGCCCATCCGACCAACGTTGTCGCGCGGCCCGGGCGCACGGTCGGCCAAAATACCTGATTCGAATTACAAATAGGAGAACGCTATGGATTTCAAACTGAACGAAGAGCAACGCAGCATGGTGCGCACGGTGCGCGAACTCAGCCAGGACCTGTTCAAGCCGAACGCGCCGAAGTATATGGACGGCACCTTCCCGTGGGACAACATCCGTGCGCTGGCGAAGATCGGCGTGCTGGGGATGGCCGTGCCGGAGGAGTACGGCGGGCTCGGCCTGCCGGTGCTGGACACGGCGATTGTTCTCGAAGAGATCGCGAAGGGCTGCTACGTGACCGCGATGGCCGTGATGGGCGAAGTGGGCGTGCAGTGCAAGATCATCGACAACTTCGCCCCCGAAAGCATCAAGCGCCGCCTGCTGCCTGGCGTATGCACCAGTGAAGTCATTCTCGCCGTGTGCATGACCGAGCCCCACGCCGGGACGGACGTTGCGAACTACCGCACCAACGCCGATATCCGCGGCGACAAGCTCGTGCTGAACGGCGTCAAGACGCTGATCAGCCGTGTCGATGAAGCGCAGGCCTTCGTCGTGTTCAGCCGCGTCAACAAGCAGCCAGGCCGCGAAGGCATCGGCTGCGTTCTGATCGAGCGCGGCACGCCGGGATTCGAGTGTACTGCGCGTTATCACACGATGGGCGGCGAAAACCTCGCGGAGATACAGTTCAACAACTGCGAGCTGCCGCTGGAAAATCTGATCATACGCGAGGACGGATTCCGCAAGCTCCTGAATGCGTTTAACACGCAGCGGTGCCTCAACCCCAGCGTCTCGCTCGGCCTTGCGGAAGCCGCGTTTGATGATTCCGTGAAGTACGCGCGCGACCGCACTGCATTCAACCGTCCGATTGGCGAGTTTCAGGCGATACGTCACAAGTTGGCCGAAATGTATCGCGACATTGAGGCTAGCCGTTCGATTTTGTATCGTGCCTGCGCGACGGCGAATCCGTTCCCTGATCCTTACATGGCCGCGATTGCGAAAATCACGGTGAACGAAATGTCGCTGCGCGTCACCAGCGAGGCCATCCAGATTCACGGCGGATACGGTTTCACCGACGAATTCCCGGTGTCGCGCTACTATCGTGGCGCGCGCTACGGTACCCTGGGCGGCGGCACCACCGAAACGCTGAAGGATCTTGTCGGCAAGAAGATCATGAGCGACTTTCCGGTCGACGGGTTCCTCGGCATGGGCACTTTCTAGGCATGCGTTCGCTGCTTTTCGTCCCGGGCGACGACGAACGCAAGATTGCCAAAGCGCTTACGTCTGCGGCGGACGCGCTGATCCTCGATCTCGAAGACGCCGTGGCGCCGCAGCGCAAGGCGTCCGCGCGCGAAGTCTGCGCGTCGGCGCTGCGCAGCGCGAATACCCCAAAGCTGTTGTTCGTGCGCATCAACGCGCTCGACACCGCCGATGCCGCGCTTGACCTCGCCGCAGTCGCTGGTGCGAAACCGTTCGGAATCGTATTGCCTAAATGCCGGCACGGGGACGATGTGCGGCGGCTCGCGCGCGAGCTTGACGTGATGGAAGCGCGCGCGGGCATCACCCCTGGCGGCATTCGCATACTGCCGATTGTCACTGAAACCGCCGCTTCACTGTTTGGTCTCGGCACCTACCGCGAGCCGCCGATTCCACGTTTATTCGGCATGATGTGGGGCGGAGAAGACCTCGCGGCCGATATCGGCGCCGTGACCAATCGCGACGCGAGCGGGCGCTACACGGCGCCCTTTGAACTGGCCCGCGCGCTGTGCCTGTTCGGCGCCGCAGGGGCCTCTGTGTTGCCGGTCGATGCGGTATACACGGATTTCCGTGACCGCGATGGCCTGAAGGCCGAGGCGCTGGAGGGTCTGCGCAGCGGTTTCGGAGCTAAGGCTGCGATACACCCGGCGCAGATCGAGGTCATCAACGAGGCGTTCACGCCGTCGCGTTCCGACATCGAATGGGCGCAGCGCGTGGTAACGGTATTCAATGACGCCGGCGATGCCGGCGTCGCGGCCATCGACGGCAGGATGCTCGATCGCCCGCATTTGAGAAGCGCGCGGCGCATGCTTGATCGCGCGCGTGAAGCCGGTGTACTCGGCGAAATCGTCTGATCGGCATTCTGGAGGCAGTCATGTCCGCAGTAATATCCGCACCGCGTGAGGCACAGCCGCATTACCCACTCTCGGGTATAACGGTGATCGACCTGTCCCATGTCTACAACGGGCCTTACGCAACTTTTATGATGGCGATGGCTGGCGCAGAGGTGATCAAGGTTGAGCCGCTCGGCGGCGAGCATCTGCGCAGCCGGGGCGACATGGGTGGGGCGGCGCTTCCCTTCGCGATGCTGAATTCCAACAAGAAGCCGGTTACGCTGAATCTCAAGTCCGAAAAGGGCCGCGATTTGCTGCACGAAATGGCGGCCCGCGCCGACATCCTGGTGGAGAATTTTGCTCCGGGTGTCACCGATCGTTTGGGTATAGGTCCTGCGGATTTGCACAAGATCAATCCGCGACTCATCTATGGGTCGAGTTCGGGTTATGGCAAGACCGGCCCTTATCGCAACTACCCCGCCATGGATTTAGTCATGCAAGCGATGTGCGGCGTCATGCATACCACCGGCTTTCCGGATCAGCCGCCGGTCAAGGCCGGCGCGGCCATGTGCGATTTCAGCGCAGGCATTCATCTTTACGCCGCGATCATGACGGCCCTTTACGAGCGCGAGCGCACCGGCAAGGGGCGCGTCGTGGAAGTTTCCATGCAGGACGCGACGTATGCGTCGCTGGCCTCGAATCTCGGCATGCTGCATGCGCGTGGCGCCGCCGCCCCGGCACGCACCGGCAACCGGCATGGCGGCCTGGGCATCGCGCCCTACAACGCCTATCCAACCCAGGACGGCTACGTGGTGCTCAACGCGCCGGGTGACAACCATTTCCGTTCGATACTCGATGTCATGGGCCGGTCCGATCTCAAGAGCGATCCGCGCTTCCTGACCCGCGCAACGCGAGTCGCCCATTTCGCCGCGGTGGACGAATTGATCGAAGCCTGGACGAAAACGCTATCGAGAAACGAAGTGGCGCGGCGCATGCTGGCGGCGGCGGTACCCTGCGCGCCGGTGCGCGATCTTACCGAAGTTATGCATGACGAGAACATGCACGCGCGCGGCAGCCTGCAATGGATCGACCATCCCGAACTCGGCCGCGTCGTTCTGCCCCATTCGCCGCTGGTGTACGAAGGAACGGCGCGCCGGCCGCTCGAGCCCAGCCTGCCGTTGGGCGCCAGCAACGACGTCGTCTTCGGCGGCTGGCTTGGCCATTCCGAGGAAGAGCTGGCGGCTTACAAGGCCGAAGGCGTCATTTAAGGGCGCGCCGGTTCGCCCAAGGGCGGCTCAATCTCGACTGTAACGCCAGCAGCCGTGCTGCGGTGTTTCGGGCCGGGACACGCGCGCGAAGGCGCCTCCACCAGCCTGGCGCCGCAAGCGATACCGTGATCACGGGCATGGCCGGGTTTCCGCAAGCGCTGCTTCGTACAGCGCCAGCATCTTCGCATCGAAGCACGCAAAAATAATATGCTCGAACGAGCCGTCGCGCGATACATCCCGGCACTCGCGCACCGCAATCGCTACAGCTTGTTTCAAGGGATAGCCGTAAACGCCGCAGCTAATTGCGGGAAAAGCTATTGTCTTTATCGTATGTGTAGAGGCAAGCGCAAAGCTCGTTCGATAACACGAGGCAAGCAATTCCGGCTCGCCCGCGTTACCGCCCTGCCACACCGGGCCGACCGTATGTATGACGTGCTTCGCAGGCAGCTTGTAGCCGCGCGTGATTTTCGCCTGTCCTGTTTCGCAGCCGTTCAACAAACGGCATTCGGCGAGCAACTCTGGCCCCGCCGCGCGATGGATCGCGCCATCGACGCCGCCGCCGCCGAGCAACGACGTATTCGCGGCGTTGACGATGGCGTTTACTTGCAGTGTCACGATGTTGGCTGGTATAGCTTCGAGTTTGGCGAGCATGGCGAATTCAATTCAAAGGTGTTTTAATCATGGATGAATACAAATAGAGATAAAATCATGACGGTAAGCGTAACTGAAACACTCGCGCAATGGCTATGCGCGCAACGCTGGGAAGATCTGCCGCGCAACGTGCAACAAAAAGCGGTGGATGTGGTTTTCGATTCAGTGGGCGCGATGATCGCCTGTTCGCGTTTGCCGGAAGTGGAGTCTATTGTGCGCTTCCTGCGGCGCATGGGCGGCGCGGCGGAATGCACCCTAATCGGCCACGCGGGGTTGACCAGCGTGGTCAATGCGGCGATGGCTAATGGCGGCATGTCGCATGGCAATGAGTCCGACCCGGTGCATCTCAAGTCGGTTGGAGGACATGTAGCCTCAGGCCCGGTGCCCACGGCGCTGACGGTCGGGCAGTGGCTGGGGTCTAGTGGCACGGACGTGCTGCGCGCGGTAGCGCTGGGCTACGAACTGGGCGGGCGCATGATGACGATTTTTTATCGTGAACGTGATTACGTGGCGCGCCGTTTTTATCCGACGGCGGTGGTGGGCGCCATGAGTTCCGCCGCAGCGGCAGGTTTGTTGCTCAAATTAACGCCCGAGCAAATGCAAGTGGCGCTGTGCCTCGCCGCGTATCAGGCGGCGGGCCCCGACAACATGACCAAAGACCCGGCACACATGGGCAAGACCTTTCAGGTGGGCGCCGCCAACCGCAATGGCGTCACTGCCGCGCTGCTGGCGCACGACGGGTGTCAAGCGCCGCTGGATATTCTGGATGGATCGCACAGCCTGTTTGATGCCTACCTGGGCGCGCCCGAAGCGGGTGCGGATTTATTGAAGGATTTGGGCGCCTACTACGCCATCACCGATGTCATGCACAAACGTTATCCGGTGGGCAGTCCGAATCAAACGTATTTGCAGGGTCTGTTCAGTCTCATGGACAAGCACGGGCTGCGTGGAGACGCTATCACGCAAATCGAAGTGCAAATACCGCAGCGCGGATTAAGACGCATACCGGCAACGCGACATGCTTCGATTTCCGCGTTGACAGTTTGCGCCATTGCAGCGACGCACGGCAAGCTGGATTTTTATCAACTGCATGATGCGGCGGGCGCGATGGATGAAGCCGCGCTTGCCATGCAAAAGCGGGTGCGGTTTATCGGTCGTGACGACTGGACGGACCTGGAAGCGGGCCGGCGTGCGATTGTTACTATCAAGACCCGCAGCGGTGAGGTGCTGAGTGAAGCCGTGCAGCATACGTCTATGACGGCCGCTGAATTGGATAAAAAATTCAGCGCGCTGGTGGCGCCGCGCTTCGGCCATGAAAAAAGCGCGCGCATCGATGCCCTGCTCAAAGGCCTTCCCGCAGCCGGTAACGTACGGTCGCTGATGGCCGAATTGACGTCCGCTTGACGCCATGCGTAAATCACGGTTTCGCCGATTAGCGGTAAACTTGGCGTGTTTGACATTCCCACCGCAACCTCCCGGAGGACATGATGGCAAAAGCATATTGGATGGCGTTCTACAAATCGGTCAAGAATCCGGACGCGTTCGCGGCTTATGCCAAGATCGCGCCCGCTGCCATTCAGGCGGCAGGCGGAAAATTTCTGGTACGCGGCGCGCCGGCCAAGACTTACGAACTCGGCTTGAACCAGCGCGTGGTGATGATTGAATTCGACAGTCTTGAAAAAGCCATTGCCGCGCATGACAGCCCCGGCTACCAGGAAGCGCTCAAGGTGCTGGGCGACGCGGTCGAGCGTGATCTGCGCATCGTCGAAGGTATCGCGTGAAACTATTCAAGGGAGGCGCGCAATGTTCAGACTGGCTATCGTCATCATCGGATTGTTGATCATGGTTTCGTGTGCATCTACGCCGTCAGGTCCGCCAGCGCCGCCAGCCGCGCGCGCCGAGCTTACGCCCACCGGCAAACTGCGCGCGGGCATCAATTTCCAGAATGCGCTGCTCACCGCGAAAGGCCCGAACGGCGAGCCGCGCGGCGTTGCCGTCGATCTGGCGCGGGAACTTGCACGACGGCTCAATGTGTCGCTGGAAATCGTCCCTTACAGTTCTGCCGGTGCGCTGGCGGGGTCGGTGAAATCCGCTGCGTGGGATGTCGCTTTTCTCGGCGACGAACCGGAGCGCGCAAACGAAATCGCGTTCACTGATGCCTATGCGGAAATCGACGCCACCTATCTGACGCCGGCGGGATCAAAGTTGCGCAGCATCGCAGACGTGGATCGTGCGGGCGTGCGCATCGTCGTGCCGGCGGCAAGCGCCTACGATTTGTATCTAAGCCGCACCATCAAGCGGGCGCAACTCGTGAAAATCCCGGGCACCGCCACGGCATACAAATATTTTGTCGCGGAAAACCTCGACGTACTGGCCGGGCTAAAGCCGACGTTGCTGGAATACACCGCGCAATTGCCCGGTTCGCGCATACTTGACGGTCGCTTCAGTGTGGTGCGGCAGGCCGCGGGCACGGTGAAGGGCCGCGAGGCCGGCGCGCAATACCTGCGCGAATTCATCGAAGATGTCAAAGCCTCCGGGCTGGTGGCGCAGTTGATCGAGAAGAACGGCGTGAAAGGATTGTCGGTCGCGCCCAAGGCGGCGGCTCGATAGGGATACAGTGGCCAAAACAAAATGCAAGCGCGCGGCCGCAGTCTGAAATGAGTAATGCTGATGCCTGATACGCCGCGCGAAATCATTGTCAAAGCGTAAAACCAGTTGCATATGCACCGCTTGCAGGGCGATAGCCTGGCCGCCGAACCCGTTTACAACAAGAACACCACGGTCGGGAATTACGACATCCATTTTCCACAAGCGGCCGGCGGCATCCATGTGCATCCGAACGGGCGCACGGTGTATGTGTCCAATCGCGCCAACGCCACGGTGGATTTCAACGGTAAGCGCGTGTTCCGCGGCGGTGAAAACAACATCGCCGTGTTTTCAATTAACCAGACCACCGGCGAGCCGACCCTGATACAGAACGCGGATCCGCAAAGCTTCCATGTTCGCACCTTCAGCATCGACCCCAGCGGCCGCCTGATGGTGGCGGCAAGCATCGTCGATATGTCGGTGCGCGAGGGCAACAACGTGCGGCACGTGCCCGCCGCGTTGACCGTGTTTCGCATCGGCGCGGACGGCAAGCTCACCTTTGTGCGCGAGTACGATGTCGAACTCGGTGGCAAGTTTCAGTGGTGGGCGGGATTTGTGGGGTTGAGGGGCCAGGGCTGAACTAACAAACTGCCATATGACGTTTTATAAAGCCCCAACTTCCTGCCGTCATTCTGGCGTAATCCAGAATCCAGTACGTATAATCATGCGAAGCATCTCGAATCAAGATCCTTCGCATCGGGTAACGCACTGAATTCCGGCTTTCGCCGGAATGACGGGGTTGGCAGATGACCCACACGAAGGCCCGGTGAACCGTTTTAATTATATTTTTCTTGGGACTCTCATCATGAATCGTCGAACATTTAGCGCAGCGCATTCGCACGCGGCCGCCATTTCGGTGCAGCAATGAGCGAGGCAAATACAAGAGGCGGCGGACGCACGGTGCTCTATCAAAGCTGCGGCGACCAGCTCACGCATTTTGACGTGGATGTCGATGCTGCAACCTTGACGCGGCGCGCGTCCGTCACCCTGCCATCCAACGTGCAGTATGTGTGGCCCGGTCCAACCGGCGCATCAAGAAAGTTTCTGACTGTCTCCACCAGCGACGCGGCGGCGGGCAATACACCTAATCCCGGCAACATGCATCGCCTGTGCGCGGTGCGCGTCGATGCGAGCGGCGCGCTCGCGATGCATGGCGAGCCGCAGCCCCTGCCTTCGCGCCCCATACACCATTGCCTCGATCGCAGCGGCGCCTATGCACTTTGCGCCTTCAATAATCCAAGCAATATCACCGTGCATCGCATCGGAGCCGATGGCACGGTCGGCGCGCGCGTGGAGCAAACGTCAAAAGTCGATTGCGGCATCTATGCGCATCAGGTGGTCACTGCGCCGTCGAACCGCCTGGTCATTTTCCCCGCGCGTGGCAACGACGCCCGCCCCGGCAAGCCCGAAGATCCAGGCGCCATCAAGGTTTTCGGCTTTAACGATGGCCAGCTCACGCAACTGGCTTCCATCGATGCCGTCGGCAAAGGCGGCCTCGACTATCGCCCGCGCCATGTCGATTTTCATCCGTCGCAGCCGTGGATGTACGTGAATGTTGAAAGCCAGAACGAGATGCACATGCACCGCATCAAAGGCGACAGCGTCACACAAGAACCCGCCTTTGTGAAAACCACGCTTTCAGCCCAACGCGACCCGAAGATGCACCAGACCACCAGTGCGATCCACGTGCATCCAAACGGCCGTTTTGTTTACACGGCCAATCGCGCGGACAGCACGGTGGATTTCGGCGGCAAAAAGGTTTTTGCCGGCGGTGAAAACAGCATTGCGGTATTTTCAATCAACCCGGATAACGGCGAACCTACGCTGATTCAGAGCATCGATCCGCTGACACACCACGTGCGCACCTTCAGTATCGATCCCAGTGGCCGCCTGCTCATATCCGCGAGCATACGCGACATGTGGGTACGCAACGGCAATGAAGTGCGCCTCGCGCCCGCCGCGTTGAGCGTCTTTCGCATCGGCGCCGACGGCAAGCTGACCTTCGTTCGCAAGGTCGATGTCGAGTTGAATGGAAAGCTTCAGTGGTGGACGGAGATGATGGGGTTGCCGGCGTAACTCGCGGCATGCCGCACCGCGAGAGTTCGTAGCGTGCGCCGCGCGCACGAACCTTGACCGCGGTCAGCACAGCCGTGCGCACGGCGCACGCTACAGCAAGCCAGTTACGCCGCCACCGCAATCCCTTCCTGCTCGCAGGAGTTGGCAATATCGCTCACCGTGATGCGCCGCATGTCGCGCACGAAGCGCATGTCGTCGAAATCCGTGCCGCGATGCATGGTGCAGCGGTTATCCCACATCACCAGATCATTCGGGCGCCAGCGGTGGTTATGCACGAACTGGCGTTGCGTGATGTGCGTCATCAACTGATCGAACAAGGCATTACTTTCGCAATCACTCATGCCGAGTATGCGGCCCACATGTGAAGCCATGTAAAGCGACTTGCGTCCGCTTTGCGGGATGGTGCGCACCACGGCTTGCGGCACCGGCGGCAGGCGCTTCGCTTCGTCGGGCTGAAAGTCCGCGAAGCCGGTGCGACGGCGCGACATTTCAATCGAGTGTTCGGCGATGAGTCCCGCGATTTTTTTCTTCATCTCATCGGGTAGCGCATCGTACGCCGCGCGCTGGTCGGCGAATTCGGTGTGTCCGCCGATGGGCGCCACCGTCGTCGAATACAACAACGAGCACAGACCTGGTTTGTATTTGAAGGAACTGTCGGTGTGCCACAGCTTATTGCCTTCTTTGTACATGCGCTGGCGGCTGTCTTTATCCCAGATTTTTCCTTCGAGGTTCAGATTGGAGATGTCGGCAAAGGCCGCGCCCAAACGCGGAGCGGCATTCTCGGCAGCGAGCACGCGATCCATCTCGATGGGACCGAAATGCTTGGCAAAATCGATATGCTGCTGCGCCGAAAGCTTTTGATCGGGAAACACCAACACCGCGTATTTCCAGAACGCCTGCTTGATGGCTTCGATATCGGCGTCGGCCAGCGGCTGGGATAAATTCACATCGCCGATTTCAGCAACGAAATCCGGTGTTACGGCATGGATCGTAATGCTCATGAGATTCCCCCGGCGTCGAATGAACAAGCCATTATAATCCCGCACATGAAAAACCGCTTATTCAGCGCCATTGCAACCGTGGCGACGCTGGTATCTTGTGCGGGCGCGGCGCAAGCGCAATCCGCGTCGACGGGATCGGGACAGGCCGCTTCGACAAGCTCAGAGCCTGCCCCGGACTTGATCCGGGGACACGCCTATCCCTCGCGCCCCATCCGCCTGGTGGTCGGCTTCGCCGCTGGCGGCGCCACCGATGTTTCGGCGCGGGTCATCGCGCAGAAACTCTCCGAAAACCTCGGCCAGCAGGTGGTGGTGGACAACCGCCCCGGCGCATCAAGCAATCTTGCCAGCGATATCGTCGCCAAGAGCACGCCGGACGGACACACGCTGCTGCTCTCCAACGCCACCGTGGCCATGCCCTCGCTATTTGCGAAACTGCCGTTTGATGTGCAACGCGATTTAGCGCCCGTGTCGCTCGCCGGATACGGGCCGCTGGCGCTGGTGGTGCATCCATCACTGCCCGCGAAAAATCTCAAGGAACTCATCGCGCTCGCAAAAGCGAAGCCCGATGCCGTGAGTTGCGCCACCGCCGGCGTGGGCAGCTTTTTGCATCTGGCAGCCGCGTTGTTCGAAAATCTGTCGCAGACCAAGGTGCTGCACGTGCCGTACAAAGGCGGCGCGCCGGCGGCAGTCGCGGTACTCGCGGGCGAAGTGCAGATGGCGTTTGCCTCCATCGCCGCCGTGCTGCCTCACGCGCAACAAAACCGGCTGCGCGTGATCGGCGTGTCATCCGCCAAACGCAGCAGCGCGCTGCCCGATGTACCCGCATTGCACGAAGCGGGACTGCCCGGTTACGACGCGAATTCGTGGTACGGCATGTTTGCGCCCGCCGCGACCGCACGCCCGATCATCGGAAAACTCGGTGTGGCGACAGCCCAAGCGCTCACGGTCGCTGACGTAAAAGCGCGTCTTCTCGCTCAAGGTGTAGAGCCGGCGTCAGGCGGCGTCGAAGAGTTTTCTACCTATCTGAAAAAGGAAATCCCGAAGTGGGCGGCGGTGATCAAAGCGGCGAGTATTCCACCGCAGTAGGTGTGGCAGCACGAAAAAAAACCAGGCGTGCGCGACCGGGCATGTAGGATGCCGGTGACGAAGGAACCGCATCGGTCGAGCGTTGGGCCTGAATTGATGCGGTTCGCTGTGCTCACCGGCATCCTACGTAATCCCACTGCCCTCCCCGGAGCCAAAATTTCCGCGGCTACTTGATCCCCAACAACTTCGCCGCCGTACCCCCCAACATCGCCGCGCGTTGAGCATCGCTGAGCGTCGGTGTGTTGAGGATGTGATCCACCGCTTTGTCCTCCCACGGAAACGGGTAATCGGTGCCCATGACAATCTGCCCCGGCCCCACCTGCGCCGCCAGATGGCGCAACGCTTCCGTGCCAAAAATCAATGCATCAAAATAAATCTGCTTCAGATACTCAGTGGGTTTTTTCTTGAGCACAATGCTCTTGTCGCAGCGCTCCGGGAAGGTGAGACAGCCGTGATCTGAGCGGTCGGCGTACGAGGGCAGATAGCCGCCGCCGTGCGCCGCGCACAGCTTGAGCCCCGGATATTTGTCGAGCGTGCCCTGAAAAATCAGATGCGACAGCGCAATCGTCGTGTCGAGCGGATTGCCGATGACGTTTTCGAGCACGCCGTTGCCCTTGAGGCGTGAATTCAACACCGGCACGCCCGCCGGATGAATAAATAGCAGCACGCCGAGTTCCTGCGCCTTTGCCCACACCGGGTGAAATTTCGGATCGGCAAATTCCATTCCGGCAACGCTGCCGCCGATGGCTGCACCACGCAGCCCGAGCTTTTTCACCGCTTCTTCGAGCTGTTGCACCGCGAGGTCGGGGAACTGCAACGCCAGTGACGCAAACGCCACGAAGCGATCCGGATTTGCCGCGCAGATTTCTGCCAGCTTTTCGTTCTGAATCTTGATCAACTCCGCGACCTTGTCGCGCTCGGCGCCGTACCAGAAGGGATTGATGCTCAGCGCCTCAACGTCAATGCCCTGCTCGTCCATAATGCGCAGCCGATCCTGCACCACCACCAGCGTTTGAGGTGCGATCTTCATGCCCATCAGCGACATTGCTTCGGGGATCACACAGTGCGCATGCACATCGACCGTTTTTACGCGCTTGCCCGCCACCACCACTTGACGGCGTTTGCCCGCCGGCTGCGCGTGCGCGGCATCGAGCAAGCCGCAACCGGTGAATGCAATACCGGCTGCCGCACCGGCGCTTTGCTGCATGAAATCTCTGCGTGTCGTCATTTCATCTCCCCGTGATTGAATTGCGCAAGCCCAGTATCCCGCCAAGCGAGGCTTGGACGCAACGCTCGCCGCACAATATTTGAAGGCGCGCGCGGCGTCAATTTCCTATGGGTTGTTTCAACGAGGATTTCCGTCATGCGGACGCGCAATCGCATCCCGCGTGGCAGCAGCGCCAATTTGCGAGAGAATCAAGGCTCAACGATTTTCCGGGAACCCTTATGGTTACAAAAGCTACTAATGCCGCAAATAACACGCGCTGCGCACTCTACCGCAGCGTAGGCGAAGTGCTCACGCAGTTTGAGGTGAATGTCGAACGCGCCGAACTCACGCCACGCGCTTCAGTCACGCTGCCCGGCAATGTGCAGTATGGTTGGCCCGGTCCATCCAAGGCGTCGCGAAAATTTCTCTATGTCACGTCGAGCGACGGCGGCAGTGCCTCGGCCGGTGTGCCGGGCAAGGTGCATCGCTTGAGCGCCTTGCGTGTGGATAGCGCCACCGGCGCGCTGGCATTGCACGGCGAGCCGCAGGCCTTGCCGTCGCGCCCCATCCACCATTGCGTGGACGCCACCGGCTCGTATGTACTCACGGCCTACAACGGCCCCAGCAATATTACCGTGCATCGCATCTACGCGGACGGCAGCGTCGGCACAGCGGTTGCTCCGGCTGAGCCGCTCGACACCGGCACTTTCGCCCATCAGGTGATGATGACGCCCTCAAACCGCGCGGCGCTTTTAGTCACTCGCGGCAATGATGCCAGCCATGGCAAAGCGGAAGACCCCGGTGCGTTGAAGTTTTACAAATTTCGCGATGGTGTGCTGAGCCCACTGGCGTCGATCTCTCCCGGGGGTCGCGGTGGACTCGGCTATGGCCCGCGTCATGTGGATTTTCATCCGGCCAATCCTTGGATGTATGCCTCGATAGAGCGCCAGAACACGCTGCACATGCACGTGCTGGAAGGCGATGTGGTCAGCGCGGAACCCGCATTCATCAAGAACACGCTGTCCGCGCCGCATGATCACGAGTCACGGCAGATATGCAGCGCGGTGCATGTGCATCCGAACGGGCGTTTTGTATATGTCGCAAACCGCGCCGACGGCACGGTTGAATTCAAGGGCCAACGCGTGTTCAATGCGGGCGAAAATACCATCGCGGTATTTGCCATCAATCCCACGACGGGCGAGCCGACGCTGATACAGCATGTTGAAGCGCATTCGTATCATGTGCGCACCTTTGCGTTTGATCCCAGCGGACGCCTGATGGTCGCAGCCACCACACGCGCGATGCTGGTGCGCGATGGCACGGGTGTACACAACGTGCCCGCGGCCATGAGTGTTTACTGTGTCGGCGACGACGGTAAACTTGAGTTCGTGCGTAAATACGATGTCGAGACGCCGGGCAAGAAGGTGCAGTTCTGGTTGGGTATCGTTGGGTTGACGCCCGCGAACTGATCTTATATAACTATTTGTTTTTAAACACTTTTTTAAAGGTATAACCATGCCCAGTCCTGCACGCGCCAAAAAGGGCAAGCCGCATCTGCATCGCGATAATCAACAATGGTTCTTCGACTGGATGGTGAAAGAAACCGGCAAGACCTTCCACTTCCAGCCCGATGGGCGCGGTCGCTTGCCGCGCACGGTGCGCAGCCACGACATGATCGCCAAGCACGTGGGTATGGCCGCGAAAAAATCCGAACGTCTGGCGCAGGCGGAGATGGAAGCCGGGCACAAGGAAACCGCGATGGAGCTCTATTACCAGGCGGCGCTGCAATACGTCGATGCGCAGCACGTGGTGTTCGAGACCGGTGACGAGAAAAAATTTCTGCATGGTGGGGTGATGCGCTGCTATGACAAGGTGCGCGAACTGGCGCCCTATCGCATCGAGCACGTGGATGTGCCGTGGAACGGTACGGTGGTGTCGGGCAATCTGCATCTGGCGCCGGGCGATGGCGCGAAGCCGCTGATTTTTTATGTGCCCGGTTGCGACCAGACCAAGGAAGCATGGCCGCATCCGTATTACAACCAGGCGCTGCAGCGCGGCATGCATGTGTTTTCGTTCGACGGCCCCGGTCAGGGCGAAAGCAATCTTCGCGGCATACGCCTGACCGATGATAACTACGAAGATGCCGCTGCCGCCGTCATTGATGTGCTGATGAAACGCAAGGACGTTGATGCCAAAAAAATCGGTGTGTACGCGCTCTCCTTCGGATCGTTCTGGGGCATGCGCATCGCCGCGAAAAATCGCAACATTGCCGCTGCCGCCGCGCCGTGGGCCTCGTTCGTCGATAAATATTATCTGATGACCGAAGAGTCGCCGCGCTATAAACAGCTTTTTGCTTATCTCACGCAATCAACGAGCGAAGCGGAACTCGACGCCGTAGTGGACAAGATGACGATGGACGGATTGATGGACAAGATCACCTGCCCGACGCTGATCGTCACCGGCGAATACGACCCGCGCGCCCCCGTCGATGAGGTCTACCGCCTGTTCGATCAGATGAAAGCCCCCGCCGAACTGTGGGTGCTGCCCGACCAGCATCACAACGGCTCGATTACGCAGAAAGGGCGCAGCTCAGTATGGGAAGCCGACATCCACGCCTTTGTGTGCGACTGGCTTCGCGAACGCTTCAACGGCGTGCCGGTGAAACATCCGGGGAAATCGTTGTGGGTAGACCCTTCGGGTGCGGGGCCCAATGCGCCGGGGATTAGTTATAAGCGGCGGTGGTTTGATTGATCCAGTTGCCTGCATGAAAGCTTCGAATGGGTGTCAACCGCGCATGGCGCACGCTACGAAGCAAGTTACGAATTCTCAAGCGGCAGCCTCCGGCATGCTTGCCAGAGCACTATCCGGCACCGTGCCCGCCACGGTGGTTCTGTGCATATTGCGGCGGTACTGGGTCTTGTCAAATGTTGTTGCCCGGTGCAGGGCGCAGCGGTTGTCCCAGATCACCAGATCGTGCTGACGCCACGGATGGCTATAGACGAATCGTGGCTGCGTGCAGAATGCGGTCAGTTCGTCGAGGAGCGTACTGCTTTGCTCGCGCGGCATGCCCACGATCTCTTGCGCGTGAGAACCGACGTACAGATTCTTGCGGCCATTCACGGGGTTGGTACGGATCAGCGGGTGGGTGACAGTGAGGCGCTTCTTTTGCTCCTCGTTATACGCAGGGTCGTCGGTTTCGTTGGGCGCGGCGACCCGATGCACAACGGTCAGGCCTTCCAGTGCCGCCTTGCGTGCTTCGGGAAACGCCGCGTAGGCAGCACGCGCGCTCGCGAAATCGGTGTTGCCGCCGAGCGGTGGAACCACGCGGCCCGAGAGCAGGGAACAGAGCGCCGCGACACGCTTGAACGAGCTATCGGTGTGCCAGGCCTCGTTGCGCAGCCGGTGGATCATGCTCGGGTCCGTGAGCGGCAAAAGGTTACCCTGCGCATCCAGGTTGGTCATCACCGCGATGTGGCCGGGATTGAAGTCATTCCCCGGATGCGCCTCCATCGTCTCCAGCGTGCCGAAGTTGCGGCTGAAGGCAATCTGCGATTCATCGTCAAAGGACTGGTCGCGAAACACCAGAATCTGGTGTTCGTTGAAAGCTTCCCAGATCGCGCTGAAATCTTCGCGGTCGACGGGCACGGTGAGATCGATGCCGGTGATTTCCGCGACGAACAACGGATGCAGCGGTTTGGTGCTGAGTCGGGTGAGAATTGCGGACATAGGATCCTCCGGTTGATAGGTTGTTGTATGCGCAGGCGCTATTGCAATCGCGTGGTAGCCCGGAGTTTAAAGAGTATATCGCCAAGAACGCAATGCAAGACCTGTCGATTGGCAAGCCCGGTGAAGAATTCGATGCTGCCTTTGCCGCCGATAGGGTCGAGGTAGAAAAAATCATATAGTTACCCTGCTAAAATGCGAGGAGCGAGGCTGCACTCATGCTCCCAATTCACATTGCCTATAGTATGCATGTCCAACCATCCTGACTACGGCACGATCACTGAACCACGGACGCACCCATGCTGATCGGCGTCCCAAGGGAGATCAAAGTTCATGAGTATCGCGTCGGCATGACGCCGTCGTCGGTGCGCGAAGCCGTTGCGCACGGGCACCGCGTGATCCTCGAGACGCAAGCCGGGGCCGGCATCGGCGCCAGCGACGACGACTATCGCAAGATGGGCGCCGAGGTGGCAGGCGGCGCAGCCGATGTTTTTGCGCGCGCAGACATGATCGTCAAGGTCAAAGAGCCGCAACCGGTCGAGCGCAGAATGCTGCGCGAAGGACAGGTGCTGTTCACCTACCTTCATCTCGCGCCCGATCCTGAGCAGACCAAAGACTTGATCGAAAGCGGCGCAATCTGCATCGCCTACGAGACCGTTACATCGCCGTCCGGCACGTTGCCGCTACTTGCACCGATGAGCGAGGTGGCCGGGCGCATGTCGATTCAGGCTGGGGCACACTGTCTGGAGAAAAGTGCCGGTGGTATGGGCGCGCTGCTCGGCGGCGTGCCGGGCGTCGCACCCGCGCGCGTGGTGATCCTCGGTGCGGGCGTAGTCGGCACCAACGCTGCGCAAATGGCGGTGGGCAACGGCGCGCAAGTGATCGTGATCGACAAATCCATTGACGCCTTGCGGCGGATCGACGCCCTGTTCAACGGCCGCGCGATGACCGTGTTCAGTAATCGCGACAACATTGAGCGCGAAGTGCTGCGTGCAGATCTGGTTGTCAGCGGCGTGCTGATACCCGGCGCCGCCGCGCCGAAGCTCATTACGAAAGCAATGCTGCCGCAGATGAAACCGGGTTCGGTGATCGTCGACGTGGCAATCGACCAGGGCGGCAGTGTCGAAACCAGCCGCCCCACCACGCACGCTGCCCCAACTTATGTGATCGATGGCGTGGTGCATTACATGGTGGCTAACATGCCCGGGGCAGTGCCACGCACGTCTACTTACGCGCTGAACAACGCCACACTGCCTTTCGCACTCGCGCTCGCCGACAAGGGCTGGCGCAAGGCACTGCACGACGACCCGTATCTGAAGAACGGACTGAACATCGCGGCGGGCAAGGTCACATTTGAGGCAGTGGCCAAGGCGTTGAACTTGAACTACACAGCGGCGGATGCGGTGGTTGAGTGACTTGATCCCGCTGGCCGACGCACCCTTCAGCCCATAGTTCGCTTTCCGAATCTACGGGTTCGTCGTTTGTGGCACAGTTACGCCTCCCGCCTGGGTGTTGGTAGCAGGCGCCTTATTCGGGACGCCCAGGGTTCACTGAAAGGAAAAAGGAGTAAGCGCCATGTTTCAGACAGACCGTTTCATCGATGAATGCCGTGCCGCGCTGCGCGAAACCAATGCCCAGGCCGCAGTGCGGGAACTGGTCGATCGCGCGGTTCGCGCCCCGCTGCAGATTATGCGAGCCGTGGGAGAGCCACAGCGTGCAGGCGTCAATATAATCCATAAGTCGGATGATCTGACGATCCTGAATTTGTGCTGGGGCCCGCGCATGGAATTCCATCCGCACGATCATCACATGTGGGCTGTTATCGGAATTTATACGGGCCGCGAGCAGAACACCTTTTACCGGCGCGACGGGCACGGCTTAGTACAGCATGGGACGAAAGAGTTGAACGCCGGGGATACGGCGCCGCTCGGCAAGAACATCATCCATGCCGTGACCAATCCACTCGATCAGATTACCGCGGCGCTTCACGTCTACGGCGGCGATTTTTTCGCGACCCCTCGCAGCGAATGGGATCCCCAGAGCTTCGAAGAGCGTCCGTACGACGTAGAACACACGATGCGCGCGTTTGAGGCCTCCAACGCACAGTTGTAGCTGCAGATTTTTCGACAATGACGCCTACGCCCCTTCCGCCGCATCGGGATTCCACTGCCCCCTGCGCATACGCGTGATGGTGATGCTGGCAAACACACCTTTTTGCGTGAACGGGTCGCCGTCGGAAAACGCCTTCGCTTCGGCGCGGCTGTTGACGTTGAGCACGAACAGGCTGCCGATGGCTGCCGTGCCGTCGTCGTTTTGGGTGGCGCCCGCGAGCACCAGAATTTTTTTCTGGCTACCCAAATAGTCGCGATGCGGTTGCACCACGGATTCGCGAATGGCAGCAGTGTTCGGTTTGTCCAAGCACGATACGGTCCACAGCATGGTGGTACTCCTATTGTTGGAATGGAAATTTGTTTTGGGCGCCACGTTGAATCCGCCATGGGGCTAGCTCGCATGATAGTGGATTCCGTGCCCGGCCCTTTGGTATCTGCGTAACTATTTGTTTTTAAATAACATTTCACTATGTGGCCGCGACATCGCAATTGACAGTTTCGATCACCCGCAGCATGCGCAATAATGCGGGTTCATCATAATACTCATCGGAGCACGCCCATGAAAACCGCAACCAAAAAATCCAATGTCACCCGCCTGCACAGCGTTGCAAAAACCAGCGGAAAATCCTCGCGCGCGCGCATGAGCAAAGCCGAATGGGAGGCCCGCGTCGAACTCGCGGCTGCGTACCGGCTTTGTCACATGATGGGCTGGTCCGACATGCTGGGCACGCACATCTCGTGCCGCGTGCCGGGCACCGACAATCAATTTTTGATCAATCCGTATGGCCTGTTGTTCGACGAAATCACCGCATCGTCGCTGATCAAGTGCGACACCGACGGCAATAAGCTTTCCGAGTCGCCGTATGAGATCAACTTCGCCGGATTCTGCATCCATAGCGCGATACACATGCACAGCCACGATGCGCACGCGGTGATGCACTGTCACACGCGCGACGGCGTGGGTGTGTCGGCACAGAAACAAGGCTTGCTGCCGCTCACGCAAATGGCGCTCGCCATGCCGTACAGCCAAGTGCGCTATCACGATTACGAAGGCATCGCGCACGATCTCACCGAGCGCGAGCGTCTGGTGAAAGACCTTGGTGACGGCACCATGATGATTCTGCGCAATCACGGCACGCTCACCATCGGCGCCACGGTCGGTGAAATGTTCGCGCGCATGTATCGTGTGGAGCGCGCCTGTAAATTCCAGTTGGCGGCGATGAGTGGCGACGCCGAGTTGAATCATCTGCCAAAGGAGGTCGTCGATCACACCATGCAGGTCGGCGCAGAAATCAACGCCAGTGGACGTGCCGCGGGTGGCGCGCTACTTTGGGCAGGGTTGTTGAGAAGGCTGGATCGGGTTGATGCGGGGTATGCGTCGTAGGGCGCATGAAAATATAAAGCCTGCCTTGCGATCCGCAACTGAGCACAATGATGGATAACACTGCGTGACACGCACCTGCATTTTCATAGCCGCACTGTTGGCCGCTGCAGGCCACACACTTGCAGCACAGCCGAATTATCCGGCGAAACCCATCCGTCTGATCGTCGCGCAGACCGCCGGCGGCAACTCGGATATGGTGGCGCGCGCCTACGGTCTGCGTCTGAGCGAGCGCCTGAGCCAGCAAATCGTGGTGGATAATCGCGGCGGCGGTTCCGGCATCATCGCAACCGAGTTGGTGGCGAACGCACAGCCCGACGGTTACACGCTGCTGCTTGCGCCGACGGCGCACGCCATCAATCCCAGTCTGCACGCGAAGCTGCCCTACGATACGCTGCGCGATGTAAAGGCGATTTCGCTGCTTGGCGTGGGGTACAACATTCTGGTGGTCAATCAGAACCATGCCACGCGCTCGGTACGTGATCTCATCACCGCCGCCAAGGCGCAGCCGGGCAAACTCACTTATGCCTCGTCGGGAACCGCCGGCGCAACGCATCTTACCGGTGAGTTGTTCCGGGTGATGGCGGGCATCAACGTGCTGCACGTGCCCTATAAGGGCGCGCCGGCGTCGCTCACTGCGTTGGTAGGTGGGGAAATCGATTTCAGTTTTAGCAGCATGGCCAGCACGCTGCCGCTGGTGCGTGGCGGCCGCTTGCGCGCACTGGGCGTGTCGTCTCCTGAACGCTGGCCGACGCTGCCTGACGTGCCGACCGTTGCCGAATCAGGCGTGCCCGGTTATGAAAGTTCGAGCTGGCAAGGCTTGTTCGGTCCGGCGAAGATTTCGCTGTCGATAGTGACTCTGCTGCATCGTGAAGTCGCCGTGATCGCGAAATCCGCCGATATGCAAAAGCGGCTTTCCGCGGAGGGGCTGTTGCCGCAAGGCACTTCGCCGAAGGAATTCGAAGCGTTTATCGCGGCGGAAATAGCAAAGTGGGCGAAGGTCACGAAGGCGGCGGGCATCGCTGCGCGCTGAGACTAGCTGTTGGTATGCAATACCGTCTCGTAGTCCTGACCACCGTAGAACACGCCAATAATAGAGACCCGTTCAGCATCCACGGCAAAGGCGATCACCGTCCGCCCTTTGTAGTTCGTAATACGCATCCCAGGACGGATGTCTTCGCGCAGGATTCCGAGTTGCGGGAAGTTCCGCAACGACTCGCAGTACGTGATGATGGCCCCCGTAAAGCACGCCGCAATCTCAGGTGTAGCGGCAACCGCGATGTAGCGGTAGAGCACCGCGAGCTGTTCTTCTGCTTCGGGTGTGAATACGACGATGTACGCCATTACTTCTGGGCGGTTACTTTCTTATGTTCGGCGGCAAGCCTGACCCGCATCTGATCAACGGTGACCGCCCGCAGAGGATTGACTTTCAACGCATCATAGGCGGGCCCGACTTGCTCCAAGAGCCAGCTTTCCACAGCGCGATCGCGGGCTATCAGCACGCGCAACCCATCCCGGATGACTTCGCTTTCGGTGGCGTACTCGCCAGAAGCGACCTTGGATTTCACCGCCTCCGCCATCTCATTGGGCAGGGTGATACTGAATTGCTGGGTAGTACGCATAAGGGGCCTCTACTGAAATTCGCAGGATTTAATCCTACTATAGTCCGAGACCTTGCACCACTTTTCAGGGTAGATTTAGATTACCTCAAGAAATGGAAATTTCCTATCTGGGACCGCTTCAAGTCATCACAATGAACGACAGCAATTGGACATCCACACCACGTTGGCGGCTGTCGCAAAGTGACCGATCTGCGACTCTCGCGGCCCGCCAGCCTTGCATTTCCAGAAACCAAGCGCTCGACACAACCGACGCTATAGCTTAGATCGCGTAAGCGCCAAGACAGCCAAACACAAACGCCCCGTGAACGAATCCACGGGGCGTTGCTTATTGCTCAGACACGCCAGCCTACCGGTTGACGAACTGCCCTTCTGTGCGGGTTGATCCGCAGTTCGAGTTCGGTGCGCCATCCTGCAGGGTCGTGCTTATTCGGTCTCTCACGGGATCACCTCCTTTCAATGATTGCGGGATTACAGTGTAGCCCGAGTTTTGAATGAAGGAAAGAGCATTGACACTGCGCCGGAATAGCGATATTCAGGAAGGCTGAACACCCCACCCACGGAGCGCCGCCATGACCGCTGCTAAAAACTATAATCCCGCCGCCCAATTCGAGATCAAGGTTTGGGACATTGAATTTCGCAAGACACCGGCGCGTACGCTGATGGCGCGCATTTACCAGCCGCAAGGCGCGGGCCCGTTTCCGGTGCTGCTGGATCTGCATGGCGGCGCGTGGAACAACAAGGATCGTTTCGCCAATGCGCCGATGGACGAAGCGGCGGCGAAAAGCGGCTTGCTGGTGGTGGCCATCGACATGTCGCTGGCGCCCGAAGCGCCGTATCCGGCCTGCGTGCAAGAGGCGAGCTACGCCATACGCTGGTTGAAGGCTAAGGCTATTGAGTGGAACGGCGATGCGTCCACGCTCGGCGTGCTGGGCAGTTCCAGCGGCGGTCATGTGGCCGAGTTATTGGGCATGCGGCCCAATGACGCGCGCTACAACGCGCACGTGCTGGCGGGCGCGCCCGGCATCAACACGCGCGTGGCGTATGTCGCGACGCGTTCACCGATCAGCGATCCATTCGCACGTTTCAAGCAAGCCGAAAAAATGAAGCGCGATCACATGATTAAAAACAGCACCACCTTTTTTAATCCGTGGGAATCCATACACGAAGGCAACCCGCAGGAAATGATCGACCGCGGCGAGAAGGTTGAACTGCCGCCGTTGCTGATTATGCAAGGCGCGCTCGACGACAATGTAATTCCGCCGATACAGGAGAAATTTTCCGCGTCGTATCGCGCTGCCGGCGGCGAGTGCCAGCTTGAAATTTTTGCGGACTGCACGCACGAGTGGGTGGCGCAATCGGGGCCGCACACCGACCGTGCGCATGATATGTTGAAGGCGTTTATTGCGCGGCAACTACAGGCTGGACGCAAGGCTGTTTAACCCAAAGGAGGATTTCGTGAAAAAGGCAACTGCAATCAAAACTACGGCCATGACACTAGCGGCACTGTCGCTGGGACTGGCCGGCGGCGTGTACTCGCAACAAGCCGTGCCGGAAATGTCGTTTTTTATCAGCAGCGCGGGGTCCGGCAAAGGTGCGGACCTGGGCGGACTCGGCGGCGCCGACCGCCATTGCCAGTCTCTTGCCACGGCGGCGGGCTCACGCCGGCGCACCTGGCATGCGTATCTGAGCACCACAGCCAGCGGTGGCGCGCCGGCAGTCAACGCGCGCGAGCGCATCGGCAAAGGCCCGTGGTACAGCGCGGAAGGCCGCTTGATCGCACGCAATGTCGACGAGCTGCATAACGTCAACAACATTAACCGCCTGGTTGCCGTGAACGAAAAAGGCAAAACCGTCAACGGACGCGGCGACCGCCCGAACACGCACGACATACTCACCGGCTCCACGCCCGACGGCAGAGCGTCCGCCGCCACGACCGACACCACCTGCGGCAACTGGACCAAGAGCGACGCGGGCGCGGCCATCCTCGGACATCACGATCGCAGTGGTCTGCAACCGGACGAGCCCTCGCGCTCCTGGAATTCCTCGCATCCGTCGCGCGGTTGCAGTCAGGAAAATCTGGTTGCCACTGGCGGCGCCGGTTTGCTTTACTGTTTTGCCGTTAATTAAAAGCGGGCGCGCAAACCTGCGCAACCTTGAGGGCCGCTAGAACACCGTGGCTCTCAAGGCAACGATTTTCAAAGCATCCGTGCAGATTTCCGACACGGATCGCAACTATTACCAGAATCACGCGCTGACGCTGGCGCGCCATCCCTCCGAGACCGACGAGCGCATGATGGTGCGGCTGCTGGCGTTTGCGCTGCACGCGCATGAAGCGCTGGTGTTCGGCAAAGGGTTAAGCAGCGATGATGAGCCGGACCTGTGGCACAAAGATTTAACCGGCGCGATTCGATTGTGGATCGACGTAGGCCAGCCGGATGAAAAGCGTCTGCGCAAAGCGTGCGGGCGCGCTTCACAGGTGGTGGTGTACAGCTACGGCGGATCGGGTTCTGCGATGTGGCGCGAACAAATGGCGCCGACGCTCGCACGCACGCGCAATCTCGCGATACGGAAAATCCCTAGCGCAGCCAGCCAGGCCATGGCTAAACTCGCGCAACGCAGTATGGACCTGAGCTACACCGTGCAGGAAGGCCAGGTGTGGGTCGCCGATAACAAGGAAACCGTGGTGGTGGGGCTGGAATAGCGCTTTAGTTCGTGAGACGTGAAATGTGAAACGCGGAAAGTAACCCCCATTTCCACAGTAACGCTCCTTGCGCGGAAGCAATTAACGATTCACACATCATATTTCACGTTTAACATTTCACGATTCACGCCAAATGGAACTCTGCGGCTTGGCACTACTCACAGCCTTGGCCTGGCTCTGGTACGACAGTCTGCACGTACGTGAAGCCGCGGTGCGCGCCGCCCGCGCCGCATGTATCGCCGAAGGATTGCTGTTTCTAGACGACACCGTGGGCATTTCCAGCCTGAAGATGGGGCGCGACGAAAACGGCCGGCTGCAGTTGCAGCGCGCTTATGATTTTGAATTCAGCGACACCGGCAACAACCGTTTGCGGGGCAGTGTGGTGATGCTGGGCAAAAAAGTGGCATTGCTCAATGTCGGCCTGCGGCTGGCGCCGCCGCTGCACTAAATTCACACCAGGCGCAATCGTGTAAACTATTGTTTTTGTTGCATAATTTTTATACTCCTACCGGTTTGAGCAAAGCATGAGCGCCACGTTTGACGACTATCGTCCGAGGCGAGACGGCGTAACCATTCCCACTATCGCAATCTGGGTTATGGTGTCGCTGCTTGCGCACGTGGCGCTGCTGGTGTGGATGCCGCGACTGCAAAAATCAAAAACCGAGGAGCCGGTACCCCCGCCGCTCACGGCTTATTTGCGCTCGGCGCCACAACCAGCAACACCGGCCGTGCCCCCGACGCCACCGCGTATCACGCCACCACTACCCCGCCCGCCTGCTGCTCAATTACGGCAACCCGCAATCAAACCGCCCGCGCCCGTGATCGCGCTGAACAAGCCCGCGACGCCGGAGCGGCCTGCCGTCTTTACCGTTCCCAAAGCGGAACCGCCACCGCTCGCGCAAATACCGCAACTCACCACGCCACCGCCCGCGGAAGCTGATTTGTCGGCCTACATCGCGGCACAAAAGCGCGCCCGCGGCGAATTGTCCGCGGACGCCCCCTCAGCGGAAACCGAAAGAGCCAACCGGGGCGCTCTCAGCAGTGCCGCGCTCAAGCCATCGGCGCCGATCACGTTTGAACCCAAACCGCAGACCCCCAGCGGCGGCGTGTTCCAGATCCGGCGCAGAGGCTATGACTACGCCGAGTTCATGTTCTATGGCTGGAACCAGAATTTCCGCCGCGCAGTGCCGCAGATGATCGAGGTGCGCAAGGGCGACAACAGTGATATCGATATTGCCGTCATCCGTAAAATCATTGAGATCATTCGCGACTACGAACGCGGCGACTTTTCCTGGTACTCCAAGCGCACCGGCAAAAGTCTGACGCTATCAGCCCGCGCGCGCGACAACTCCGGTCTTGAAGAATTCATGATGCAGGAATTCTACGAAGAGTTGCATCGCTACCGCTGAGGCGCAACCGCCGCCTCAGCCCCTCGTAGCAGCGTATTACTCCGGCATCAACGCAAACGTCCACACCGAACCGCCGGTTGGGATGACATTTGCAGCCGAGCGATTGGGATTGCTGCCGCCTCGTCCGGACAGGATGGTCACGTACTGCACACCTTTGTGCGTGTAAGTAATTGGCGGCGCATTGACGCTGGAGCCGGTTTTGAATTGCCACAGTTGCTTGCCGTTATCCTGATCCAGCGCGATGACTTCACCGGTGAGCTTGCCGGTGAACAACAAGCCGCCGTCAGTCGCCAGCGTGCCCGCCGATATCGCAAACTCCTGCAACGGCATCTTCCACGCCACTTTGCCGGTGAGCGGATTCATCGCGATGGTATATCCGGGCGCGATGTTTGCGGGATTTTTGTAGCTGGTCTCGATGCCGGTGTAGCCGCCGCCGACCACCAGTTTCACGTCCACGAATTTCATCACGCGCAACGCTTCCCATGAATTCAGAAACAGCAGTCCTGTTTTCGGGTTGTACGCGGACAAGGTTGCGTTAGTGGCGCGCGCCGGACTCATATCGACGGTTTCGCCCTTGAGCGCGCGATCGAGCAAATCAGTCAGTACTGGCCGCCCGGTTTTCAGATCGATGTATTTGGCCCAGTTCTGCGCGACGAAGGGATGCGCGGCAATTAACTGACCGTTAGTGCGGTCGAGCACATACACAAACCCATTCTTGTTGACGTTGAACAGCACCTTGCGCGGCTTGCCGTCGATCTGAATATCGGCCAGTATGCTTTCCGCGGTGCCGTCGAAATCGAAGCTATCGTTCGGTACGAATTGGTAGTGCCATACCAGTTCACCGGTCTTGGGCCGGATCGCGAGCACACTCGCGGCATAAAGACTATCCATGCCCGCGCGATATTTCGGGTTGTAAGGTTCCGGGTTACCGGTTCCGATGTAGAAAAGATCAAGCTGCGGATCGTACGATCCGGGCTGCCAGGTCGCGCCGCCGCCGTACTTCCAGGCATCGGGCAACTCCTTGTTGGGCCAGGTTTCGGAGCCTTTTTGTCCCGGCTCCGGAATGGTCCAGGTGCGCCACAGGCGCTTGCCGGTATCCGGCTCATAGCCTTCGATAAAGCCGCGTGCCGTGCGGTCACCGCCGGCCATGCCCGAAATCAACACGCCATTGACGATGGCGGGCGCGACGATCCCGCCGTAGCTCTCTTTCCACTCGGCGAATTTTTCTTTCCAGATTTCCTTGCCCGTCTTCATGTCGAGCGCCTGTACGTGCGCATCGACCGTGGTGCGGAACAGTTTGCCGTTGTAGATGGTCGCAGCGCCGCGCATATAAGCGCCCGAAGTGGTCACTCGCAGCGCTGCCCGGTCATAGTTCACCGGCGTGCGCCAGATTTGCCTGCCGGTAGCGACGTCAATGGCGAACGTCCAGTTGCCATTCACCACATACATCACGCCGTTGTAGATGGTCGGCTGCGACAGTTCGCCCATGTCGTTGGCGAGACTGAAATTCCACACCGGCACCAGCCGCTTGATGTTGGCTTTGTTGATCTGTCTGAGCGGGCTGTACATCTTCAAGTCGTAGCCCATGCCGAAGGTCAATACGTTTTCGGTGTTTTTGCCGTCGGCAAGAAGTTCCTCTGCCGTTTGGGAAAAACCCGTGCCACACACGCCACAACAAACACCGAGCAATAACCCCAAGAATAATTTTTTCATCATCTGTCCTTGTTATGGATCGAAATACATGCCTTCAACAGCCTCAGTCCTGCATCAGCGCAAACGTCCACGCCGAGCCCCCGGTAGGAACGACAGCGCCCGCCGAGCGGCTGGGGTTCGCAGCACCTCGTCCGGACAGTATTGTCACGTATTGCACACCTTTGTGCGTGTAAGTAATCGGCGGCGCATTGATGCTTGAGCCGGTTTTGAATTGCCATAACTGTTTGCCGCTGTCCTGATCGAGTGCGATGAATTCACCGGTGAGTTTGCCGGTAAACAACAATCCGCTATCCGTCGCAAGGGTGCCTGCGGATACGGCAAAGTCTCTCAGTGGAATCTTCCATGCCAGTTTGCCCGTCAGCGGGTTCATCGCGATGTGATAGCCCGTTATCTCTGGCACCTTGGTACTGGAATCGACGCCGATGTAACTCGTGCCCACTAGCAGCTTCACGTCCACGAATTGCATCACGCGGATAATTTCCCACGAATTCAGGAACAGCAAACCGGTTGTCGGGTTGTAGGCCGACAAGGTTGCGTTAGTGCCGAGCC
>JANMXV010000115.1:0-9260 GCA_031381325.1 Betaproteobacteria bacterium | reverse complement strand
TATTCGACTTTCTCGAAATCGATGACCCACGGTAAGCGAGATTGATCTGTGTACTGTGCGCCATGCGCACGGGCGGCCGGATTCGATTTGAAGCGAGCATGCGCTACACCAAAGTAAGTCGTGCGCACAGCGCACGCTACGTCCTGACTGGCTATTTCGCTGCTAATTGTTCGCGCACCATCAGCGCCACGCGTATCCGGCGGTGGTGGCGTGGCTCAGGAGTTGCGAGGCCGTGCCGCGGTGGCTCGAAAGAAAATAAGCAGGATTGATCGGCACGCTACGCTCCCGCATCAAGCGCATTGTAGGTTGGGGTGACGAAGGAACCCCGACACCAAACACATGTGGCGTAATGGCGATTGTGGGATAGGCAGCGACTGCGTGTTGGGGTTCGTAGGCTCACCCCAACCTACATCGCTACCAATTCGCCTCCCATGGGCGCAAAGCCAACTATTTACGCTCGACGAAGACTTGCTGACAGTCCGCGGGGCCAGTATTCTCGGCCGAATGTGAGGAGATGACCGGGATCGCTCTCGCAGTACCTGCTTTGGCGGTAGCTTCTGTATTCTTGCCGTCGGCCCCATATTGCTTGGTTGTACAGTCAGTGACGTTATAAACAACGGATGCCACCGGATGTCCGTGGACTTTATCATGCACCCCTTTTTTCCGGGTTACTGCAATTACCCGAAAGTTTTTGTCCTCAAAAATCACCTTATAAACGTCCGGGTCTCCCTTATATGTAGGCGGCGCATCTGCGGCCATTGCCGCCATGGCGACAGAAGACGCCAGTGCCATCGTGCTCAGAGCGATTGTGATATGACGATTCATTGTGTTTTCCTTTTGGTTGTCAGAACGATTGGGAATTCAATCCAGCCTCTTTTCGCGCGTCCAGCCGATGGTGGCGGGTTTGCGTCGGTTCAACGCTGTCAGGCATTGCGCCCGCAAGTAGGTTGCGCCTTCGCTCGGCCAATAGCAAGGCCGAAGTTGCGAGCCCGAGACGGTGATCCCCAAATGAATCTAAGTAAGCGTAGGGTCGGCGCGTTTTTTGTGCCCACGCGGACAACCGGTGGCAACTGTGTTGCGGGATGTTCCGGTATCTATAGCTCGATGACATTTGCGGCTTGTTGCGTGCGGCTGGTGGACACACTGCGCTTTGCCCACCCTGGTTGCTGCGCAACTGTATGCGCGCGTTACTCGACCTTCTCAAAATCAATGCGCTCGTTAACCGGCAGCCCCTGCAAATAGCGGCGCAGGCAATCGAGTCCCATTTCCACTGCGCCCAAACGCACCCAATCGCGGCCGCCGACGATGCGGCTGCGGCGTGAGGCCACATCGTTGGCGGTAGCAATTGCCAGACAAACCGTACCTGCGAATTCGATGCGGTCTGCACCTTCGTCCAGATCGATCAACACCGCCAGCGCATGCGTGGCTTTTGTGTGCTGCTGCGCAGCGCGGGCCACGGCTTCGGCGGTTTCTCGCGTGATGCCAACGGGCACATCACCAAGACCGACAGCGGCACACACTTCGCTCAACTCGCGCGCGACGACGCCCCGGCGTACGATTTTTTCCGCGCCCGGCAAATGCGCGAGGCGCCCAGTAATCTGCCCGCTGGTGAATGATTCCACTATCGTCAGCGTGCCGTTGCGGTTTTTCAGTTCACTCAGCACCACGCCTTCGAGCGTGTGCTCGTCTTCTGCCAGAATAAAGTTGCCAAAGCGTTTGCGCACTTCGGCTTCGACGGGCGCGAGTTTGCGGCGGATATCGTCCATGTCGGCGCCGCGCGCGGTGAGTTTGGTTTCAAGCTGCGGGTAGTGGGCGCGGAAACCGAGCTTAACGCTGCCGTCGGGGGCCAACGCTTCCACACCCGCGAGCAGTGTGTCGGCATGCGATTCGCCGATGCCGTAAGAGTGAAAGCGCTTAAGGAACACTGCGGTCTGTTTGCCCGCTTTTGCCAACAGACGCGGCACAATCTGTTCTTCAAGCATGCGGCGCAATTCGCGCGGCACGCCCGGCGTGAAATAAAAACGCGCTTTGCCGATAGTCACCGCGAAACCGCAGGCGGTACCGACCGGGTTATCGAGAACCTCCGCGCCCATCGGCAGCATTGCCTGCTTGATATTGTTGGGCGGCATGACGCGAGCGCGTTTGGTGAAATAGGCTTCCATGGTTGCGAGCCACGCTTCGTTCAATGCGAGTTCAACGCCCGCTGCCTTGGCCGCGATTTCCTGCGACAGGTCATCCACTGTCGGGCCGAGGCCGCCGTTGACGATAACCGCGTCGGCGCGCTGCCCCGCGAGTTGAAACGCCAGCAGCAAACTATCGCGATCATCACCGACGGTGGTTTCCCACGTCAGCGAAAGGCCGAAGTCTTCGAGCTTCTGGCTGATAGTGCTGAAATTGCTGTTGACGATTTTACCGGTCAGAACTTCGTCGCCGGTGCAGATGACTTCGATATGCATAAGTTATTGTTTTTATTAAGTATTTTAATTGAATATAGAGCCAAGCAGACTGCCGATGCCGTCGCTTACCAGATCGACTACGCCTTCGCCGGCGGATGATGCAATGTCGCCCGCGAGGTCAGCGCCGCTTTCAGTGACGGCTTCAATCACGTTTCCGCTGACCGACTCAAGCACATGGCCGCTTACGGATTCGATCACGTTGCCACTTACGGATTCGAAAGCGCCACTGCCCAATTCAGAGGCAACGCTCGCTGCGGCTTCGCCGATGCCCGATGTAGCGGCCTCGCCAAATGCGCCGGCGATTTCGCCGCTGAGGCCGCCGCTGATCCCTCTGGCAGCTTCGCCTACGCCAGCGGAAACACCGCCGAATAGCGCGTCGGTCGCGCTCGGCAGCGGTTCAAGTTCCAACGTTTTGCCGATGCCGAAGCTGCTTACAGTCTCGCTGACGCTATCTCCCATGCGTGCGCCCATAGCCGAGCCTATACCTGTGCTCGCGCTGCTGGCCGCGCCGGAGAGCACGCCGGATCCAAACAGTGCCGATGTGGCGTCGGGTAATGCGCCGGCGCCTGCGTCCGCAAAGGCGCCGCTGTCCACCAGCACGGCGCCCGCCGCCGCGGCCGGCACGGTGCGCGCCGCGCCGGCGCCGATGCGCGTCGCCGCGCGTCCAAGCGCAAAAAGAATGTCCGTGCCCAGATTGGCGCGGTCATACGAACTCCATTGATCGCCGGCGGCACGCCCGGATTCACGACGTTCACCCGTAGTCGCGGGACTAAATTTTTTTCGCTCCTGCAAATAATGATCGATGGCCTTCTTGGCGGCGTCGCGGTCGAACACCGACACCGGCGCGCGGCAATATTCGCAAGCATCAACTTTGCCGATATTTACCGCCGCGCCGCAACCGGAGCAGCGTATTTGCTTGACCGTGACCGAGAGTTTGGCGCGTTCCTCAATCGTGAGTTCGCGCACAAACTGCTTCTCCATGAGAAAGTTGTAAAACGTGGTGAAGCGCCCGTGGCCCTTGCGGCACGCCTGATACGAAAAGCGCGAACCTTTCACTCTGTCCTGCGTGAGCTTCATGCCGTCGCCGCAGGTAATGCAGCGCAAACCCTCGCCGAATTTGCCGTAGCCGCTGGCCGCTGTGCCGCCGCGTTCGTGAATCAATTGAAACAAGCGCACCGTGCCGTCGGGCGAGAGTTGTATGCTCTCGAATTGATCAAACCAGATCGCGTTGCAATCCATGCACACGTCGATTTCCACGGTGCTGTCGTAATGCCCCGGCAGCGTGTAGAGCGACATCTTCGCACTGCAATTGGAGCAGTGCTTGGTTGAGGGGCTACTTTGCAGCGCGGGGAAATCGGAGTCATTCATGGATTTACGCCAGCAAGGGATGCTGGATGCCGGAGATTTTGTACATTTCAGCAACTATCTGTTTATTGAATTATTATCAGCGCAGATTTTCGTCATAGTAACGGCCCACCAACTCTACCTCGTTCTTCGAGCCGAGTATCACGCCCTGGCGCTGATGCAATTGGGTAGGCTGCACATCCATAATGCGCTGCGTGCCGTTGATCGCGGCGCCACCGGCTTGTTCAACGATGAACGACATCGGGTTAGCTTCATAGAGCAGGCGCAGGCGGCCCCCCGTGTGTTTGGCGTCCACCGGGTACATGAACACGCCGCCGCGCGTGAGTATGCGATACACATCGGCCACCATCGACGCCACCCAGCGCATATTGAAATCCTTGCCGCGCGGGCCTTCCTTGCCGGCGAGACACTCGTCGATGTAGCGCTTGACCGGCGGCGTCCAGTTGCGCATGTTCGACATGTTGATGGCGAATTCCGCGGTGTCGGCGGGAATTTCTATTTTCGGCTGCGTCATCACCCAACTGCCCATCTCACGATCCAGGGTAAAGCCGACGGTGCCGTTACCGACAGTCAAAACCAGTATCGTTGACGGGCCGTAGACCGCGAATCCCGCTGCGACCTGCTTCGAGCCGGGCTGCAGAAAGGCGCTTTCATTGGTGCAGCTCACGCCATCCGGGCAGCGTAACACCGAGAAGATGGTGCCGATCGATACGTTGACATCGATATTGGACGAACCATCCAGCGGGTCGTACACCAGCAGAAACTCGCCCTTGGGATAGCGATTCGGAATCGGCAGCGGCAAATCCATTTCTTCGGACGCCATGGCGGCGAGATGCCCGCCCCATTCGTTGGCCTCTACCAGCACATCATTGGCGATCACATCGAGTTTTTTCTGTGCTTCGCCTTGCACGTTGTCGGTGCCCGCGCCGCCCAGCACGCCGGCCAGCGCGCCTTTGCTAACGGTATTGCCAATCGCCTTGCACGCGCGCGCAACCACCTCAATCAGTAGCCGCAGTTCGGCCGAAACGACGCCCTTGGACCGTTGTTGTTCGACCAGATATTGTGTCAATGTGACGCGGCGCATGGTGTCCCCTGTCTATAGAATGGCGAATTATCCGTTTTCTGAAGGTGTTTTGCACTCCCATGAAAAAGCTCGTCATCGTCGGCGGCGGCCATGCACACGTGGAGGTGCTGCGCCGGTTCGGTCTGCGCCGACTGGACGGCGCAGAAATTACCGTGGTCAGCCCCGAGCGCCACACGCCCTACTCCGGCATGCTGCCGGGGCTGGTGGCGGGGCATTACACGTTTGACCAATGCCATATCGACTTGCAGCCGCTGGCGGCGTACGCGGGCGCGCGGCTGGTGTTGGCCCATGCGCTAGCGCTGGACGCGGCGCGGCGCGTGCTGACGCTAAGCGATGGCAGTGCGCTGGATTACGATGTGGCATCGCTCAATGTCGGTTCTGTTCCACTCGCGCAAGATGTTGCAGGCGTGGCGGAACACGCCATTGCGGTGAAGCCGGTAGCGGATTTTCTTGCGGCGTGGGACGCACTCATTGGGCGCGTGCAGGCGGGCGAGGTACGCGCCGTTGCCGTGGTGGGCGGAGGCGCTGCGGGTGTCGAAATACTGCTGGCGATGCACTACCGCTTTGCGCAAATGAATCCGCGTCCCGAACTGGAGTACGGCTTGATTACCGATACCGCGCAGTTGCTGCCGCACCACGCACGCGGCGTGCGTACTGTGCTGGAACGCAGCCTCGCGCGCAAGCGCGTCACACTGCATCGCGCGATGCGGGTGACGCGGGTTGAAGCGCGCGCATTATTCGCCGTTGATGCGCGTAATGATGAACAGCGCATAGCTGCCGACGCCATGGTGTGGGTCACCGGCGCGGCGCCGCCGGCGTGGCTTGCGACCAGCGGACTCGCTTTGAATGATAAAAATTTTATCAATATAAATAAATACTTGCAATCATCCAGCCATGCTGAGATATATGCAGCGGGCGACTGCGCGACTGTCGAAGGCGTGGCCTATCCGAAGTCGGGTGTGTATGCGGTGCGGCAAGGCCCGCTGCTGGCGGAAAATCTGCGGCGCGCGCTGAAGGGTGGCGGCGACGCGTTGCTCGACTACACACCGCAAGCGCGCGCGCTGGCGTTGATCAGTACTGGCGAGCGCCATGCCATCGCGTCATGGGGGCCGCTGTCATTTCACGGCAATTGGGTGTGGCGCTGGAAAGATGATATTGATCAGGCGTTCATGGCGAAGTATCGTAACTTGCCGTTGTAAGACGGGCGTTGCGTTACGAGCGTTAACTTGAATACGGCCTGACATGCAGTGTCGGATTGATTCCAGCCACCCCGCTCAGAATCGTACCTGGATTGGAATGTACTTACTCTGGCGTCATGAGACGTGTTGCGGTAAGCTGGAAAAAACGCAAGAGATCATGATTCTGCATACAGCCCATCGTATCGAGCGGGGCACGGCGCCGCGCGTTTCCATTGAGCGCATCCTGCATCCACGCTCGGTGGCGGTGTTCGGCGCTTCCGCGAGTGTCGACAAGTTCGGTGGTCGCATCATCCATTTTCTGGTCAAGCACGGTTTCGCCGGCGATATCTATCCCATCAACCGCGGCAGCGCTGAAATCGCGGGGCACAAAGCCTACCCGAACATCGGCGCGGTACCTGCTGCTCCTGATGTAGCAATCCTCGCGGTACCGCCGGAACGGCTGCTCGAAAGCGTGGCCGAGGCCGCGGAAGTTGGCGTCGGTTGCTGCGTCATCATTTCCACCGGCTTTGCAGAAGCAGGCTCGGTGGGAGAAGAGCGGCAGGCACAACTTGCCGATCTTGCGACGCGTACCGGCATGCGTATTGTCGGGCCGAACTGCATGGGCTTCATCGTTCCGCACCACCATATGGCGCTGTGCTCCTCGGTCGTGTTGAATACCGATACGCTGGGCGACGGTGCTATCGGCCTCATCAGTCAAAGCGGCGGGCTGATGGTTTCGGTATTCGACCGTGCCAAGACCGATGGCATCGGGCTGCGTTACGGTTTGTCGCTCGGCAATCAATGCGATCTTGAGATCTGCGATTTCCTCGAATTCATGATCGAAGACACTGAGACGAAGGCGATTTGCCTCTACATCGAGGGGCTGCTGGACGGCGCGCGCTTTCACAAAGCCGCCGCCGCCTGCCGCCGCGCGGGCAAGCCGCTCGTCCTGGTGAAAACGGGCCGCACCGAGGCCGGCGTCATTGCCGCCAAGTCGCATACCGCCAGTCTGGCGGGTTCATGGGAGGCTTTTGCCGCCGTCTGCCGCGAACAGAGCGTGGTGATTGCCAGGGATCCTGATGACATGATTCGGGCCGCGCACTTTCTGCTACAGCATCCCACAGCGCGCTACGGCGGCCGCGTCGCCGTGCTCTCGTCCTCGGGCGGCGGCACATCCACAGCCAGCGATCGGGTGATCGAGGTCGGCCTGGAGCTGGCGCCGTTGGGCGAGGAAACGCGGGCTGGGCTCGGGCGCATGCTGCTGCCACCGCAAGCGGGAAATCCCGTCGATCTCGGCGGGCGCAAGGTGCCCGCGGACGTCGAGATTGCCGGGGATGCCACCCGCATTATGTTCGCCGATGCAGCGGTCGATTACGGCCTTGCGTTCCTCATGTCGATGCCCTTTTATCTCAAGCGGACCATTGCGATTGCCGAGGCTTCGCGCGAGAGTGGCAAGCCGGTCGCGATTGTCTGCACGCCCGGTGCGGCAGCCGATCCCGCGCGTCAGGCGCTGCGCAAAATGGGCCTGGTCATTTTTGATAGCTTCGAGCAAGCGTTGCGAGTCCTGTCGCTGATAGCCGACTACGACCGTTTGCACCGCAATGTCGAGGAGCCGCTATCGAGGCCGGAAGGGCTGCCGCATTCCGGGACGCTCGATGCACTCGCCGCAGGTCCGCAAACCGAAAGCGAGGTGAAACGGCTGCTTGCCTCGTACGGTGTTGCCGTGGCCCGCGAGGTACTGGCGGCGACGCCGGAGGATGCCGCCGGTGCAGCATCCACGCTCGGATTTCCGGTGGTGCTGAAAGCGGTCTCGCGGGACATCATGCATAAGAGCGAGGCAGGCGCTGTGCGTGTCGGCCTCGCAGACCGGGAAGCTGTACTAGCCGCGGCGACAGAAATGCAGCGCCGCATCCGCATTGAGTTGCCCAATGCTCGCATCGAGGGATTTTCGGTGCAGGAAATGGTGCGCGGCGAGGCTGAGGTGATCGTCGGCATCCGTCGCGACGAACAGTTCGGGCCGCTCGTCATCGTCGGTCTCGGCGGAATTGCCGTGGAAATCCTCAATGACGTGGCAGTAGCTACGGCGCCGGTGTCCGCGAAACGGGCCGTCGCAATGATCGCCGAGCTGCGCACGGCGCCGCTTTTCAGCGGCGCACGCGGCCGCCCGCCGCTCGACGTCGCAGCGATTGCGCAGGCAGTGGAACGGATAAGCTGGCTGGCCTGCGATCTGGGCACGCGCCTTGTCGATCTGGAAGTCAATCCGCTGATTGTGCGCCGGGATACGGGTGGTGTAGTGGCCGTCGATGGCCGGGCAACATTGAAAGGTAAGCCATGAGAGCAAAGACTGAACTGGTTGTTGCCTTTGTTGTTGCCACGTTCACGGCTAGCGCTCAGGCGCAGACGTTTCAGGGCAAGGTCATTCGTATTGTCAATCCGTTCGTGGCAGGCGGCAACACCGATGTCGTGACGCGCGCGCTGATCGACAAACTGATCCCCATCCTGAAGCAGCCGATGATCATAGAAAACCGTCCTGGGGCGATGACCAACATTGCCTCGGAATTCGTGATCCGCTCGGCGCCCGACGGTACGACGATGCTCATGGGCGGCGCATCGAATGCCATCAACATGAGCTTCATGGCCAAGCCGCCGTACGACACCCTGCGGGATTTCGAGCCCGTGATCCTTTGTTACAAAGGCGCGAACGTGCTGTCCGTGCATCCTTCGCTGCCGGTAAAGAACCTGAAGGAACTGATCGCGCTGGCGAAAGCGAAGCCCGGTCAGCTCACCTATTCCACCAGCGGGCTCGGCAGTTCCAACCACATGGCGGGGGAACTGCTGAAGATGATGGCAAAGATCGACCTGCAGCATGTCCCCTACAAGGGCGTGAACCCGGCGATTATCGATACCGTCGGCGGGCACGTACACATGACCGTCGGCGGCGGGCCGTCGCTCCTGCCGCACCTGGGATCGGGGCGGCTGCGCGCCATCGCGATCAGCACGCTCAAACGCTCGCCCGCGATGCCAACCGTGCCGACGTTCGACGAGTCGGGCGTCAAGGGCTACGAAGCGACCAACTGGTACGGCCTGCTGGCCGCGGCGAAAACGCCGAAAGAGACTATCGTCCGGCTGAATGCCGCGGTGGACGGCGTGATCAAGCAGCCGGAATTTCGCGAACGG
>JANMXV010000101.1:0-3741 GCA_031381325.1 Betaproteobacteria bacterium | reverse complement strand
CAATCGTATGCGCCGATCCAGCGGCACGCGTTTCAAACACTCGCCGGCCGCGCGGCGTATGGCGGCGGCGTCGCCCGTGGGCGCATCGATAGTAAGGTCGCGTGTTACGGTTTTGAAATTATCGTAACGCAACTTCAAGCCGATGGTTTTGCCGACCACGCCCTTGCGCTTTAAGTCATCCGCTACGCGCACACACAAATCGGTGAAGGTGCGCGAGAGTTTTTCGCGGTCACGCACAGGATGTAGGTCGTCCTCAAACGTAGTTTCACGGCTGATGGATTTGGGTTCGCTGTAGGTAACCACCACGCGCTCGTCGCGCCCGTGCGCCGCATCGTGCATCCATGCACCATAATTCCTGCCGAAGTTGTCAATCAGCAACGCGGGATCGGCATTCGCAAGATCGCCGATAGCGTGTATGCCCAGCGCCTCCAGCCGCGCGCTGGCCTTGGGGCCGATGCCATTGATTTTGCGCGCGGCTAAAGGCCAGATGCGCGCGGGTATGTCCGCCATGCTCAGCACGGTGATGCCGCCGGGCTTTTGCAGATCCGAAGCGATTTTTGACAGCAGCTTGTTGGGCGTAACGCCTATCGAGCACGACAACCCCGTGGCCTCGCGCACGGCGCTTTGCAACGATGTCGCGATCTCATGCGCGCGCGCCCAGGGATCTGCGGCATCATCCGCAAGCACCCATTCACTCAGGTCGATATAAATTTCGTCGATACCGCGATCTTCAACCAGCGGCGTTACCGCGCGTACGGCTTCTTTAAACATTCGCGAGTAGCGACGGTATTGATCGAAATCCGCGGGCAGCAACCAGGCATCCGGCGCGAGCTTCGCGGCTTTCATCAAACCCATGCCGGAATGCACACCCAAGGCACGTGCTTCGTAGGTGGCCGTGGTGATGACGCCGCGCCCGGAGTAATTGCGCAAGGTGGGAAATGATGTGCCGGATTGCGCGTGCTCGGCGCTGCGCCGCCGTCCGCCAACCACCGCCGGCTGGCCGCGCAGGTGCGGATAACGCAACAGTTCCACGGATGCGTAAAACGCGTCCATGTCGAGGTGGGCGATGTAGCGGGTGGGCATGGTGTGAGGTAATCGGGCTTACAACGATGAACGTCAGGCCATGCCCAGTTTACGGGCTTTGCAGCCATTACGCGAAAACACAGTCAGTCCATGCGGATGCCGGCGTCGCGGATGATCCTGCCTTTGCTCTTTATGTCGTCACGAATGATGGCTGCGAATTCATCCGGCGTATTGCCCACCGCCTCGATGCCGGCTTTAAGCAAACGCTCCTTCGCATCCGCTGTGCGCAAATAACGCGCGATTTCCCGGTGCAGCAGATTCACCACGGCGGGCGGCGTTCCGGCGCGCGACAAGATGCCTATCGTCGCTGCCGATTCGTAACCCGGCAAGCCCGAAGCGGCGACGGTAGGCAAGCCCGGCGCTACCGGCGATGGTTGCGCGGAAGTCACCGCCAGCGCTGTCAAGCGCCCCGCGTTCACGTGGGGGCGCGACGAGTTCGCCGTAGCGAAGATCATTTCGACGCGACCGCCCACCACGTCGGTCAACGCCAGCGATGCCCCCCGGTAATACACGCTGGCGATGTTCACGCCGGTCATCGCTTTAAACATTTCACCGGCGAGGTGATTGGAATTGCCGATGCCCGACACCGCATAGTTGAGCGCGCCGGGTTTTTGTTTTGCCAGCGCGATCAATTCCTGCACCGATTTCACACGCAGCGACGGATGCACCACCAGCACATTGGGCGAACTAATGGCCAGCGTCACCGGTGTGAAATCGCGCAGCGGATCGAACGGCACGCCCTCCCGCATGAACGGCGACAACCAGATGACGAAACCAACCATCATCAGCGTATAGCCGTCGGCTTGCGCCTTGACCAGGATTTCGCCCGGGGTTACGCCGCCGGGACGATTATCGATAACGACCTGCTGGCCCAGACGATGTGTGAGTTCCGCGGCGATCAAACGTCCCGCGAAATCGCCTGCGCCGCCTGCGCCGGACGCAATTAAGCGAATCGGCTTGAGCGGATATTTTGTTGCGGCGTCAGTTGCGGACGCGGCATTCGCAGTGGCTGCGAACACCATGCAAGACGCGAAGATAATATTCTTGGTTCGTCCGACTTGCGTATGCATCGATCCCAGCCCTGTCATTTCCGCGCAGGCGGGTATCGTGTTGCCTCGGGAAGGGTGGGGGCGCAATTTGCCATAGGGTGCATCGAAGTGAATTTGAACGCTTCGGCAAACGCATCAAGTCCATTGGGTTGAAGCATGAGCGTTGAGCTATCTCTCGACAGCGCCTGAGCGTTTCACTCGATTATAATCGATCCACTACCTCACTTGCTCAGGAGCACCCGTAGTGTCTCAACCGCTGGAAGGCATCAAGGTTCTGGAACTCGGTAACTTCATCGCCGGCCCGTTTTGCGGCATGCTGCTGGGCGACATGGGCGCGGATGTGATCAAGATCGAGCGTCCCATACGCGGCGACCAAACGCGGGCGATGCCGCCGCTGGTTAATGGCGAAAGCGCGAGCTTCGCGGCGCTCAATCGCAACAAGCGCAGTCTGGTACTCGATCTCAAACAGCAGGCCGCGCGCGATGTGGTGCTGGCGCTGGTCAAGACCAGCGATGTGTTCTTGGAAAACAATCGGCCCGGCGCAATGGAAGGTATCGGGCTGGGCGCGGAACAACTGCGCGCGGTCAATCCGAATATCGTGTACGTCTCGGCCTCCGGCTTTGGTCAGACCGGCCCGTACCGGCGGCGCGCCGGCGTCAACTTAATCGTCGAAGCGTTTTCGGGCGCGCTTTCAGTCACCGGCTCGCCCGACGACATGCCGATGCGCCCCGGCCTGCAAACTGCGGATATCTTCGGCGCACTGTTCGCCACCTACGCCGTGTTGAGCGGACTCATCAGTGTGATGAAAGGCCGGGGCGGACGCATCGCCGATGTGTCGCTGGTGGAAGCGTCGATCTCCGCCGCCGCGTGGGAAACCGCCTACTATCTCGCGACGGGTGACATTCCCGTGCGTCTCGGTCACCAGCACCGGCTGAATGCGCCGTACCAACTGTTTGAAACCAACGACGGTAAATACATTGCCATCGGCACGCCCAACGACGAATTGTTCAAACGCTTCATGACCGTGCTCGGCCTTGAAGGCTATCTAACCGATGCGCGCTTTAACAGCTACGTATTGCGCAAGCAAAACGAACCGGGCCTGTTGGAAGTGGTCACCCCAGCCGTTCACAAGCGCAGCGCCAGTGAACTCGAAGCTTTGCTGATGCAGGCAGGCGTGCCGTGTTCGCTGGTCAACGATTACAAAGACGTGTTCGACAACCCGCATATCAAAGCGCGTAACGTACTCCAGGAAATCAATCACCCGGTCATGGGCAAGACGCCGGCGGTGCGCAACCCGGTGTTGTTCGACGCCAACAGCCCGACGATCCGGCGTCCCGCGCCGTTGCTGGGCCAGCACTCGGCTGAAATACTGCGCGAGTTGGGGCACAGCGATGCGCAGATTGCAGAGTTTGAGAGGGCGGGTGTTGTGATGTTGGCGAAACCGTAATGTAGTATTAGGTGCGTAGCATCTGCCTAACATCGTTTCCCTCATCCCAACCCTTATCCCGGGGGGCGAAGGGCTTTTTTCATACCAAACCCGCCGGGAGAGGGACCGAGGGTGTGGGAAGGAGCCAACATGGCCGCCTCCAGTCGCCACCATTTGTTTTGC
>JANMXV010000097.1:0-2636 GCA_031381325.1 Betaproteobacteria bacterium | reverse complement strand
AATACGGGGTCTAGCAATCACGCTACTGAAAAAACGGGCAGGCTCGCTTTCCCTTCAACAATTTCCGCCCAACTATTTCCGGCGCAGCTTCTTTGCTTTTAGCGGAAGGGCTTCCTGAGCGCCTTCATCTCGGCGGCCTTGAGCAGCAACGCATCACTGTCGCGCACCCACTCCATGGGCAATGCCAGACATTGCTGATAGGCTAGTCGTGCGCCGGCTTCAGCCTCGTCGCGCCAAACGCGGTACAGCACTTCCATCAACGAAATAAAGCAACCGTAGCAAGGTGCCTTGCCCTTGGCGGCCTGCTGCTAGACTTCGGACACGCGCTGTGCTCCGGGTTCGTCGTCACTTGGACACTATTCCCACGCCGGCGCGGCTGCTGGTATTCTCCCCTCTGCCATCCTTGCATGCGGGACACCCGATGACACTTTCTGAATACGACTACATCATCGTCGGCGCGGGTTCGGCCGGCTGCGTGCTTGCCAATCGCCTGAGTGCTTCCGGCGAACATCGTGTGCTGCTGATCGAGGCCGGCGAGGACGACCGCTGGATGTGGATACGCATCCCGGCCGGCATCGCGCACATTCTTACCGGCGAGCGTGCGATCTGGCGCTTCGCGACTGAGCCTGATGAAAAGGTGGGCGGGCGCAGCATCTTTTGGCCGCGCGGACGCGCGCTGGGCGGCTCCAGCGCGGTGAACGGCATGATCTGGGTGCGCGGGGATCCGCTCGAACTCGACAACTGGGAGATGCTCGGCAACCCGGGCTGGGGCAGCAGCGATATTCTTCCGTACCTGATGCGCATGGAGAGTTTCGCGCAGGGTGATCCGCGCTACCGCGGGCATGACGGGCCGATGCATATCACGCGCTATCTCGACCGCGACCCGCTGTCGCAGGGCTTCATCGAGGGCGCGCAGCAGGCCGGTGTGCCCGCGGTCGAGGACTACAACGGACCGCGCTTCGAAGGCGTGAGCTACCTGCAGTACAACACGCGGCGGGGCTGGCGGCGCCACACCGGCGACAACTATCTGCGACCGGCAATGAGCCGGCCCAACCTCACCGTCGAAACGGGCGCGCTGACGCAACGCGTGCTGCTCGAAGGCCGCCGTGCGGTGGGCTTGGTGTACCGCAAGGGCGGGCAGGAGATCACGGTGCGTGCGCGCCGCGAGGTGCTGCTGTGCGCCGGCGCCGTGCAGTCCCCGCAACTGCTGGAACTCTCCGGCATCGGCAGCAGTGAGGTGCTCAAGCGGGCCGGCGTCGAGAGGGTGCATCACCTGCCCGGCGTTGGCGAGAATCTGCGCGATCACCTGCACGTGCGGCTCGGCTTCGAAACGAATCTGAACATCACGCTCAACACCATCCTGCGCAATCCGTTGCTCAAGGCGAAGATGGGCGCGCGCTGGTTGTTTCTCGGCCGTGGGCTGATGAGCACATCCTCGGCAACGACCATGGCGATCGCGCGCAGCAGCCCCGGCCTGCCGCGGCCCGATATCAAGATGCAACTGCACCAATTGTCCATGGCCAGCAGCCATTACGGCGGGCACGCGGGCGCGCGTTCCATCGCCGAGCGCATGGGGCTGGACCCGTATGCGGGATTCTCGATCGGCTGCTACGTTCTGCGTCCGGAGTCGCAAGGCTCTGTGCATATCCGCAGTCCCGAGGCCTTTGATCCGCCGGAGATCCGCGCAAACTATCTTGCGGCGGAACACGACATACGTACCATCGTGGCGGCCCTGCGCATGATCCGCAGGATCGCGGCACAGCCGGCCCTTGCACAGTACATCGTGCGCGAAACACGACCGGGGCCGATGGCTGCGGACGACGAGGCGCTGCTGGACCATGCGCGCGCCACGGGGCAGACCTCCTACCATCCGATCGGCACCTGCCGCATGGGCCAGGATGAGCGAGCCGTAGTTGATGCGAAGCTCAAGGTGCATGGCATCGAGGGACTGCGCGTGTGCGACGCGTCTATCATGCCGACCATGGTAGCCTCCAACACCAATGCGCCGTCGATCATGATCGGCGAGAAGGCCTCCGACCTGGTGCTTGCGGATGCGCGTGGCGGCTGAACCAGGCAGTGTCCCTGCATACTGGGAAGCGCTGACAAGGTGATCGAGTGGTGGGCGCGAACTACTCCTGATGTATACCGGGCCTTCAATGGACATCTGGACAAGCTAAATGAGCGGCGCTACAGTCAGCACCATGTTCAGTACCCGTTCACGCTTTTATAGGAGATCGCCATGCATACTACTTATTTCGATGAGGACGATATTCTCGTCATCCGCCTGTCAGTCAAACCGATTGCCCGCGAGGTATCGCAAAACTGGAACACACACATCAGCTATGCCGAGGATGGCAGCACGGTGGAGGTGGTGTTGCTGGAAGCTCGCGCAAATGGGGCTTACCCACTGGAAGTGCAACATGCCCGCGCAGCTTGAACTCCAGTAAGGTTGGCGAGTTCAAGTCTTAGTGGTCTGACGATGATGGGCTGGAGAATGGCAGGACTAATGTGAAACTGAAAGACCCCCATTTTTCCTCTCAACGCAATAGGGGAGACCTGACCCTGTCGCCTTACGTTACAAATTTTTTACGCCGCCATAGCAGCAAGGGGTCTTTCATTATCGAGTCGCAACCGTG
>JANMXV010000042.1:0-6659 GCA_031381325.1 Betaproteobacteria bacterium | reverse complement strand
GGTGGCCTGAGTTTTGCGCAGGCGGCGTCTACCCCGGTGGCGTCTTTTACCGTGGCTGATTGCGGAACAGTCACGCCATATTCAGCGAGCAGTGATTTTCCGGCGCGTTCATCAAGTGCAGTGCGCTTTTGCTGTCTGGCTTCGGCAATTTCTATTGACGTGATCATGATATTTCTTGTTGGGAAAACCTGTTAATTCCTGCACTCCGAGCGGGCGTAGGGTTCGCAATGCGCACGCGTTAGGCTGATTGGTGCGCAGTGCGCACCCTACCACCTCTGTGTATTAAACGAGCGGGATCCCGTCTGACGGTACGACATCACCAGCTACTTCTTCTTCAACACTTCCGGTATCAACCCGGTATGCACATCCCCCGCGCGAAACGGCTCCGACTTCAATATCGCAATCACCGCCGGAATGTTGTGCTTCAGTCCCTGAATCTCAAAGGCCTCGAGCGCGCCCACGAGTTTGTCGATGGCCGCCGGCCGCGTGCCGGCATGCACGATCACTTTCGCGATCATCGGATCGTAGTGTGGCGTCACATCGCGTCCTTCGGCGTAACCGGTCTCCACGCGCACCGATGGGTCGGCAGGCGGACGAAATACATTGAGCTTGCCCGGCGACGGAAAAAAGTTTTTCGGGTCTTCGGCGTAGACACGTGCCTGTATCGCATGGCCTTTCATTTCGATCCTGGCGGGCAAAATATCCGATAGCTGCTCGCCCGCAGCGGAACGTATCTGCGCCTTGACAAGATCGACACCGGTCACTTCCTCGGTGACGCCGTGCTCGACCTGTAAACGCGTGTTCATTTCCAGAAAGTTAAACGAGCCGTCCGCGCCCATCAACATTTCCACCGTGCCGATGTTGTCGTAGCCGATCTTGCGCATAATGCCGGTGATGTGTTCCGCGACCGCATCAACTTTCTCGCGCGCAAGCAATGGCCCCGGCGCTTCTTCAATGACTTTCTGATTGCGGCGCTGCGTCGAGCAATCGCGCTCGAACAAATGCGCGACGTTGCCATGTTGATCGCCCAGCACCTGAAACTCGACATGGCGAGGCCGCTCGAACAAACGCTCCAGATACACCTCGGCATTGCCAAAGCCGCGGCTCGCCATCGAGCGCGAGCGCTCCACCGTCTCCAGCAACTGCGCTTCGACCTTCGCCGGCAGCATGCCGATACCGCCGCCACCGCCTGCCGGTTTCACCAGTACGGGATAACCGATTTCGCGCGCGGCCTTGAGAATCGCATCATTGTCCATAGGCAGCACCGGCGAACCTTTGGACATCGGCATGCCATGTTGCGCCGCCAGCTCGCGCGCGCGGGTTTTGTGTCCCATGGCGTCTATCCATTTCGGCGACGGGCCGATGAAACGTGCGCCAGCGTCAATCACGCGCTGTGCAAAACCCGCGTTTTCCGACAGAAAACCGTAGCCCGGATGCAGGCCATCCGCATGCGACTTGCGCATAACTTCGATAATCAAGTCCTGATTGAGATAACTCTCACGCGCAGGCGCAGGGCCGATCGCGTAAGTCTCGTTCGCCATCGCCAGATACGGCGCACCGGCATCGGCTTCGGAATACAAGGCAACGGACTGGATGCCCATTTCGTTGAGGGCGCGCAATACGCGCGAGGCTACGGCGCCGCGGTTGGCCACTACTACTTTATTGAACATTGAAGCCCCTTTTGAACCACAGATGAACACAGATAAACGCAGATACCCCAGGGACGTGCCGGGGTTTCATCTGTGTTTATCTGTGTTCATCTGTGGCAAAAAAATCAGTAGCTTGTCGGCCAATTCCGCAGCAAATGCTGTCCCACACCCTTGCTCATGCGCAGCTTGTACACATCAAGCATGCGGATCAGGTAATCACGCGTGTCCTGCGGTTTGATCACCGCTTGCGCCGCATACACTGAAGCGAGACCCCACACGTCGATGCCTTTCTCGATGTCGGCCAGCGCTGCCTCATAACCCGGCTCCCCCTGTGCCACGCCATGCACTATCTTGGTAGCGAATTCGGGGCTCATGAAACTGATTTCCGCGCTGGGCCAAGCGGCGACGTCGTCCGAGTGCCGCCCCCCGCCCATGCACACATACGCGCGCCCGTAGCTCTTGCGGATGATTACCGACAGATGCGGCACGGTGAGCAGTGTCATCGCGTTCATGAAATTCATGATGCGCCCCGGTGCGCCGGCTTTTTCGGCTTCGGTGCCGATCTGGAATCCCGGTGTATCCACCAGCAGAATGATGGGCACATTGAACGAATCGCACAGCACCAGAAAATCCACAATCTTGCGGCAGGCATCGGCATCGAGTGCGCCGCCGCGATGCAGCGGGTTATTGGCGATGATGCCGACACTTTTGCCGCCGAGTCGCGCCAGCGTCGTTACTGCGCTTCTTCCGAACCTCGGCTTCAATTCAAACATCGTGTCTTTATCGACGATGCACTTGATCATGCGCTTCATATCGTAGACCTGTGTGCGGCTCTCAGGCAGGATGCCGAACACCTTGTCCATCTCTGCGCCCGAGCCCGCAGGAATGGATGCATCGGGCGGGGCCTCGTTATGATGGCTGGGCATGTAGGACAAGAACTTTTTGATCGCGTCGAAGGCTTCTTCTTCCTGGTCGACGACCTGATCGACCAGGCCGGTTATCTCGGCGTGCAAGCGCCAGCCGCCGAGGTCCTCGGCATTGACTTTCTCGCCCAGCGCCATCGACACCAGGCCTGGGCTTGAGACTGCCACCGTTGCACCCTTTTGCATCACGGCGAAATCACTGAGACACATCATCCACGTTGACGAACCAAATGACGGGCCAAAGGCCGCTGCTACCATCGGTGTCTCACGCGTACGGCGGAACTGCGTATTGTCGTTGCCCAGCAGCAGGCCCATGCCGCGCGAACCCATGGCGTCCGGCAGGCGCGCGCCGGTGGATTCACCCAGCAGCACCAATGGCATGCCGCGCTCGGAGGCCGTGCGCTTCATGTGACCGATTTTTTTGCCGTTGGTGTACGACGTAGACGCGCCCTTCACGGTGAAATCGTTCACCACCAGACAGATGTCGCGGCCGTTGATCCTGGCGTAGCCGGCGAGCTTGCCGTCGGTCTGCGTTTCGTCGGCCTGCTCCGGATAAACGCCCGAACTGCCGAACAAACCCGATTCAATGAAGGAATCAGCATCAACCAAATGCGTGATGCGCTCGCGTGCGTTGAGTATTCCCTTGGCCGTGCGCTTCGCGTACTTGTCCAGCCCCGCACCGGCCAGCGCTTTCGCGCGGCGCGCTTCGTATTCAGCCAGTAATGCTTCGAATGCCATGTTGGTTCTCCGATTACAACGTCAAAGACTTTTTAACCACAGATGAACATAGATGAACACAGATAAGGGCAAAAAGTCACATGCAAAATCATCGTCAAAAAACATTTAGCTAGGTTGATGTGCTGTCTTTGACTTGCATCTGTGTTTATCTGTGTTCATCTGTGGTTATTGAATTTTTTAAAATCAAATGCTTACGCTAACACTGGCAATGCCCGAATCGCCGCAGTCAGCGCCGGCACCACTTTCGCATAGTCACCCACCACGCCAAATCTCGCATCACGAAAAATCGCCGCATCCGCATCGGTATTGATGGCGACGATGGTTTTGGCGTTGCCGCAACCTGCGAGATGATGGCTCGCGCCGGAAATGCCTACCGCTATATACAACTCCGGCGTCACTGTTTTTCCTGTGAGCCCAATCTGCATCGCGTGCGAACACCAGCCGAGATCGCACGGCACACGGCTTGCACCGACTACGCCGCCCAGCGTCGCTGCCAGCGGTTCCAGCACCTTGAAACCCTCCGGCCCGTTTAATCCGCGACCGCCTGCCACAATGACTTTCGCGTCTTCAAGACGCTGCGCGCTGCCGTCATCGCGATGGCGTCCGATCACGCGCACGCGCGATGGCGGCATCTCCATGGCAATAATTTCTCCGTGTCGCGCCGCATCCACAGGCAATGCGTCGTAGATGCCCGCGCGCACTGTCGCCACCACAAGACCGGTCTTGTAGCTTACGGTTTCACGCGCGTTGCCGCCGTAACACGGGCGCGTGAAATGCAGCGTGCCGTTCTTATCTTCGACCGCGATGCAGCCCGTTGCACAGGCGCCGCCAAGATCACGAAGGCGAAACGCGAGACGAGGTGCAAGGTCAGCGCCGGTGCTGTTGTGCGCGGCGAGTATCGCCACAGGGTTCAATTCGCGCGCCAAGCGTTCGGCGCAACCTACCCAGGCATCGCTGTTGTAGTCTGACGCGTCAGCACCTTCTGAAACATAACCTTTATCGGCGCCGCGCGCGATTAACGTCTGCGCAGTTAATGCCTCCGCGCCCGGCGCCATCACTGCAACCGTTCCGCCACTAATCAGCGAACGTGCCAAGGCAAGCAATTCCAGACTCACCCCAGACAGCTTGCCACCAACCAATTCAACAATAACCAACACCGTGCTCATGCCAAAACCCCCGCCATACTGGCGCACGCCAGTATCCAGTACGTGCCCCATGCGCGCGGGCGCGCCCTATTCGCAGTCATAACACCCGCGCTTCACGCAAGCGCAGCGCCAGTTGCGCGCCTTGTTCTTCAGGCGTAGCGCCCTCAATCAACTCGCAGCGGCCTTCCTTCACCGGTGCAAAAAGACGTTCGCGCACGCAACGTGCAGCAAGGATGGACGCCTGCAAATCCAAGTCCGCAGCCGCCCACTTTACAATCGGCTTGCGCGCAGCACGCATGGTCTCGCGCAGAGTGGGCGCACGCGGCGGCCCGATTTCGTTCGACACCGTTACCAGCGCCGGCAGTGCGGCTTCGACAGTTTCCGTGCCGTCGTTGAGTACCCGCTCCACGCGCACATGACCATCCGCCATGCTTACGTTCCTGGCAAAACTCAACACCGGCACGCCCAGCAACTCGCCCACGCCTGCGCCGACGATGCCGGCGTCCCAATCCGCCGCCTGCCTGCCGGTCAACACCAGATCGACAGCGCCCATCTTTTTAACCGCAGCGGTCAGCGCCTGCGCGGTGGTGTGACTGTCGCCTCCATCGAACGCAGTATCCGACAGCAGCACGCCATCGTCCGCGCCCATGGCGAGGCCGTGCTTCAGCGCGTTGCGCGAGGTTTCGTCACCCAGTGTCAGTACCGTGATACGCGTGCCCGCCTCAGTTTTGTTACCCGCTTCGCGCACGCGCAACGCCGCTTCGACGGCCTGCTCGTCAAACGGGCTGACGACGTGCTTCAACCCTGAAGCCGGGATGATTTTCATGGCCTGTTCGTCGATGCGAAACATGCTGAAGGCGGCTTCAGGGTCGGGGATGTACTTGATGCACACGACAATATGCACGGCTCGATAACCAATTAACCACAGATAAACACAGATGAACACAGATAAAGGCTGGCCTCTCCGGGTTTCCATCTGTGTTTATCTGTGTTCATCTGTGGTTAAAAAGTTTTTAGACAATCACCACATCCGCCGGCACAATCCCGTCGAAATGTTTACGCTGGTAGTTCCACGGAATCTGCGGCTGCACGCGGCCGGTTTCATCAGTGGCGCGCGCCATGATTTGGTAGTGGCCGGGCTTGTCAACTTCCCACAACAACGACCAGCGCACCCACAGCCAGCGCTCGAGCGGTTCTTCGAGATGCGCGTCGGCCCACGACTTGCCCCCGTCCACGCTGACTTCCACGCGCTTGATCATGCCCATGCCGCTCCACGCCCGGCCCTGTATCTTGTGTGCGCCGCGCGGCAGCGGCGAATCTTCGTCGAGCGGATTGAGGATGATGCAGCGCACGCCCATCGCCGTGATCATTTCTTTTTTCGGATCGTCCGGCGCGTTGCCGTAGGTGAAGTAGTGGTGCTGGTAGTAGCACTGCGGCATATGATCGAGCACTTCGATTTGTTCCAGCCACTTCACCCACCAGTTGCCCGACCAACCTGGCGTCACCACGCGCACCGGCGCGCCGTGAATGTGGGTTAGCCACTCGCCGTTCATCGACCACGCCAGCAAGGTATCGGGATGCATGGCTTTTGCCATCGGCATGCCTTTTTCGTAGTTGATTACGCCGGGGTCCACGAGTTTGAAATCCGAGCGTCCGACCGAGCGGTATTGCACGGCAAGATCAGGTTGGCCACGGTCGAAGCCCTGAAAGCGCACCGACACCGCGTTCCTGATGCCAGCTTTCTTTAATACTTCCGCCAGTGGCACGCCGGTGAATTCGCCGGCGCTCACCGCGCAGGTGGTAGTCGATTCAGTGCTGATCTCATCGGTCGATGGTACGGCGTTGGCTTCACGCATAGCGGCGCGCGCCTGCATGTCCTGCTGGTTGATACGCGACGGTTTGTTGCCGCCCTTTTGCAAATAGTCGAAGAAGCCTGCGTCGTTGCCCGCGCACTCGGTGACCGCGCGCACGGTACGGCCCGGCAATTTCTGCAAATCCTTGAGCGACAATTCGATGGGCCGGTCGACTTCACCGCCGATGGAAAGTATCCAGTCGTCGGGATGTATCGGCTCCGGCACTTCGAGTTGATTCACCACGTAGTACGCGTCGGTGGGCGTGAGCAGACCTTCGAGTTCGGTGATCGGCGCGCGGCCATTGATGACGCGCCCCTGAGTATCCTTGCCCGCATTGATCACCGCACGCTT
>JANMXV010000033.1:0-7651 GCA_031381325.1 Betaproteobacteria bacterium | reverse complement strand
TGTATTGCTCTTCGGCCATCGCCTCCAGCGCCAGCAACACCAACGGAAAGTACTCCGGCTTGCAGCCGGCCATCACTGCATTGGCGGCCACTCTTATCGGTGTCGCGGCGCCAAAGCGAGGCGGAATCTTCACAACCGGCTTGTCGAAATCGCGGTCGCAGTACGCGAGCATGCGCTCGACTCGCTCGGGCGTGGGCGGAATCACCGGCAGGCCGTCGCTCCAGCCTTTGGCGCACAGCATTTCGAATACGGCTTCGGGATCGTCGTCGCACTCGATCAGGGCGCCGGGCGTCTTCAGCATTGCGGCGAGCGAACTCATGATTGTTTCTCCTGCTGTTTTTCTTTAACCACTTTGAGCAACTGCGGCAACGCCACCGCCGCGCGTTCAATCACCTTGTCCATATTCAGCCCGCCCAGCGGATGCTGGATTTTCAGCAGCGGCAAATCAGGCACGCCAAACACTTTGGCCTGCGCGGTGCCGAGTTTCATGAAGGTATCCGAACACACCACCGCGGCAATCAGGCCGCGCTTGGTCAACTGCGCCATGTCGTGGACACTCCACGACGTGCATGAGCCTCAATCGGCCATGGCGCTGCTAACGAGATCAGCCTCCTGTGCCAGTTCGTCGAGCACCTGATCCGTCGCCGGACGGCTGGATGTGGGCTTGCGCTTGATCACCACTGAACTCACCTTGAATTCTTTTTTTACGCCTTCGATGATGAGATTCAGCAAGTGATCGGCGTTGGCTTTGCTGTTATCCAGTATGCCCAGCCGAATGCCGCTGCTACTCAGTGCGCGGTTTGATTTCAATTGCGTCACTTCTTCTATCGGCGCGTCGGGTACTACGAGAAATATCTTGGCCATGTCGGCTCCCTGTCAATAAAATTCAAAATCATTTGAACCACAGATAAACACAGATGAACACGGATAACTTCCAAAGCATTGGATTTTTCTTTTATCTGTGTTCATCTGTGTTCATCTGTGGTTAATTTTTAGTCGAGTTTTATACCCGTCTGCTGCTGCACTTTTTTCCACTTTGCGAGATCGCTGCTCAAGCGGCGCGTCAGTTCCTCCGGCGTACTTTTGATCACATCGGCGCCCAAGCGGGTAAAGGCGTCGCGTGTCGCCGCTTGATCCAGCACTTTTAACAGCGCGGTATAAACGCGATTCACGATGTCTTTCGATGTAGCCGAAGGCAAAAATATTCCCGTATAAGTTGACGCTTCAAATCCGCGCACACCCGCTTGTTCCATCGTCGGCACTGCCACCAGCAGGGGCGAACGTTTGGCAGCCGCCACCGCGATTGCACGCAGCTTGCCCGCGTTCACGTGCGGCGCCGACGTAGACACTTGATCAAAAATGCAATGCGTTTGACCACCCATCAGATCAATCAGCGCCGGGCCGCTGCCTTTGTACGGCACATGCGTGAGCTTGATGCCGACGGTCACCTGAAACAATTCACCGGTGAGATGCGTGTTGCTGCCGGTGCCGGCGGAGGCCATCATTACCGTGCCTGGCTTAGCCTTCGCCAGCGCGATGAATTCCCTGGCGCTGTTCACCGGCAGCGACGGGTGCGTCACCAGCAACAGCGGCACAATGGACACCAGCGATGTCGGCGCGAAATCTTTTAACGGATCGTAACTCGGCACGGCCGCAAACGCGGGATTCACCGTGAGCGAGCCGCTGGAGCCCAATAACAGTGTGTAGCCATCGGGCGCCGACTTTGCCACGATCTCGGTACCGATGCGCCCGCCCGCGCCGCCGCGATTTTCAACCACCACCGGTTGGCCGAGCTGTTCCGTGAGTCCCGGCGCGACAGTGCGCGCCGTAATGTCGATGTTGCCGCCGGGTGCGAACGGCGCGATCAAGCGGATCGGCCGATCAGGATAGGCTGCGGTAGCAGATCTGGTAAACGCCAGGAACAACGCCGCGCACAAAAACCGAAACAGCATGTGAACTCCAATGAGGATAGACCTTGCGAGCGCTGCGATGTTAGCAGCAGCACGCGAGCACCACAAACGGGCGGCAAACACCCGTAGAGGCAGTGTGCCTGCGCTACGCGTCTAATGCCGACCGCGCAGGGCGGGTTGGGTGTGATGCCGCCAGCGTTGTGCATGAGGCCGGAGCGCATACGCCGCGTCAAACAACACCTCCAGCCGTGTATGCGTGCCACGCATACCGTCGATCACGGACTTGGCCCAATCAAAATATTCGATCTGGCGCTTCAGCGGCCAGCGCGCCGGCGGATTGATCGCTATATCGCGTAAGTTGCAAATTTTGTCGGCCAGCTTGACCAGCCGCGCTTTACGCGTGAGATGCGGGCCATGTTTGATCTGCAATTCCTTACGCTTGCGCTTTTTGAGCGTTTTGTTGTCGGTGACTTCGATCACGATATCGCGAATTTCGCCGCCGAATGCAGCCGCCAGTTCATCCGGCGTGGTCTGCGTGTCTTCTAGCGTGTCATGCAATATTGCCGCGATCAACACGGTAGTATCGGTTACGCGGCCTTCCTGCACCAGCACATTAGCCAAATCGATGGGATGATTGATGTACGGTGAGGCCTGCGGATCTTTGCGCCGCTGATGGCGGTGTTTTTCCGCCGCGAATGCGATCGCTTTCAGCAACAGCGCGTGTCTGGATTGCATACCCAGTTCTCCACAATACCGTAACTAGTTGTTTTTATTGATATATTATACCGCACGCGGTAACGCTCTCAACGTACAGGATAGAATGCGAGCCTCTCTACATATATAACGCCTGACGCGAGCCATGCGATGACCCGCACACCTGACAGTCTGGAACACCTGCGCGAACGCCTCGTCGCATTCGTTGCGGAACGCGACTGGGATCAGTTTCACAACCCGAAAAATCTCGCCATGGCGCTCGCCGGCGAAGCTGGAGAGTTGGTAGAACACTTTCAGTGGCTGACGTTCGAAGAGGCCGCCAACCTGCCCCCCGCCACACGCGATGAAGTTGCCCTGGAGTGCGCGGATGTGCTGCTGTTCCTGCTGCGGCTCGCCGATAAGCTCAATATCGATCTGGCCGCGGCAGCCGAAAAGAAACTGGATCTTAACGCCTTGAAGTATCCGGTGGAAAAATCTCGTGGCAAGTCTACGAAGTATGACAAACTCTGAACAGCCGTGAATGGGTGAAGGAGTGAAAGTGTGAATGGGGTACCTCCTTCACCCTTTTACTCCTTCACGACTTCACGCCCAAAAAAACAATGCTCTCCTACCGCCACCTGTTCCACGCCGGCAGTTTCGCTGATGTGTTCAAGCATGTGCTGCTCACGCGGCTGCTGTTTGCGCTGAATCAGAAAGACAAGCCGTACTTTTATCTCGACACCCATGCGGGTACCGGTCTGTATGACCTGTCGCACCCATGGGCGCAAAAAGGCCGCGAGTTCGAAAGCGGCATCAAAAAACTATGGGACAGCAAAGACGCACCGGCGGCGATGAAACCCTTTCTCGATGCCGTGCGCCAGGAAAATACCGACGGCCACCTGCGTTACTACCCCGGCTCGCCGCGCATCGCGCGACGCATGATCCGGCCCATCGACCGCATTGCGCTCAGCGAACTGAACAAGACGGACTGTGCGGAACTGCACGAGCTGTTCGCGCGCGACCGCCGGGTGAACGTGCAATTGATGGACGGCTATCAGGCGCTCAAGGCCCACCTGCCGCCCAAGGAGCGGCGCGGACTGGTATTGATCGATTCGTCATTCGACCGCGCACGCGAATTTGCGCGCCTGGCGGCCGCGCTGCAGGACGCACACACCCGCTGGGCCACCGGCACTTACGCAATCTGGTACCCGATGATGGGCGCCGGCGTGATACGCGGCTTCGAGCGTGCGATTGAAACCACCGGCATTCGCAACGTTTTGCAATTCGAGTTGTCGATATTGCCGGAAGACGCCTCCACCATGCCCGGCAGCGGCATGATCATCGTCAATCCGCCGTGGAAATTCGACACCGAAATGCGCACCCTGCTGCGCTGGATGTGGTCCGTGCTGAATGTCAAAAGCGCGGGCGGCGTCAAAGTAAATTGGCTGGTGCGGGAGTAGGCACCGGTAACTCGTACCGCGCTACCCCGCAAGCCTCACATGCACACCTTCCCATGCCGACTTGCCCAGCGCGTCGGTCAACTGCACGCTGCGCAGCCCATCGACGCCTGACGGGCTCGGCGCGCGCCCTTCCATCAGCGCCTGACTGAACCCCACCACGCTCGCTGCGTGGGCGTTAATCGCCGGAAACACGGTGCTGCGCGATGCGCCGTCGTTGGTGATCACCTGCAACTCGCCGCCGGCGCGGCTGCGCGTCAGCGCTCTGCCGGTGATACGGCCTTTGGTTCCGTAAATCACAAAGTCATTGTGCGGGTTCGGCGTGGTTTGATTAACGTTGACCTGCGCCATCGCGCCACTGGCAAACTTGAAAGTCGCCAGCGACGTACGCTCCATCACGCCGGGCGCCGCATCGAACAGGGCCGTCACCTGCACAATCTCCGATGACAAAATGTAGCGCAAAATATCATACACATGCACGCCCACGTTCATCGACGTGCCCAAGCCCGCCATCGCCGGATCGCCGCGCCAGCTCGCCGACACGCTTGCGGCGGCGGGGCCGGCGCTCGCTTCCAGTTGCACCATCATCACGGCGCCGATTTCGCCGCTATCGACAATGCGTTTGGTCTCGATAAAACACGGCATGAAGCGGTTGTGAAAATTCACACCGAGTTTCACGCCGGCTGTTTCGCATTCGCGCACGATGCGTTCGGCGTCCGCCACTGAAGTCGCCATCGGTTTGTCGCAAAACACATGCTTGCCCGCGCGCGCCGCTGCGATCGCCTGCCCGGCATGCAATGAATTCGGCGTGTGGATCGCCACCACCGTCACAGCGGGATTGCGCAACAAGTCGTCGTAATTCGTGTAAGCATGCTGCGCGCCAAAGCGTTTGGCGAAATCACTCGCCCGCGCCTGATCGCGGCTCACCACGCCGATGAGCTTGTTGCCCGCGTATGAATTGATGCCGGGCAGAATGCGATCTTCCGCAATTCTGCCGGTGCCTATGAGTCCCCAGCCGTTTGTCGTAGTCATGGTGTGAATGTATCAATACCACGCGCCGTTGTAAATCAGCGGCAAACTCGAACGGCATTATCTGTAGCGACGCCCGTAGGATGCCGGTGACGAAGGAACCGCATCGGTCGAGTGGCGCACCCTGCGCGGCCGGGACCCCGCTTGATGCGGTTCGCTGTGCTCACCGCCATCCTACGTTCCTTTTTCCCGTCATTATGGCGCATGCCAGAATGACAGGATGGGTCTGTGCCCCGCACGAAAGCCTGATCAAAATCGACGTGACACGGATGACTCAACTTTTTCTTGTGTATATTCCTAACTGAACGCAGTATCCAGCAAGCCATCACATCGTGGAAAGAGCAATCATGGGCGCCACAGCAACCATCGCGGAATTTATCGTCAACACCAAGGCCGCTGATTTTCCCGCCGGCAGCGCCGAAAAAGCGATTAAAGTAATCGCCGATACCTTTGCGGTAATCCTCGCCGGTGTGAGTTCGGAAGTGGCGGAGCCGTTGCAGCGCTACCTCGAAAGCGCACGCGAATCCGGCGCCTCACCCATACTAGGCACGGGGCGCACGGCGTCGCCCGAAACTGCGGCGCTCATCAATGGCACCTATGGTCATTCGCTGGATTACGACGACGTGCTGTCGATGATGCCCGCGCATCCGAGTGTGGTCATCGTCGCGGCGCTGCTCGCGAGCATCAACGGCAAGCCGATGAGCGGCAAGGAATTTATCGAGGCCTACATTATCGGCGTTGAGGTCGGCGGCAAAATCGGGCTGGGCATGACCAACGATCATTACCAGCGCGGCTTTCACGCCACCGGCACGCTGGCGTTGTTTTCCGGCTTGGCGGCGCTCGCCAAACTGCATTGTCTGGATGCGCCCGCCATTCAGCAGGCGTTCGGCATTGCCGGATCGATGGCTAGCGGCCTCAGACGCAACTTCGGCACTATGACCAAACCGCTGCACAGCGGGCTCGCCGCGCGCAGCGCACTGACGGCGGTGCGATTGGCGATGGCAGGCTTTACCGCGGCGGACGACATCATGGAAGCGAAAGCGGGCTTCTACTCAACCTATGGTACGGCGGATTCCGATCCTGAAGTCACGGCAAACGGTCTCGGCAAACCCTTTGTCATCAGCAGCCCCGGCATTGCGGTGAAAAAATTCCCCTGCTGTTACGCCACGCATCGCGCTATCGACGGCGTGTTGACCTTGCGCGAGCGGCTGGGCTTTGACGCGGCCTCCATCGACAAAGTGATTTGCAGAATGCCGCCCGGCGGCATGCATGTGCTCACCTATCCGCGTCCGGTGACCGGACTCGAAGGCAAATTCAGTTTGCCCTATTCCATCGCCGCCGGCGTGCTCGATGGAAAATTTTCGTTGTGGTCGTTCAGCGACGAAGCCGTGCGCCGCCCGCAAATTGCGTCGCTCTACGAACACATCGACGCGCACGAAACCGACACCAGCCGTGGCGACGATCCACACTTCGACAAACGCAGTTCGGGCAGCCGTGGCTTTGTTGAAGTGGAGGTATTGCTCAAAGACGGGCGCAAAGATCAAATACGCATCGATGTGCCGCCCGGCTCCCCCTCGCGCGAACTGACGTGGGATGAGTTGCATTCGAAGTTCATGGATTGCGCCAGACAGGCGCCACGTATTTCAAGCGCCAGCGCGGAAGCCGCGTTCGCTGCCATTAGAACTCTTCAGTCGGTTGCGGATATCAGTGCGATAACACGGCAGTTGCATTGAAAATAAAGTCTGTCGGAGAACCTCGTTTCTCCGGAGCGCGTTACCACCGCCGATGACACTCAGGAAGTCCTGCGCCTCGTGAACCATCTCATGCTCGCTCTCGGGGCGATGTTCCTGCAGCAAACCTTCATCGCGCTCGGCCGCTCGCTGCCCGCAGTGATCGCGCCTGCGATCATCGCGGATCTGCGCATCGCTCCAGCATGGATCGGCGTCTATTTCGGCGTTACGGCTCTAGCTTCTCTCGTCGTGCAGCTCGGTTGCGGCAGCTTCATCGTGCGCTATGGCGCCTTGCGCATGAGCCAGGTGGCGCTCGTCCTGGTGGCTGCCGGCACCGCATTAGCGACACTCGGAACACCGCTGGCGCTCGTCTTGTCCGCAGTCATTGCCGGTGGCGGCGGGGCCGTGTCGACACCGGCCAGCTCGCATCTGCTTGCCCGCTGCTCGTCGCTGCGTTACTTGCCTCTGGTGTTCTCCATCAAGCAGACGGCGGTGCCGGCCGGCCTGCTTGTGGCCGGAGTGTTCGCGCCGCAACTGACGGAATCGATGGGTTGGCGCGCCACGATGCTGCTGTGCGCGGCAGCGTGCGCCGTGTTCGTCCTGATGCTGCAACCGCTGTGCAGGATTTTTGAGACCGACCGGGTGCCGACGCGTACTTTCCAGTTGTCGGATTTCCGCGCCACTTTCCGCAGCATGATCGAGGAGCATTTTATCGAACCACGCTCGCTCGACTTGGTAGGAGCTGCGGTGCTTGAGCTGGATGGCGGTTTCAAAATAAAAACGCATGATGCGGCGTCCGCAGGCGGTGGCGATTTCGCCGCCGTGTTTTTTG
>JANMXV010000003.1:0-2017 GCA_031381325.1 Betaproteobacteria bacterium | reverse complement strand
GCTTTGCAGAATCTTCATCGACTCGCGGCTCAGCCGCTCGACGATGGGTTGCGGCGTACCCGCCGGCGCCAGCACGCCAAACCAGGTGTGCGCTTCGTAACCGGGCACCGTTTCGGCGATAGTGGCAACCTCGGGAATCTGCGGCACGCGCTTTGCGGTGGAGACGCCGAGCATCTTGATGCGCCCGGCTTTGTACGGCTGTATCGCGGTGGTGAGATCATTGAACACCAGTGGAATATTGCCGCCGATGACATCGATGGTGGCCGGGTTGAGGCCTTTGTATGGCACGTGTTGCAGATTGGCGCCGGTCATCATCTTGAAAAGCTCGCCGGCAAGGTGCGTGCCGCCGCCGTTGCCGGAAGAGGCATAGGACAACTGCCCCGGATTCTTCTTCGCCAGCGCAATGAGGTCTTTCACGTTTACCACCGGCAGCGACGGGTGTGCGTTGATCACCAGTGGAATGATCGAAGCCTGGGTGATCGGCGCGAAATCTTTCACCGGGTCGAACGGCAACTTGCTGTAAAGACTTGCGTTGATGCTGTGGGTGCTGATAGCGCCCATCAGCAGCGTGTAGCCGTCGGGCGGCGACTTGGATGCAATTTCGGCCCCCACATTGCCGCCCGCACCCGCACGATTGTCGACCACCACCGTCTGGCCCAGCGCTTCGGAGAGCCGTCCCGACATCGAACGCGCCATGAGGTCTGTCGGGCCGCCGGGCGGATAGGGCACGATAAAACGGATCGAGCGCGACGGCCACACATCGGCGCAAAAGGCAGCGTTGCCGGTAGCTGCCAGCAGCAGCACGGCCAAAGGGGTGCAGGGAAATCGCATGCTTACTCCTTATGTATTCAGCTTCGTAAACCCGGACGATTACGGAAGGCGTAGCCCGGATGAAACGAAGTGTAATTCGAGATTACGATTCCCGGAATGCGCTGCGCTCCTTCCGCGCTACGAACCAGAGTCAAACTGCCGCCACCGCAAACAACTTGTCATAAGCCGCCAGCAGCGTCCGGTGCATGGCACTGCCTTCCATATCCGCCCCCAGCGTTTCCAGACCGAAAAATTTCTCGCTGCGATCCAGCAGGGCTTGCGCCTGACGCACGGTTTCGTTGCCGTAGAGCAAATCCAGTGAGCGGCGGTAATCGGCTACCTTATCCAGATTCATCAGGCTTTCAATGCAGCGATAGACCAGCCGGCGCGCCGGCTTCATTTCCTGGAAGTGATGGATCCAGTCGCAGCCTTCGCGTGTCGCGTCTTCGTCGCCTATAGCCAGCGCCAGCAGGGTCTTGAGTTCGCCGATGCGCAGTTCTTTCCACACGGTATCCACCGGGATCGCCAGACCGAGGATTTCCCACAGCGGTCTTTCGTCGTTCAGGTTGAGGGTTTGTAAATCGGCCAGCAACGCCTTCGATTCGGCATCGCTAAGTGCGGGCAGCCTGACCAGCGCCGGGCGTATCTGGTTGCCGACACTGTTGTTTTCCCACGCCAGATCTTCCACCGGATAAATCTCGGACATCCCAGGCACCAGAATGCGGCAACTGTAAGCGCCCTGCTCCGTGAAATCCGCGACGTAAATATCTTTGCCTTCGGCCTTGATGCAATCGCACAGCCACGCATAGTCTTCAGCGGTAGTGGTGCTGAAATTCCAGTCGGCGAACGGAAAATCCGGTTTGTCTCCCAGAAAATTCCAACTAATCACGCCACTCGAATCTACGAAATGAATTTCCAGATTCGACGCCATGGAAATTTCATCCATGTCGAAGCCCGGCTCGGGAAAACTCTCCAGCGCATCCAGCGCGCGGCCTTGCAACAACTCGGTGAGCGCGCGTTCCAGCGCCACCTGAAAACGCGGGTGCGCACCAAAGCTGGCAAAAACGCCCTGGTCTTTCGGATGCAGCAAGGTCACGTTCATCACCGGATAGCGCCCGCCCAGCGACGCGTCGCGCACCAGTATGCCGAAGCCCGCTTCACGCAACCCTTTAATGCCGGCGGCAATGCCCGGATAACGCGCGATCAC
>JANMXV010000854.1:0-5116 GCA_031381325.1 Betaproteobacteria bacterium | reverse complement strand
GCACGCGCTGCGCGGCGGCCTGACGCAGGACACCATCGACGCGCTGTCCGAGTGCCGCCGTCCCGAGAAAATGAAAAAAGACGAAGCCATCGTTTACGATTTCGTCAATGAGTTGCTCAAGAATCGCAGCGTATCGGATACGACGTACGCGCGCACCGTCAAGCAGTTTGGCGAGGAAAGCGTGGTTGATCTGGTGGGCGTGGTGGGCTACTACGCGATGATCGCGATGCTGATGAATGTGGCGCGCACGGCACCGCCGAACGACGGTTTGATTGGATTGCAGCCGTTGCCGCAGTACGTTAAACCGGTGGTGTAACTGCACCCCGGTTATTTCGGCATTTGCGGCAGCGACGCGTGCGCGATTATTCACGTTACTCCAGCTTAATTCCTGCATCCGCCACCACTTTTCGGAATTTCGCCAATTCGCTTTGCACCACCGCGGCGAATTCGCGCGGCGTGTTGCCGATAATGGTGAAGCCCAGCGTGGTGAAACGCTCCTTTACTTCGGCAGCGTCGAGCGCCTGGATTGCGGCCCTGTGTACATTACGTATCACCGACTCCGGCGTTTTTACCGGCGCGAACAAGCCGTGCCAAATCTGGAAGTCGTAACCGGTCACACCGAGTTCAGAAAGTGTGGCCACGTTGGGCAGCAGCGGCGAGCGTTTGGCGCTGGTGATGCCCAGCGCCTTGAGGCGGCCCGAAGCAATGTGCTGCATGCTGGCGAGCGGTGTCAGCATGCTGGCGTCGGATTCTCCGGACAGCATGGCGATTTCGGCGGGTGAACTGCCTTTGTAGCGCACGTTGTTCAGGCGGATGCCGCTCATCGACATCATCGCCTCGCCCGCGAGTTCGCCGGTGGCGCCGGCCACCGCCATGTTGAGTTTGCCCGGATCTTTTTTCGCCAGCGCGACAAATTCCTTGAACGAATTCACGGGAAGTTTCGTCGTCGCCACCAGCACCATGCCGCTGGTGACAATTTGCACAATCGGCAGAAAATCGCGCACCGGATCATAAGGCAGGTTTTTGTAGAGACTGGGGTTGATCGCGTGCGTGCCGCTGTTGCCGATGTTAAGCGTGAGTCCGTCGGGGTTCGCGCGTGCGGCGATCTCGGTGCCGGCGACGCCGTTGTTGCTGGGGCGGTTGTCCACCACCAGCGACTGGCGCAGACCTTCGCTCAGTTTCGGCACCAGAATGCGCACGGCGGTATCGGATGGTCCGCCTGGCGCCACGGGGACGATAATGCGTATGGGGCGCCCGCCAACGCCAGCAAAACCCTGTGCGTGCGCCAGCGTTACACCGCATGCCATCGCCGCGCCCAGTAGCTTGATCGAAAGTTTCAAAGGATTCTCCGGTTAGACCTCTGCCGCAATTGTAGCCGTATAATCCATGCGCAAATCAACTCGGGGAGCTAATGTGAATAGCGAAGATCGTGGCATCTGGATGACCTGGTACAACCTGCCGCAACAAGGACGCGAAGATTATCTTAAATGGCTGCATGGCCATTATCTTCCGAACATGCTCAAGCAGCCGGGTTATCTATGGGGCGCGCATTATGCGTCGGAGACCAACGTCAAGATGACCGGCGCGCCGAATCGCTTGAGCCATGTCATCGACTCGTCTATTCCCGCAGGCGACCGCTACATTTTGTTGTTCGGCGCGAAAGATGCGCATGTGTTCGTCGATCCGACGCCGGCGCAAATGCGCGAAAAACTTTCCGACAGCGACAAAAAAATGCTCGCCATGCGCATCGGCGAGCGCTCGAACATCGCCACCGAAGAAGCGCGCATCCACGGCCCCTCGGTGAAGTCGCCGCCGGAGTTAGGCGCCGCGCCCGGCATACAACTCGGCAGCTTTAACGCCGGCCCCGGTCAGGATGAAGACGAACTCGCCGCCTGGTACGCGCAGTGGCGCATGCCTTCGATGGAGAAGCTGCCGGGTTGCGTGCGCGTGCGCAAATATGCATCCGTGTCGGGCTGGGCCAAGCACATGATCCTCTACGAATTCACCTCGACCCGCGCGCGCGACGGCAGTTTTGTCGAGCACGAGAAGGCCAATCCGAAAATGGAGCAGTGGACCGACGACGTGGTGCGCAAGCTGGTGCATGCGCCGGGTTCGCCTAATTTGGCGCAGCGGATTTGGCCGGCGGTTAGTTAATTCAGATCGAGTCAGTCAACATCTACCGCAAGGACGCGAAGGCGCAAAGCTTACGCAAAGATATGCAAGCGAAGGTTTTCCTTTGCGGTAGTTCTCTGCGTCTTTGCGCCTTTGCGGTGACGCTTTTAGTGCAGCTTGTCGCTCTATTCGTCTTCCTTCGCAGGCACCTGCCTCGCCGGCAAACACATCTGCGTCTGCGTCACGATCGCCACGCGGCTGCCGTCACCGCTGTTGGTAATGGTGGTTTGCCATACGGATGTGGTGCGGCCGATGTGCAGCGGTATCGCTACGGCACGTATCACCGGGCCGACGCCGGCGGCGAAGAAATTGGTTTTGGATTCCAGCGTGCCGCCGCGATGATTCGGCGGCATGTTGGCGACTGCGCCTGCCGCACCAGTGGCATCCGCCAGCGCCATGATGGCGCCGCCATTCACGCGGCCGTTCCAGTTGCGGTGCTGGTCGGTCACCGGCATTTCCGCGACGACTTTTTTCCTGGTGAGCGAGACCAGGCGCATGCCGAGCGTGGTGGGTATGCCGCCTTTGAATACGCGATTGGGATCGGGTTGGTGCGGCGATTTAGCCGCGCTGGTTTTTTTTGTTGCCATTGCCTGGGTTGCTCCATGGGTTTGTGTTGTTGGGGGAAATTTGTGAGCCGCATTGTAAAGGGGATTGCCTGCGTTCGTCTCGTGCTGGGCGGCGTTGTGATTTCGCGACACGCCTACGCGCAAACCGAAGCGTTCCCCTCGCGCCCGGTGCGCCTCATCGTGCCGTTCGCGCCCGGCGGCACGGCTGATGTCATCGCGCGCCTGCTCGGTGCTCGTCTTACTGAAACAACGCGCGCGCAGCATGTCGTCGATAATCGCGGCGGCAGCGGTGGCTTGATCGGCACCGACATCGTCGCCAAGGCGCAGGGCGACGGCTATACGCAGATGCTGCACAGCGCGGGCATTGCCTACGAGCCCGCGCTGCGCGAGAAACTGCCGTACGACACACTGCGCGATCTCGCGGCAGTCACGTTCATAGGGTTCACGCCCAACCTGATGGTGGTGCATCCCTCGTACCTGCCGCGTAATGCGCAGGAGCTGATTGCGCTCGCCAAACAAAAGCCGGGCGAGGTTACGTTCGGCAGCGGCGGCGTCGGCAGTTCGTCGCATCTTGCGGTGGAGTTGTTTCGTTCGCTCGCAGGCATACGCCTGAACCACGTGCCGTACAAGGGCGCCGGCCCGGCGCTGGGGGATGTGATCGCCGGACAGATCGGTTTCATGATCGCCACCATGCCGGGCGCGCTGCCGCATGTGAAAACCGCCCGCCTGCGCACGCTTGGCGTTTCAAGCCTGATGCGCGCGCAAGCATTGCCCGACACGCCAACCATCGCGGAAAGCGGACTGCCCGGTTACGACTATGTCGCGTGGTTCGGCATGTTCGCGCCGGGAACCACGCCGCGTGCGTTGGTGGCGCGCATCGATACGCTCACCCAGCGCGCGCTCGCGGATGCGGCTCTCAAATCGAGACTAGAACTCGCGGGCGTAACGATACAGACTTCAACGCCGGTGCAGTTTCAGGAGATGTTAAAAAACGAAATCGCACGTTGGAAGCCGATTATTGCGTCAGCGGGCGTTAAAACGGCACCGTAAAACCATCAATGCAATCGCGAACCGATGATGTTCAATAACTATATGTTTTATATAAATATTTTGTTTAGAGTCCCGTGTGCAGCCCTGCTCTTACTGGGTGCCGTTTGCGTCCCGGCGCAGTCGGCGGGCGCCGCTGCTTTGCAATGGCAACGCATCGAACTCGGCGCTGCCGGCAATCGCTATCCGTTTGCGATTTACAGCAACAAGCTGTGGCAGGGCGAGATGAGTAAGGTGAGTGCGGCGGTGCTGGTGTTTCACGGCATGGGTCGCAACGGTGACGCTTATTACGCGGCTGCGGAGAAGCTGCTGCGCGCGAGTGGCAAGGCGGATGAAACGCTCTTGCTTGCGCCTAATTTTTTCAACCCGGCGGATGTGAAGCGTCATCCTGTGAATGACTTGCCGTTATGGCAGGGCAGCCGCTGGAATCACGGCGCGGATGCCATGAACTGGCCGCGCGCCTTGAGTTCGTTTCAGCCGATAGATGACGTGCTTGCTGTGCTCGCGGACCGCGCTAGGTTTCCGCTGCTGGAAAGCGTTGTGCTCGCCGGACATTCCGGTGGCGGGCAACTGGTGCATCGCTATGCGGTGCTGAACGCCGTCGACGAAACTTTGCGCGCGGGCGGTATCCGCCTGCGCTACCTCATTGCCAATCCGTCGTCGTTTCTGTATTTCACCAATGAGCGGCCCACTGCAAATGGCGCGGGGTTTGCGCCGTACGACCTGAACCGGTGCCCGAATTACGATGACTACCGCTATGGCATGGACAAGCTGCCGCCCTACGCCGGCGGTTTGTCCGCGCAGGCGCTATACCAACGCTACGCAGAGCGCGAGGTGGCGGTGCTGCTGGGCGGCGCCGATAGCGATCCCAATCATGTTCAGTTGGATAAATCCTGCGGCGCGCAGGCTGGAGGCAGTCACCGCCTGGAGCGCGGCAGAAACTACATCCGTTATGAACGCTATCTGGCGAAAACGGCGATGATCCTCAATCGGCAAAACTATGAAGTGATCGACGTGGGGCACAGCCAGGCGCGCATGTTCGGATCGAAATGCGGCGCGCGCCTGTTGTTTGGAGTGGCGGAAGAGAACAATGTCGCGGGCGCGGCTTGCCGGGAGCCGCGATTGTGATTTTGTAGGTTGGGGTGAGCCTGCGAACCCCAACACACAGCAGCCGCCTGTGCCGCGCATCGTCAATGCGCTATGTGTCTGATGTTGGGGTTCCTTCGTCACCCCAACCTACAATTACTGCTCCCGTAGATGCCTAACGATGGCCGTGCAGCGGCAGGAGAAAGCAAGCAAAGCGCCGCTTTCGACTGTCCGCTGCATGGCCG
>JANMXV010000887.1:0-4317 GCA_031381325.1 Betaproteobacteria bacterium | reverse complement strand
TCACAGAGGAAAATCAACAACATAAGTCGTTTGTCGGTGTCACCAAAATGGTGAGGTGTTGAAGTTGTTGCAACCCCTTGATCTCTCTGTGTTCCTCTGTGTCCTCTGTGGCTGAATTGCCGTTTTTAGGGTCATAGGCAGCGGAGGCAACGATGACGCACAATCGATTCCTGAAAGTGATGATAGCCGCGGCAGCCACGTTCGCAACACCGCTGCACGCGCAAAAATATCCCGACTGAAAGAACTGATGCAGGTAGCCAAAGCGAACCCCCGCAAACTGAGCTACGGCTCCGGCGGCGTAGGCTCGGGCAATCATCCGGCGAGCGAGATGTTCAAATCGATGGCAGCTATCAACCTGGTACACGTGCCGTACCAGGACGCGAATATTCGTATAGAGTAGCGCATCACTGCATGCGAGATATTTACCTAACTATTTGTTTTAATTGAATATTTTTGAATCACGCATACCACCAAGGAAAGGAGTTCCCATGTCACGCCTCGTTCCCGTTGTCGCCGGCATCATCATCATCATCGCAGCAACGTTGCACGTTTTACCCGCTCACGCCCAACAAAAGCCGATGTACGAAACTACCAAGGTAACCGGCACCGACGGTGTCTACACCTTCCGCTACCAGAACTCGCTGTCGATGTTCATTGTCACGCCCGCCGGCGTGATCGTCACCGACCCCATCGGTTACGGGCGTCCGCAAGCGGTGCAAACCTATCTCGAAGAAATCCGCAAGATCACCGACAAGCCGATCAAGTACGTGCTCTACAGCCATCATCACTTCGACCACATTGCCGGCGGCAAACCGTTCAAGGATGCGGGCGCTAAATTCATTGCGCACAAACGCACGAAAGAGCGTCTCGTACAATTGAAAGACCCGCACACGGTAGTGCCCGACGAAACCTTCGACAAAACCAAAACTGTCACGCTCGGCGGCACCAAGGTCGAGATGATTTACATGGGCCTCAATCACGGCGACACCACCGCGGTGATCCGGCTGCCCTAGGAGAAAATCATCTTCACCGTCGATACCGTTCCGGTGGGACAGTTTCCCGGACGCGGCATGATCGACTCCTATCCGCTGGAATGGGAAGACTTTCTGCAAAAACTGCACGCGATGGATTGGGAACGGTTGATCCCCGGCCATCCCGGCGTCGGCGGACGGCTTGGCACCAAGCAGGACGTGCAGAACCAACTCGCGCTAATGCAGGACGCCTCAGCCGCAGTCAAGGCAGAAGCACAACAAGGCAAGTGCTGGGACCCGGTCGAGAAAGAATTGAAGCTGCCGAAATACGCGAGCTGGCCGGGGTATGAAGCGGGCTTGCCGTTTGTGCTGCGGCGGTATTGCGGGTTGTGGGGGCGGGGGACCTGATCTACGCCAGCGGCAGCCGATGAACGGCTACCGCTTGCGATAGATTTCCCTGCGATGTCCGATCGACAAAGCCAGCACAGTGAGCTGGCTGTCGCGAATTTCGCAAATCACGCGGAAATCACCGACGCGATAACGCCACAGACCGGACAGTTCTCCGGTCAGCGGCTCGCCAAAGTGCCGCGGGTTCTTGCAATCTTCAATCCGGTCGTCGAGCCAATCAAGAATGCGCGCCGCGACCGGCTTGTCGAGCTTGCCCAACTGCTTTTGCGCGAACGCCGAGATTTCAACCGTCCAGGCCAAGCGCCTTCCTGACCTCGGCGATGGACTTGGCCTTGCCGCCCGATTTTGCGTTCACTTCGCGCGCGCGCTGCGCAAGCACCGCATCTTCCTGATCTTCCAGGTAACGAATCACCGCATCACGCACGACCGCGCTCTTGTTGCTGCCTTTTGCAGCGGCAATCTTGGCAATGCGCTCTTCGAGTTCTTTTTCCAGTCGTAGCGCTAGCATGGGTATGCTCCAAAAAAATTGTCAGACATTGTATAACACGCAAGCCTCATCCTACAAACTCGAAGCACACCGGCCACTCACCACCGCGGTGTGGGCAAACGACTCGGCACCAAGAAGGACATGCAGAATCTGCTGGGCCTCATGCAGGATATATTCGCCACAGTCAGAGCCGAAGCGCAGCAAGGCAAGTGCTGGGATCTGGTCGAGAAAGAATTGAAGCTGCCGAAATACGCGAGCATGCCCGGATACGAAAGCGGCTTGCCGTTTGTGCTACGGCGTTATTGCGGTTCGTGGGGCGCGGGACTTGAGGCATATCCGCAAAGACTACCTTCATTTGGATTCCGGGCCACGCTGATAAACGATCTCGTCGATGCGTGTCGACAAATCGTTTGGTACGCCGTCCCAAGTTCCTTTGGGTGCTGACTCGCCAATCGCAGCCAGTTGTTCCCAAATTGGAATCGCTGTTTCATCGAAACCCTGTTCTGTCAACGCCGCAGGCGCCAACTTATCCACGCGAGAGAATTTCTTGATTTGCCGGTCACTGGTCGCAAACTCGGCTACGCCTTGAACGCGAAGACGCAGAGATCGGTGATTGCGCAGCGCTTCAAGCACTTCCGCTTCCTGCTCAAGGCTAAAGCGCCCGCTGACCAAGGGTTGCGTACCCTCAAGCTGCAGTGAGAAGGTCCCTGGCCCCACGGTGGCCATACGAACCTCGCCAATGACGTCCACCACATCCGCGTAAGCCGGCCCCACCCACTCGGTCAACCGCTTGCGGGCTTTGGCGGTATAGGCCGCCTCGGTGGACCCATGGCGTGAATGGGTGAATAGCACCTCGTCGGCCAGAAGCGATTTTCCAAAATCCTTAAACAGGGGAATAACATTTGAGGGAAGCGCATCCGGCAACAACTTATCATCGTTCGCGGCGGCGATGGCCGCGTCGATCAAATCGGCGGCCTCGTCGAATTCGTCCAGGTTGCCCCAATCCAGTTCGCTCTGATCGTCCACGCGGACTCTTTGCAGCGGAACGACTGCGGAGCCATCGTCCAGTCGATTAAATTGGACCCGAAACCCTTCCTCGAATCCCCTGGGAAGCCGGACACGATTCGGATTTTTACGACGCCAAAGTTCCTTCGCGCATTCGGTGATCAGGTTGCGATAGGCAATTAGCTCTTGTGTGCATTCGACGTCAAGCGCATGGCTTTCAAATCGTTTTCCCTCGAAACGTAACGAAGCAAGGTCTGTCGTGATGTCGGTAGCCATGATCATACCCTCCCAATATCATTGTCTCGCGTTTTCGGGTGAAGTGAAAGTTGCTGAACAGATATCTTCACGATTTGGTGATGGCAATCCAATACATCGCTGAAGTCCACTCTTTGATTTTTTTTAAACTCTACTATCTTCGTCCAGCACAGACCAAATATGAAATATTTTTTGTGCAATTTTTACACCAGTTTCATTTTTTATTCGATGTAATGTTGCCTCAACTCTTGTTGGGAGCAAGTGATCATATTTACCCTCTGGAGTCTTAAAGTACTCGTTATAACCCTTGTATTTTTCCTCGTAACTTTGTAACTTGCTTAACAATCCATTGATATTCTTGACGTAACTTTTCGGGCAAGTGCTCAATAGTAATCAAAAGAAGGTCATCCCCAAACACCGACAACAAACGTTTTCTAACATCTGCTCTACCAGTTGCTAGAGAATAAATTGCTCTACTAAATTTTTCCGACGCATACGAATATCTATACATACAATTAACGTCCTTCTAAAGATCAAAAAAACTCAGCAAAAGCAAGGAAGTGTTTCAATTGTCTCCGACGTGGTTTTACAATTTCTCAATTACTTATCCCACATTCACCGGCACCAGCGTCATCGTATCGTTACCGAAAATGTCGATCACCTTGACCGCAACCGTGTAACGACCCGGCTGGGTGTAAATATGCGGTGCGGTGGTGATTGTTCAGGGCTGCCAGTTTACTCTGACGACCAGTTTTCACCGCAAAGCCTTGGCCTTTACCCCTCGCCCCCGGCGGGAGAGGGGCCTCGCGCAGCGAGGGGGAGAGGGGACGTCCGAGTGCGTTCCAATCAACCACCCGCCCTGGCCGTTCACCCCTCTCCCTCTGGGAAAAGGCCTTGCACAGCAAGGGGTGAGGGCACCACCCAGTGCGCCCAACTCGACCACTTTCCTACATCACACTTTCCTACATCACACTTTCCTACATCACACTTTCCTACATCACACTTTCCTACATCACCACGTCCAGTCCGCTCAGGCACTCTTCGGCAATCGCTCTGGCCAGCGGGTCGCGGGTGCTTCTGGCGTAGCTGATGCCCAGGTGCAGGTGTTCCTGCGCCTCTTCTCTGTCGACCAGAGCCAGGGCCTGGACTGGCAGGGTCTGGACTGGCGCGAGCGTCTGGTACATCGCCAGG
>JANMXV010000846.1:0-4935 GCA_031381325.1 Betaproteobacteria bacterium | reverse complement strand
GATCCGCTCAAGGACTTCACCGCGATCGGCCAGGTTGTGGAGTCTTACCTGGTCGCCGCGGCTCCGGTTTCAATCCCGCCCAATTCGCTCAGGGAGTTCGCGGCATGGGCGAAGGCGAATGCCGGCAAGGTCTACTACGCTTCTCCCGGCGTCGCGGCAGCGCGCATCTGCTCGCCGAGCGCTTCAACCAGGCCGCGGCGCTGGGCATGACGCATGTGCCGTACAAGGGATCGGGTGTGACCGAACTCGTCGCCGGCGAGACGCAACTGCTGTTCGCTCTGCCGGCGACAGTCAATGTCGGTCCGCGACTCAAGCTGCTCGCCGTCACCAGCCCCAAGCGGCTTGCGGAACTGCCCAACGTGCCAACCGCGCGTGAAGCGGGCTTCCCCGAAGTCGAATCGATACTGTGGCAGGGTGTGTGCGGCCCGGGCAATATGCCGAAGGAGATCGTGGCGCGGCTGACCGAAGAACTCAGACGCGGCCTCGTCAGGCCCGAGGTGCGCGAGCGCTACGCGAAGATCGGCACGCCGGCAACCTATCGCGCCCCGCCGGAATTCGCCGAACTCAACAAGGCCGATATCGCAAGCTGGCTGCCCATCATCAAGGCGTCGGGTGCGATGATAGATTGAGCGCACGCGCGCGGCGACGATCCCGTTGCGCCGGAGAAACTGAAAGTAGGAGAAGACCAGGGACGGTTTTAAATTTGCACAGCGCCGGGCGAGTCTCTAGAATGATCCATTTGATAGGGAGATTGACTATGCAAGCAATCGAATTTGTCAGCAAAGCGCACGACGGCGTGGTGGACTTACCCCGCGAGCACCAAGGCTGGAACGGCAAGGAAGTAAGAGTGATCTTACTGGAAGCCGTGAGCAGCGCCGCGAGCAACGCCATTGGGCGCAAGGTCTTGTTCAAGGCGACGACCCTCTCCACGCGCGGCTATCAATTCAACCGCGATGCCGGCAATGAGCGGTAAGACATTCCTCGACACCAATATCGTGGTGTATCTTTATTCCGGCGACGAACCGGAAAAGCAGGCTGCGGCACTCGCACTCATCGAAGGAAATCTTCCGGTTATCAGCACGCAAGTCTTGAGCGAACTCGCCAACACTTTGAGCCGCAAATTTGGCCTTGTCGTATGACGTGGTGGCGCAAGCCGTAGCGGAAGTGCGCGATGCTTGCATGATAGTTCCGATTATGCCGGACACCATCTTGCAAGCACTGGCCTTGGCGCAAAAGTACCGCTACGCTTACTACGACAGCTTGATCTTGGCGGCTGCTCTATCGTCCGGGTGCGAGATGCTCGCCACCGAAGATATGCAGCACGGGCAGGTTATCGAGGAGACGCTGAAGATTCGCTGCCCATTTGTAAAGGCGTAGGGATGTCGCCTTGTTTAACTTGTACGCGAAATAAAAATCATAAATTAGACTTAGTCTGTCCCCAATTTGCCCATGCTGTCGAAAGCGCGTTTTCGACAGATCAGCTTGAGGATGCAACCCATTGAATGAACTAAGATTTAACCGCACGCGGCAAAGTGCGGGATCAGCTTTTCTCAACGGAGTGAAGGGTTTACGTAACCCATCTTACGCGATTGGCTTTGGCACACAAAAAAATGACGGTATCTCCGCCATTTTCCCAGCCCGTAAATTTCCAGGCCAGCAAACGTAGCCCGGAAGGAGCGTAGCGTATTCCGGGATTGCATCCAAGAATGATTCCGTTTCACTATCACCAATACACTTAGCAAATGTAAGGGCCTATTTTGCCCCGTTCATGCAGGACGATTGCTCCCGGAATACGCTTCGCTCCTTCCGGGCTACGGGCTTATCCCGCAAGTTTCACCGGCTTCCCGGTTTCGATGGATGTAGTAATCGCCTCGAATGCGCCGATGGCATTGACCATTTCATCGGGCGTAATGGGGTAGGGCGCTTTGCCCGCGACCGCGTCGGCGAACAAATCAAACTCCACCAGCAGCGAATCGATTTTCGGAAATTCCTTGCGCTCGATTTTGCCGCCCGACAATCGAATGATGCATTCGGTTTCGCCGAGCGCTTCCGCAGATCCCTGATCGCCGAACACCTGCACGCGCCAGTAAAACGGCGACGGGCGCACCGCGCCGAGAAACCCACTCACACCATTGGCGAAGCGAAACAATACGGACACCGTATCCAGCGGATTGTGGCCCGCACGGGTGGAGATGAACTGTGCGCTGACTTCGGCGGTGGGACCAGCGAGATTGGTGAAGGCGTCGAGAATATGGATGCCGGTGCCTGTCATGCCGGCACCGGGCGTTTCCGAGGGCAGATCGCGCCACGGCGCGAAGAAGTTGCTGGAGTTCTCGTTGCTGTAATGGCCTTCGATGTGCAGCACGCGGCCCAGCACACCGCTGGCGACAACGTCACGCAATGCCGCCATCGACGGCCAGAAACGTTTGTTTTGACCCACGGCGATGGGCACGCCCGCTTTTTTGCAGGCTTCTGTCATGGCGAGTGCATCGGCGAACTTGAGTGCGAAGGGCTTTTCGCAGAACACGGCTTTGCCGGCAGCGGCGACTTGTTCGACAAGTTTGCGATGGGTGGAATGCGGTGTGGCCAGTGCGATGGCCTGCACTTGCGGGTCGGCCAAGGCGGCTTCGAGGCTGGCGCTTAGTGTGAATCCCTTTTCCTTGGCAAAGTCGCGTACGGTATCAGGCTCATGGCTCACGCCATGGACAAAGCGGATTTTTTCGCTTTTGCCTTGCACGGCATTGACGATGTTCTTGCCCCACCAGCCCAGGCCTATGATGGCTGCGTTGATCACAAATAGTTACGTAACTATTACGCAGGCGCTACGATTTTTTGCTGTTGTTGCCCCAAGCCCTGAATACCGAGCGTCACCACATCGCCGGCCTTGAGCCATATCGGATTCGGTTTCTTGCCCATACCCACGCCGGGTGGCGTGCCGGTGCAGATGACATCGCCGGGTAGTAGCGTCATGTAGTGGCTGCAATACGAAATGATTTTGCGCACGCCGAAAATCATGGTGCGCGTATTGCCTGATTGCATGCGCTGGCCGTTGACGTCGAGCCACATGTCGAGATTTTGCGGGTCAGCCACTTCATCGCTGGTGACCAGCCACGGGCCGATGGGGCCGAAAGTGTCGCAGCCCTTGCCCTTGTCCCACTGCGACGACTGCAACTGAAACGCGCGCTCGGACACGTCGTTGGCCACGCAATAGCCGGCGACATAGTTGAGTGAATCTTCTTCACTTACGTACTGCGCCTTGGTGCCGATGACGATGGCGAGTTCGCATTCCCAATCGAGCTTGGTCGAATTGCGCGGCGCCACGGTGTCATCGTTCGGGCCGCAGATGCTGGTGGTGGCCTTCATGAAAATGATCGGCTCGGTCGGTACCGCCATGCCGGCTTCGGCGGCATGATCCGAATAGTTCAAGCCAATGGCCACGTATTTGGAGATGCCGGTGAACGGCACACCCAAGCGCAGGTTGCCGGTGACTATCGGCAGCGTTTCCGCTTTGATCTTGGCGATACGCGCCAGATTGCGCGGCGACAGCGCCTCGGCATCCAGCGCGCCGGTGACCTTGGACAAGTCACGCAGCTTACCCAGCGCGTCGATCATTCCGGGTTTCTCGTTTCCATCTTTTCCGTAGCGGCACAGCTTCATATGATCTCCTGCGGTTTCGTTTGCGATTGAATCAATTGTGGATTATAAACCGGCGCGGCTCTTGCCCTTGACGGCATTATTGACAACGTTGATAGGCCACTCGCCGGAGAGCACGCGGCGCACTTCGCCCGGCGCACCCGCTTGCAGGCCGACCATCGCTTGCTCGCTATACCAAGCGGCGTGCGGATTGATGATGACGTTTTCGCGGCCGCGCAGCGGATGCGGATTGGGCAAAGGTTCCGGATCGGTAGTATCGAGTGCGGCGCCGGCAATCTTTTTCGCGTCCAGCGCGCGCACCAGCGCATCGGTATCGATCACCGGGCCGCGCGCGCAGTTGATGATTACGGCGTTGGGCTTCATCGCGGCAAATGCCTCGTCGTTGATGCTCTTGCGCGTTTGCGGCGTGAGTGGCGGATGCACCGACACAAAATCGGATTGTTTGAGCACGTCCATCAGTTCCATCTTTTTGCCGGGGGCGTCGAACTGGCCGTCTTTCACAAATGGGTCGGCGTAGAGCACTTTCATGCCGAAGGCCGCTGCGCGTATCGCGACCTGGCGCGCGATATTGCCAAACCCGATCAACCCCAAGGTGCTGCCCGCGAGACGCTGGATCGGTTTGCCTGGCGGCACTTCCCATTTTCCGGCGCGCACCTGGCGATCATAAAAAGTGATCTTGCGCGCGGCCGACAGCAGCAACGCCATGGTGTGTTCGGCGACTTCTTCAATACAGTACGTCGGATTGTTAGTGACGATGATGCCGGCAGCCGTAGCGGCATCCAGATCGATGGTGTCCACGCCGATGCCGTAGCGCGCAATGATTTTGCAACGGGGCATTTTCGACATGGTGTCGGCCGTAATCGGCCCGGCGTAGGTGTTGAGCAGAGCATCGCAATCGGCCGCTTCCGCGACGAATTGGTCTGGCGTTTTGGTTTGCAGCGCAGTCAACTCGGCCAAACCGGCCAGGGTTTTTTTCTCGACATCGAGTGACTCCCACACGTAGTCCGTCAGTACCACTTTTGCTAATACAGCCATAGCGTAACCCCAATAATTATCGTTTAAAAACAATTAGTTATAGATATTTTAATTCCAGCAGTTGGGCGGCTGTTTACCTTCGAGTATGGCCAAAATATTATCCACCACCACATTGGCCATAGCCTCGCGCAGTTCGCGTACGGCGCTGCCCATGTGCGGCGTACATACCACGTTGTTCATGCTGAGCAAATCGGGATGCGGGCGCGGTTCGTTTTCAAATACATCAAGTCCGGCACCCGCAATGCG
>JANMXV010000824.1:0-1170 GCA_031381325.1 Betaproteobacteria bacterium | reverse complement strand
GCGTTCGTCGCCAACATCGCGCATCACGCCGATGTCGGCGGCATGGTGCCGGGTTCGGAAGCGGCGGTGTGCAAGAGCATCTACCAGGAGGGCATCCGGATTCCACCGGTGCGCATCATGCGCGCGGGAGTGTTAAACCGCGACGTGATCGACATCATCCTGCTGAACTCGCGCACTCCCGACGAGCGTATCGGCGACCTGAAGGCGCAGTTTGCCGCGAATAACGTCGGCATGAAAAGCGTGCTGCAGTTGTTCGACCGCTATGGTGTCAGTGACACCACCGCGACGATCGCCGCCTATCTCGACTTCACCGAGAAGCGGTTCCGCGCGGCCGTCAACCGCTTGCCCGCGGGCCGCTATGAGGCGGAGGATTTTCTGGATGGTAATTTGGCGGGCGAAACCTGTGCCATCAAACTCGCGCTGACCATCGCCAATGGTAATAAGGGTCGCATGGATTTTGATTTCGCAGGCTCCGGCCAGCAACTCGAAAGCGCACGCAATATTCCGTATCGCGCACTGCTGGCCACGGTGTACACGGTAGCCAAAGCGATGCTGGATCCTGAAGTACCCGCCAACGCGGGCTACTACCGCACACTGCACATCAAAGCGCCACCGGGTTGCGTGGTGGGGCCGGTGCCGCCAGCGGCGATTGGTTGTCGTTCGATTTCCGCTGCAGTGCTGGGCGATGTCATTGCCCATGCGCTGTCGCAGGCGATGCCGGATAAAGCACTGGCGGGCAGCGGGCCGCATCACTTGTTTGTGCTGTCGGGCACCGATCCGCGCACGGGTATTTATTTTGTCGATTACGAAACGGTGGCGGGTGGCATGGGCGCCCGCGCCAACCGCGATGGTGTGGATGGCGTGCGTGTGCATGCGTCGGGTTCATCCAATCTGCCGAGTGAGGCGCTGGAGCACGCGTATCCGTTTCGCGTGGAGCGCTACGCGCTGTGGGATGAGTCGTCCGGGCCAGGGCAGTATCGCGGTGGCGCAGGCGTGATCCGCGATTACCGCGTGCTGGCCGACGATATTGTGGTGAGCCTGTCGTCGGAGCGCCAGCATGTGCCGTCCCCTGGCATGGCGGGGGGTGGTGCGGGCGCGTGCGGGGCGTTTGTGTTGAATCCGGGCACGCCACAGGCGCAAATTCTGCCTTCAGCCGCAGCCGATGTGCCG
>JANMXV010000819.1:0-1165 GCA_031381325.1 Betaproteobacteria bacterium | reverse complement strand
TCGCCGCCATGAAAGTGCGCGAAAAGATGTTTCTCGCGACCAAAGTGCGCTCCAACAACAACGACGCCTTTGTCGCGCAGATGAAGGAATCGCAAAAACGCCTGCACAGCGAAAAATTCGACCTGATGCAAATGCACAACGTCGGCTTTCTTGATCGAAAGATGCTTGCATCGCAACTCGCCATCCTGCGCGAATGGAAAGCTCAGGGCGTATTCCGCTACATCGGCGTCACCCACTCGCAGGATCAGGAACGCGCCAACGAGTGGCTGATCGAAATGCTGCGCACCGAAAAACTTGATTTCATTCAGGTCAATTATTCGATGGCCGAACGCAGCGTCGAAGACAAGCTGCTGGCAGTGGCCGCCGAAACCGGCACCGCCGTGTTATGCAACCTGCCCTACGCTCGCGGCGCCCTGTTCCGCGCCGTGCAGGGTAAAGCTGTCCCGGATTGGGCCAAAGCCGAATTGGATGCGCCAACCTGGGGCCAGTTCTTCCTCAAATACCTGCTTGCTCATGAAGCCATCAACGCCGTGCTGCCCGGCACCGACAAGCCCGAATACATGATCGACAACCTCAGCGCCGCGCGCACGCGGCTGCCGAATGCCGCGCAACGCAAGCGGATGATGGAGCTTGTTGGGACGGTTTAAGGTCGGACTGTGATGATGGAAAAAAATCCTTACAATCAATTCGCGGTCAACAGCTTAAGCACCGGCTCAATCACATCATCCGCAATTTTCTTCAGTTCTTCCGCCGTACGGTTCTGAATCGGATGCGGCGTGAATATCACTGCCGGCTCGAAACCAATCGCTTTGGACTGCACTTCCACCGCGTCGGTAAATCCCGTGGTCACCACCGACACGCCGGGAATGCCGCGGCTGTCGAAATTCATCAGGTCGTGCAGACTGCACGACGTGCATGAGCCTCAGTCCGAGAGCCCGATAATCACCACATCGACTTCGGCGGAAATTTTCGCGAGATTTTCTGCTGTGGCGACTTTGGCGTTGGTGGGCTTGCCGACGCGCCGGGTTTTGATGCCGCGTTCATGCAGGCGAATTTCGACTTGATTGAAAAACTCGTCGGTGCGTGTTTTGCCGATGTCGAATAGGCCGACGGTCTTGCCTGTAAGCGAAGGTGGTGGTTGCAGACGTGCGCGCATGACCGATGT
>JANMXV010000811.1:0-2029 GCA_031381325.1 Betaproteobacteria bacterium | reverse complement strand
TCGAAGTGAGCGAAGTGAGGGGTCGCGTCTTGCCTATTGCCTACTGCGCCAGCGACCGCACCGCCTCCGCCGCATTGATGATGCGCATGCCCTGATAGTGCTTGAGGTTGAGCAAATGGCCAATAACTGTGCGCCAACGCGCCTGACCCCTCACCCAACGGCTATCCGTCAACCGTGAATAGCAAGTCCTCTCGCGGCTTGCTGGCTCCTGGCTCAGCGCGCAATCTCCAAAGGATGGGCCTGAATCTCAGGCATCCGGGAAAGACGCAACGAGCTTCAACTCCCCGCCGAGCGCTTTGACGTAATCACGTAGCGTGTTCACGTACATGCCCTCACGGCGCTCCAATTTTGGATGGCCGCCTGTTCGACCCGCACCGAGCGCTGCGGATCGAACGCATAAAGCCTCGTCAAGGCCGCGGCAATCAAAGCGGAGCAGATTTGTTGCAAATTTCCGGGCTGCGCTGGCGCGCGTAGTCCCGGCCGGAAAACGGCACACTCGCCATATTTTCGCCCGGCGCGACGATGAACGGGTCTTCGCCAAACTGGCAATAACTCGCGATCAACTCGTCCGCGCTTATGCCCGGCTTCCAGGCGGATTCGAGGTATTCGTCAACTATTTTCCGCGCTGCCTCGATAGCGGTGTCGAGTGTCGCGAATTCGCCGTGCTGATAGCGCTCGCTCTCATCCATGTAATGGTAATTGTCATCGACCATGACGCGGTATGCCACGATTATTTCTCCTCGACTATGCGGCTTACCTCTCGCGCGGGCTGTGCAGCCCCGCCTGGGACGCATGATACGCGCCGGTGCGCAACTGCGTGCTCATGCGCGCGAGGCTTGCTCCGCCATGTCGGTCTCGCCGGTCTTGCTGACTTCGTATGTTACCCACGCGTCTCAGGATTCGCGCCATCTTGACCCAACCGGAATCGTAATCGTCCCGGCGCGAATAGCGGTTAGCGCGCGGGACCCACCATGGAGGCGCCACCGTCGAGGCAGATGCTCTGTCCGGTAAGGAACTTCGACTGATCGGAAAGCAGAAAGCGGGCGAGCTGGCCGGTATCCCAGCCGGTGCCTTCGCGCTTCATGAGGGAGGCCGCGGCGCGCATCTGACGGCGCTCCGGGGTGAGATTGCGGTTGATGTTGGGGGTGAACACCGGGCCGAGAATGATGCAGTTTGCGCGGATACCCTGGGGGCCGTGATCGACGGCCAGGGTCGAGGTGAGAGCAACCACAGCGCCCTTGGTGACCGAGTAAACGGTCGAATGCAGCGGACGGATGCTGCGCAAAGACCCGATGTTGACAATAGAGCCTCCGCCGCCGCTGGCAATCATCGCGGGGATTGCGTACTTGCACATCAGCATCATGCTGTCGACGTTGAGGGCGAACATGCTCCGCCACTGCTCCAGGCTCATCTCGGTGACATCGCCCGGAGCGCTGCGGCCGACGTTGTTGTCGAGGCAATCGAGGCGGCCATAGCGCTGCAGGGTTGCTTCAACGGCGCCGCGGCAGTGGGCTTCCTGGGTGACATCGGCCACATGGGCGAAGGCCTCGCCACCCTCATTCTTGATGATGTTCACAGTGTGCTGGGCGAGTTCAAGGGTGCGGCCGACAACGCAGACCCTGGCGCCCGCGCGGGCGAGGAGGATCGCGGCGGCGCGGCCGTTGGTCACCCCTTCCTCCAATCCCTGCCCGATGGGTCCGCCTGCGCCGGAGACGATGGCAACTTTGCCGATCAGACCATAGTCGTTTGCGATGGTGTCGAAAGCCATTTGCTGCTCCTCTTGAGTGGATAATGCGGGGGCCGCAGCCGGTGCATTGCGACCGATATTATTGGTTAACTACTGGGCAGTCTACAACACGTTGATATTGCTTAATCCAAGCTGCCGCGCTATTCGACTTTCTCGAAATCGATGACCCACGGTAAGCGAGATTGATCTGTGTACTGTGCGCCATGCGCACGGGCGGCCGGATTCGATTTGAAGCGAGCATGCGCTACACCAAAGTAAGTCGTGCGCACAGCGCACGCTACG
>JANMXV010000799.1:0-3095 GCA_031381325.1 Betaproteobacteria bacterium | reverse complement strand
TCCTTCGTCACCCCAACCTACAACTTCAACTACTCCTTAAAATAGTGCTATTGACCTCAAGACCCAATCCGATCCTATCAGTGTTCATCCGTGTTCATCTGTGGATAATTGAAGTTACGGATTGTCGAGTTTCGCCAGTTCCAGCACGCGCTTTGCGCGCTGAAACATGGCGTAATCGACCAGCTTGCCGTCGATGGTAATTGCAGCGACGCTGGTTTTCTCAGCGGCCTCGAACTCGGACACCACGCGCGTGTAGTAGATCACTTCCGCCTCCGGCACCGCGTAAGCCTTGCGGATCGGCGCGATCTGCTTCGGGTGTATCGGGGTGCGTCCCAGAAAGCCCAGGCGCGCAGACTGTGTTGAATCCTGAATGAGTCCCGCCTCATCGCTGATATCGGAAAACACGCCATCGAGCGGATACGCACCCGCCGCGCGGGTGTCGCACAGCACTTTGGATTTTGCGTAGAGCAGTTCCGTGCCTTCAATTGACCATGCGCAACCGAGATCGGTTTGCAAATCGCCATCGCGCGCGCCACCGATGCACGTCGCTGTTACGCGCGGCGATGCCTTGATCAATTGATAACAGTTATAAATGCCGAGCGCGCTTTCAATCATCAGGCAGATTTCAACACTGCCAGGTTTCATGCCTTTTGCCGATTCAAGCTGATCGAGCAGCGCGGCGCAGCGCTTCACTTCATCGACCGTCTCGGCCTTCGGCAGAAAAATCGCGTCCAGTCCGGGACGTACTACCGCTGCAAGATCCTCCGCCAGCAAGCCCGTCGCCGGGCTGTTGGTGCGTACGAAAATTCCAGGCGAGGGCTTGCCCGATGCTACGACGCCATCGATCAACGCCGCCACCAGCTTGCGCGCCTCGGGCTTGGCGGCAATCGCAACAGAGTCTTCGAGATCAAATATCACCGCGTCGGCGCCGGCTTCCAACGCTTTGGCCATGACGCGGTCCTTGGAGCCGGGCGCGAATAGTGCTGTTCGTATCGGTTTCATGATTAATTACTTAAGTATATGTTTTTAAAGGTAAAATTATTTACCCATAGAAGCCACGAAGAACACAGAGATTCAAATCCCAGACCCGTCATTCTGGCGCATGCCAGAATCCAGTTCGTACAAACATGCAACGCATCTGCATTCAGGTCCTTCGGATAAAGTAACGCACTGGATACTGGCATTCGCCAGTATGACGGGCACGCCGATCATGCCAATCTCCATGCTCGCTGTGCCCTCTGTGGCAAAAATCCTACTTCGAATAGCTCTCCACCTTCATTGGCGGGTTGCCAATCTCGCCCAAGCGCCCGTCTTCCGCCATGATTTCAAGAAAATTTTCCAGTGCGGTCCATGCGTGTGGCATGCCGAAATTGGCGCTGGTCTGAAAAATCACCTCCATCACTTCGCGCGGGCTCGCGCCCTGGCGCATCGCGCCGCGCATATGGCCTTTGGACTGTACCGCCTCGCCCACCGCGAGACAATCGCCGATCATGCATAGCAGCCGCGTCTTGTCATCGACGATGCCGCGCGAGTACATATTGCCATAGCAAAATTTCACCCACATGCCGGCGAACTCGCTGTCCATGATATCGATCCAGTTCAGGATGTTGATGTGATGGCGCGGCCGCATGGTGAGGCCGCGCCCCACCGCCAGCCAGCCATGCTTATCCATCAGCGGTTGCGTGCGCGGATCGGCGAGATCATCCTTGTGCCATTTTTTTTCTTCTTCGGCGCGGCTGCGCTTGCTGTCGGTGCCGTCGAGGGGCAACTGTGATTGCTTCAACTCCGGCAGCAGATTGAGTTCTTCCGCGATCGTGTAAAACGTCTGTATCGCCGGATCGACGGTGACATGCCCGCCATACACCAGGCATTGCAGAATAATTTCGGCAATCTCGCGCACCGGCACTTTGGCGACCAGCGCCGCGCGCACGGTTTCATCTAGCAGCGATTGCGCTTTCGCCATGGTGTACTGGCCGATCAGCACCAGCAGCCGCGTGCGCGTGTCCAACGCGGGCCGGCACGACAGGCCTTTGATCTGATAATCCAGCCACGATCGGGTGAAATGCTGATCAATCGCATCGCGCTGCATCACGCGTGTTTCGAAAGCCTTGCTCTGAATTTTGATGCCGGTATCAAAAGTATCAGCGCCGTACTTGGCGCGCAAATCATCGGACATGGTGGTTCCCCAGAATGATCGAAATGGAAGCGGCGATTCTAACTTAAGGCCAAATGCCGCCAAGCCAATACGCCACAGCGTACGCCAACGCGTATGTGAAATCGCGGGTGCTTAAGGCGCGGGCGGGTCTTGCTCAGCCCTCTCCGTCCAGAGAACAACAGCCATCGTCGAAAGTTACGTGGATAACGGTTTTTTTGTGCGCGCTTGAACCCTATCCCAAACACGATCCATCACCAGGTCATGGTCGATCAATGGTGTTGTCCCCGCTTTCACGGCTTCAAGGCTGCGCGTCACTTTGGCGGCAAACCATTCGTCGTAGCCATCCTCTTTCTCCATAAAAAGTTCCGGAATAAGGGTATCCGCGGCGTCTTTAATGGAAATCATGAATCAAGCCGATGGATTTACGATGACGAGCCGGCCGAAGTATTTTCTGTAGTAGCCTCGGTCACGCGTCAGCAAACGGTCGCACTGCGCTGCAGCGTGCGCCCCAATCAGGAAATCCGCGATCACACGAATTCGCTTTCCGCCTGAAGCGCGATATTTCTGCCATGTCACGCCGGCCAGCATCGCAGTTTTCTGCGATGTCGGTAAAAAGCTGATTCCCGCCGCCTGAATAGCATGAAGGAATTCGTCGTCTCCCGCAAATACAGCGCGGGTTTCGCTCCAAACCACTTCGTTTGCGACGACGGCGCCCTGGTTCAGACACAAGCGCAATGCACTGGCCGATGCCGCGCCGAAATGAGGGTCCGCGCCAAATACGTCGATCAGCACACTGGTATCTATCGCTGTAATCATGCGTCCGCGTCGCCTCGAATCTTGCGGATGAATTTGTCAGAATCCATAGTCTTGCGCAGGCAGCCGAACACGCTCGCTACGGGATCGGTTTCGGCCTTGCGCGCAACCAGCGCGCCGTTGGTCG
>JANMXV010000739.1:0-5648 GCA_031381325.1 Betaproteobacteria bacterium | reverse complement strand
AAACGATGCGCCGGTTGCCGTCGCGGATACCCTGGCAGCGACCGAAGACACCCCTGTCACCTACGCCGCCGCACAACTGCTGAGCAACGACACCGACGTGGACAGTCCGGCGTCTTCGCTGTCGATTGCCGGCGTCGCCAGCGGCGCCGGCGGCTTGGCTGTGCTCAACGGCGATGGCAGCGTCACCTTCACCCCGAACGCCAACTTTAATGGTGCGGCGAGCTTTACTTATATCGCGACTGACGGCGCACTCGCCTCCAACAGCGGCGCCGTAACCGTTAATGTTGCAGCGGTGAACGATACGCCCGTGGTGACTGTGCCGGGCGCACAGTCGGTTGCGCAGAATACACCGCTTACCATAGCGGGCATTAGCGTGGACGACGTCGATAACAATCTTGCGTCCGCTCAACTCACCGTGCTCAACGGTACTTTGAACCTCACGCCGGCCGGTAGCGCAAGCCTTGCGGGAAACAACAGCGCCGCGCTGACGCTGTCGGGCACGCAGAATGATATCAACGCCACGCTCACCACTTTGAAATACCAAGGCAGCCTTAACTTCGCCGGCGCCGATACGCTGACGGTGCTGTCCACCGACTCTGCGGGAGCATCCGACACCCAAACAATCAGTATCACGGTCGGCGGCGTAAATACTGTGCCGGTGATCGGCGGCGTCACCACGGGCGCCGTGACCGAAGACGCCGCCCCAACACTTACCGCTACGGGTACGCTCACCATTGTGGATCCGGACATCGGGCAGTCAAATTTTGCGGCGCAGATAGGTACTGGCGGAACGTTCGGCACGTTCTCGGTGAACAATGCCGGCACTTGGACTTATAGCGCCTTGAACAATCAGACAGCGATCCAGCAACTGGCGGCGGGCGCAACCGTCACCGATACTTTCACCGTAGTCAGCGCCGACGGCAGCGCCAGTCAGAACGTGGTGATTAGCATTACCGGCGTCAATGACGTGCCGGTGATCGCGGGCACGGCTACCGGCGCAGTAACTGAAGATGCTGCGCCCACACTTACCACAACGGGCGCGCTCACCATCAGCGATGAAGACAATGGGCAATCGGGTTTCGTTGCACAGACGGCTACGACGGGAACCTTTGGTGCGTTCTCGGTGAACAATGCCGGCACTTGGACTTACAGCGCCTTGAACAATCAGGCTGCCATCCAGCAACTGGCGGCGGGCGCAACTGTCACCGATACTTTCAACGTGGTCAGCGCCGATGGCAGCGCCAGTCAAAACGTGGTGATCACCATTACCGGCGTTGACGAAGCGCCGCTCGTGACCAACACCGGGGCAAGTGTAAATGAAGGCGCCGCTGTGACACTGACTTCTGCAATGCTTCAAGTCAGCAATGCCAATCAACGTGCCACGCCGATAACGTACACCGTTGTGACGACTCCCGTCGTTGGCGCCTTGAAACTCGGCCTGCTTGCTTTAGGCGCGGGCGACAAATTTTCGCAGGCAGATATCGATAGCGGCAAGGTCAGCTATACCCATGATGGCAGTGAAACGGTTGCCGATGGCTTCAGTTTCTCAGTGTCTGACGCAAGCGGCATCGCCACCGGCCCCGACACGTTTGCGCTCACCATCCTGCCGGTGAACGACGCACCGGTCGCGGCTGACCAGAGCGTAACCACGCTCGACACGGCTTCGGTGGTGTTTCACCCCGGTGATTTAGGCTACGCCGACGCAGAGGGCGACCCGCTGGCGAAAATTCGCATCACCGCGTTGCCGGGCGTTGGTTCGTTGGCGCTCGACGGTAATCCGGTTGCGCTGAATCAGGAAATCGCGGCCGCCGACCTTGCGGCGGGAAAATTAAAATTCGTGCCGAACGCAGGCCTGCCCGCGCGCACCGCCACCGCGTTTGGTTTTCAGGTGAACGACGGCTCGGTGTACAGCGTGGCAGGCTACACGGTGGCAATCTCGATACAACCCGCATTGGTAGCGGGGCCCAGTCTCACCACCCCTAATATCACGGTTACTCCGGATGCGGAGCCGCCGACGCCCGTCACCGTGCAATCAAAAGCTGCGCCCTTGACGGCCGAGGTGGATAACACCACGGCGAAGAAGCTGTTGGCGGTAGTGGACAGCGATCGTGCATTCTCACCTGTCAGCCTGTTAAGCGAGCAGAATTTGCAGCAGGCCGCCACGCGCACAGAAGGTTTTGCTGAAACCCCGTCACTGCGAAATTCCGGCGCCGGCGCAGCGCAGTCGCTGGGCCTCGTAATCGCGCCAGCCGCGAACCTGGCCGCGTTCAACCTTCAGGCCTTGACGGCGTCCGAAGGATCAGCGTCCGGGCGTATTGCCTCGGCCACCAGCAGCCCGGCGTTTACCCGTGAACTGGATCGTGCGCGCGAGGGCGCCACGGCTGCGGAAGCGCTGGAACGGAACATCATTGTATCTTCGGTTACAGCGGGCGCCGGCATGTCGGTGGGCTATGTTTTCTGGTTGTTGCGCGGCGGGCTTTTGCTGACCAGCTTGTTGTCGTCGTTGCCGGCATGGCGCTTTGTGGACCCCTTGCCGATATTGGGCCGCTTGAACGACGATGAGGAAGACGGCTACGATGGCGACGGAGACGGCGAATCGCTGGAATCCATCGTGGGCGGCGAGGATACGCCCGCGCCCGATTCACCCAACGCATCGACTTCAACGAAAGATCAGCACAATGTTTGAATATTCCATCAACCTGGCTAAGCGCAATCATGAAGTGGCTTAACGCCAGAACCTACATTGCGTTCGGTCTATCGCTGCTGGTGGTGAGTCTGCTGTTGGGTGCGGCGTTTATCGGGCTGATACCGGATCGCATCGGCGCGGTACGTGATGGTCGTGCCGCGTTGTCCGAGGCCATTGCCGCCGCCGGGACGGTGCTGGCCTCCAAAGGCGACCCACTGCTGCTGGAATCAACCTTGAAGCTGGTGGTACAGCGCAATCCCGACGTGCGTTCGATGGGCCTGCGGCGCGCGGACGGCAGGCTGCTGGTGAGTGCGGGCGAGCACCAGTCGCTATGGCTTGCCGGCGAAGGCAATCAGTCTACCGACACCCAGACACAAGTGCCCATCATGGCGGGCAGCACACGATGGGGCAGCCTTGAAATTCGCTTTCAGCCGCTGGTCGGCAGCGGCATCTACGCGGTACTTAACCATCCGCTGTTCAAGCTGCTGGGGTTTGCATTTCTGATCTGTTTCGTCTCCTTTTATTTCTATCTGGCCAAAGTGTTGCGCCAGCTTGATCCGTCGCAGGCGGTTCCCGGCCGCGTGCGCGCCGCGTTGGATACACTCGCGGAAGGTTTATTGATTGTGGATCGCCGGCAAAACATCGTGCTGGCCAATCATTCGTTCGCAGCGTTTCTGGGCAAAACACCGGACGAACTGGTCGGCCACAGTGCGGTGGCGCTTAACTGGCTGGAATCCGATAACCAGCCGGTTTCCAAAGATCAATTGCCATGGCTCGCGGTATTGCGCGATGGCGGCGCTCAGCAGGATAGATTACTTAACTTATTGAATATAAATGGAAAATTAAGGAACTTGGTGGTCAGTTGTTCGCCGGTTCTGGCCACTGGCGGCAAGGTCAACGGGGTGTTCATCAGCTTGAACGACGTGACGCAGATCGAACAAGGCAAAGTGGAATTGCACAAAGCCAAGAATGAAGCCGAGGCTGCGAATAAGTCCAAGAGCGAATTTCTGGCCAATATGAGCCACGAAATTCGCACGCCGATGAATGCGATTTTGGGTTTTACCGAGCTGTTGCGGCGCGGTTACGGCAAGAATGAAAAAGATTCGGCGAAGTATCTCGATACCATACACTCCAGCGGTCAACATCTGCTGGAACTGATCAACGACATTCTGGATTTGTCCAAGGTCGAAGCCGGGCAGATGGAAATGGAAAACATCGCGTGCGCGCCGCACGCCATCGTGCGCGAAGTGGTCACCGTGATGACGGCAGTTGCACAGAAAAAAGGGGTAGCGCTCAATTTTGAAGTCGCCACGCCGCTGCCGCGTGAAATCCAATCGGATCCGAAGCGGCTGCGCCAGATCATCACCAATCTGACGGGCAATGCCATCAAGTTCACCGAGAAAGGCGCGGTGGGCATCGTATTGCACCTGAAAACCGAAAACGGGCGCACGCTCTACGCTATCGATGTGACGGATAGCGGCATCGGCATCGCGAACGACAAGCTCGAAAGCATTTTCGAAGCTTTTGTGCAGGCCGATGCCAGCGTCACCCGGCGTTTCGGCGGCACCGGCTTGGGCCTGTCCATCAGCCGCCGCTTCGCGCGCGCGCTGGGCGGCGATATCGTTGCCAGCAGTACGCCGGGCAAAGGCAGCACCTTTGCGGTAACCCTGGCGTGCGGGCCGCTGGAAGGTGTGCCGATGCTGGCGCCGGCGGAAATTCTTGCGGTCACGCCGGATGCGCTGGCCGGGCACAAAACGCGATGGGTGTTTCCGCCATCTTGCATACTGGTGGTTGACGATGGGGTCGAGAACCGCGAGTTGGTGGTTTCAGTGCTGGAGGATTGCGGCCTGACGATCGAGCAAGCTGAAAACGGTCAGATCGGCTTGCAAAAAGCGCTTGAAAGAAATTACGATCTGATTTTGATGGATATCCAGATGCCGGTGATGGATGGGGATACTGCCACCCGCAAAATGCGCGAGCACGGTTTGAAGCTGCCCATCTTCGCGTTGACGGCGAACGCCATGAAAGGCTTCGAGACCGATCTGACAACAGCGGGCTTTACCGGACACCTGACAAAACCCATTGATATTGACTTACTGGTCGAAACACTCGCCCACAAACTGGGTGGCCAACGCGTACTGGACACGCCGGCGGCAATCCTGTCCCACGCCACAGCGCCCGCCGATACACCGGCAAAAATAGAGGCAGCGCCCGTAGATGAGTCACCCTTGATTTCGCGTCTGGCCGACAGACCACGACTGCACGCCGCGATTCAAAAATTCACCGGCCGGCTCAACGAGCAACTGAACGCCATGGATGCGGCGTGGCAGGCGCGCAATATGCAGGAACTGGGGGCACTCGCGCATTGGCTCAAGGGCGCGGCGGGCACCGTGGGTTACGACGCATTCACGGAACCGGCGGTGGAGTTTGAACAGCATATCAAAGCGGGTGCGGAAATCCAGATTGACGAATCGTTGCAGCAGTTTCGGCGCCTGCAACGCCGGATTGTGGCGCCGGGGAATGTCACTCAGGCATAGTAACGCCGTGTAGTTGATTTATAATTAAATTATATGCCAACGAGTAACGTTACCGCAGCATCGGCGAGCGTGCCAGAGCAGATCGACACCAAGGTCACCCAGCAACCGGATGCCGAAAATTTGACTTCAGCAACGGTGATGATGGTCGATGATGAACCCATCACCATGGATGTGGTGCAGGCCTACCTGGAAGAGGCCGGCTACCAGAACTTTATCACCGTCAGCGAACCGGCCCAGGCTATGGAATTGGTGGTCAGCGAGAACCCCGACGTGCTGCTGCTGGATCTGATGATGCCGGTGGTAAGCGGTTTTGACATACTTAAGGACATTCGGTCGAATCCCAAGTTTCAGCATCTGCCGGTGATCGTGCTGACGTCTTCGACGGACTCCGAAACCAAGTTACGCGCGCTCGAATTGGGCGCAAC
>JANMXV010000726.1:0-14319 GCA_031381325.1 Betaproteobacteria bacterium | reverse complement strand
GGCGGGCGCGCTGTCCACCGCGACCTCGGGCGCGGTGACCTCGACCTACGTTGCCGGCACGGGCGTATGGACGGCCAGCGGCGCCATTGCCGATGTCAACACCCTGCTCGCGGGCGTGACGTTTAACCCGGCGCTGAACTTTAACGCCGGCTTCACCATCGCCACCAGTGTCAGTGACGGCGTGGCCGCACCCATCACCGGCGTCAAGGCGATCACCGGCATTGCGGTGAACGACGCGCCGGTGAACAACGTGCCGGGGGCGCAGTCGGTGAACGAAGATACCGCGCTCACCTTCACCGGGGCCAACACAGTCAGCATCAATGACGTGGATATAGGCGCGGCCACCGCCACCACCCAACTCACGGTGAGCAACGGCGCGCTGAACGTGAACCTGGCGAGCGGGGCTGCCATCAGCGCCGGGGCCAACAGTACAAACACGCTGACCCTCTCTGGCACGCAAGCACAGATCAATGCCGCTCTGGCCACCTTGAGCTACCAGGGCAACCTGAACTTCAACGGCGTGGACAGTCTGCAGATTGTGACCAACGACCTGGGCAACACCGGCAGCGGTGGCGCGCTCAGCGACACTGACTCGGTAGCGCTTAACGTCACCTCGGTGAACGACGCGCCGTCGGGTGCGGACAAGACGGTGACGCTGCTCGAAGACGGGGTCTACACCTTCAGCACGGCGGACTTTGGCTTCACCGACCCGACCGATGCCGCCAGCACGGCGGGCGCCGACAGCCTGCTCGCGGTCAGGATCAGCACCCTGCCGGGCGCCGGCGCGCTCACCAGCAACGGCGTTGCGGTAAACGCGGGCGACTTCGTCCTCGCCAGCGACATCGCCGCCAGCAAACTGGTGTTCACTCCGGTGATCAACGCCAACGGCAACAACTACGCCAACTTCAGCTTCCAGGTGCAGGACAACGGCGGCACCGTCAACAGCGGGGTGGACCTGGATCAAACGCCCAACACATTTACGCTTGACGTCACCGCAGTCAACGATGCGCCGGTGAACAGCGTGCCGGGCGCGCAGACGGTAAACGAAGACACCGCACTCACTTTCAACGGGGCCAACACCATCAGCATCGGCGACGTGGATGGCAGTCTCGCCACCAGCCAATTGACGGTGAGTAACGGCACGCTGAACGTGAACCTGGCGGGCGGGGCCGCGATCAGCGCCGGGGCCAACAGCACAAACACGCTGACCCTTTCTGGCACGCAAGCACAGATTAACGCCGCGCTCGCCAGCGTGAGCTACCAGGGCAATCTCAATTTCAACGGTGCGGACAGTTTGCAGATCGTGACCAACGACCTGGGCAACACGGGCATTGGCGGCGCGCTCACCGATGCCGACACTGTGGCCATCACGGTCACTGCGGTAAACGACGCGCCGCTGGCGACGATCACCACGGCGAGCTACAGTGCCACCGAACAGACCGCCCTTAGCCTTAAAAGCAGCGGCCTGTCGGTATCCGACGTGGACAGCCTGGGGGGCAGCGAAGCCGTGACCCTGACGGCAGGAGAGGGCACGCTTAATGTAACGGCGGGCGGCAGCGGCGCATTGGTTGCCAATAGTGGCGCCAGTGCGGTGACTATTACCGGCACGCTGGCGCAGATCAACGCGCTACTCAACACCGACCCCACCAGCACGGTGAGTTACATCGACAACACCGACACACCCAGTGCGAACACCACCCTCACGCTGACGGTGAACGACGGGGGCAACACCGGCACTGGTGGTGCGAAAACCGGTAGCGCGGGCGTCACCATCAACCTTATCGCGGTGAACGACCCTGCTGTTATTGGCGGCGCCACAACGGGCGCGGTGGTCGAAGCCGGAGGTGTGGCTAACGGCACCGTAAATACTCCGACCGCCACCGGCACACTCACGGACAGCGATGTAGACAATCCAGCCAATACCTTCCAGGCGCAGACGGCGACGGCGAGCAGTTACGGCAGCTACCAGATCAATGCCGCAGGGGTGTGGAGCTACACCCTGGACAACGCCAATGCCAGCGTCGAAGCGCTCAACGCCGGCAATACACTGACCGACACCTTTACCGTTCAGACCATTGATGGCACCAGTCAGGTTGTAACCATCACCATCAACGGAGCCAACGACAACGCCGTGATCAGCGGCGCCACCACGGGCGTGGTGGTTGAAGCCGGAGGGGTTAGCAACAGCACTATTGGCAACGCCGTGGCGAACGGAACTCTTGTGGTGGCTGACAAGGATAACCCTGCAAATGGTTTTCAGCCCGTAGTCAATGCTGCGACCCATTACGGCAACTATCAAGTTACGGCAACCGGGGCATGGACTTATGTTTTGGATAACAACAATCCGTCGCTGCAGGCGCTGAACGCGGGTAGCGCACTTATCGATACTTTTACCGTTTTGACGGTGGATGGTACGTCGCAGGCAGTGAATATCACCATCGTCGGTACCAGCGATATCAGGGTGGGCGATCCTGGTATCGCAGCTAATCCGTTGCCGGGGGCAGGGGTTGGGGATAAGGACACGGCATCAGTACAGACGTTTGACAAAACGGTGTCCGCGCCGCCGAGCACCGATGTTGCAACAGGCAAAAGCCGCATCCGGTTTGATCGTTTGATCGATACATCAGATTTGTTTGGCACTGTCGATCTGGAGGGCGATTCGGGACGCAGAGGTTTGGCAGTTTCCGCGCAGACCTCGCTCTTGCTGCAAGGGAGTCAGGGTTTTATTTCCAAGCTGGGGCTGGCGTCGCGGCAGGGAGACGCTTCGTTGATTCTGGCGGGGTACGACTTCGGTGAATACACAGTCCAGTTAAGCAGATTTTCCTTGTTGCAGCAGGCTTCAGGCAGGGGCGGCGAGATTGACGGTGCGAGTGGGAGCCTCGCGGTTCGCGGCGAGGGAGGCGATCGCGGGCCGCCGGAATTTACCACCAACACTGCGGCGCACGCAGCAGGAATATCGGTTGCGCTCGGAATTACCGCATGGGCGTTACGGTCGGGCGGGCTGCTGGCGGCGATGATGTCGTCTCTGCCCGCTTGGCGTCAGGTCGATTTATTGCCGATTTTAGGGGATCCGGATAAGCGTAAAACTGGATGGGATGAGGCGGGTGATGCTGAAGCTGCGCGCGAGGAGCAAGCGGTAGACCGATTGCTCGGCAATAAAGCGGATCCGGGCGAGGACTAACACGCATGGGATTTCCGTTCGCACTGGGGCCGATCGTGCGGGTCAGCCTCGGACTGATTGCCCTGTTCACCAGTCTGGTGATGATTGCGGACCTGGTTCTCGGTCTGCTGCCGCAGCGTGCCGAGGTGGAGCTGCAGGTGCGACGCCGTATTGTGGAAAACGTAGCCGCGCAAACCGTGGTGCTGCTGGAGTCCAGTGACGCCCAGTTGCTCGGCAAATCGTTGCAACAAGTCATGGCGCGTAACCGCGACCTGCTGTCGGTGGCGTTACGCCGCAGCGACGGCGGCGTACTTGCGCAGCGTGGCGATCACTCGCGTCATTGGATTATTCAGGAAAGCGAACGTTCACGCTGGAACCATGTGCAGGTACCGCTATACGCGGAGGGCAAGCTGTGGGGCCGGGTGGAAATGACGTTCGTTCATGCCGAGCCGCGCACTGCGCTCGAGTGGCTGCGTGAGCCGGTGGTGCTGTTTTATATTCTGTTGTTTGTGGCCGGATTCCTGCTGTGCTACCTGTATCTGCGCCGGGTCATGCAATACCTTGATCCCTCGGCGGCGGTGCCGGAAAGAGTGCGCTCTGCTTTTGACACGCTGTCCGATGGCGTACTCGTGCTCGATCCGCAGGGGCGGATCATGCTCGCCAATCGCGCGTTCCGCGAATTGCATCCCGATGGCGTCGGCGAACTTCAGGGGCGCGCGGTCGCTGATTTGAAATGGTTGCCGCGCCATGTGGCAGGTGACAGTACGGGCTTGCCGTGGGATCGCACGCTTCGCGGAGAGAAGGCCGCACCGGACGAACGCATGTCGATTACCCAGCCTGAGGGCGCGACAGTCGAAACCATTGTGCGCTGTTCACCGGTGAATGATGCGGCGGGACGGGTGCGCGGTTGCATCGTGACGTTTCATGATGTCACCGCGGTACACGCGGCGAACGATCAATTGCGTCAAACGCTGGGGGATCTGGAACGCACACGGGAACAGATCAACACACAAAACGAAGAACTGCGGCGGCTCGCCATGCGCGACCCGATGACCGGCTGCTTCAATCGGCGCGCGTTCTTCGATGCGGCGGGTAGTATGGTGGCGGCTGCGGCCAAAGGCAGCTCGAATCTGTGTTGCATCATGAGCGACATTGATCACTTCAAAGGCTTTAACGATCTTTATGGACACAGTATTGGCGATCAGGTGATTCAGGTGGTTGCGCGGGCGCTGGCTGGCAGCATACGTACCACGGATGTGCTGTGCCGCTATGGCGGAGAGGAATTCTGCATACTGTTGCCCAACACCACGCTTGCTGATGCCTGCGCAATCGCCGAACGCGCGCGCTCCACCATCGAAACCGGCGCCAGCAGTGCGATTCGCGATATGCAGGTAAAAAAAATTACCTCAAGCTTTGGCGTCGCTTCGCTCACCGACGGCGCGTTGGGCATACAGGAGTTGATCGATCAGGCCGATCAGGCGCTATACGCCTCTAAAGAAGGGGGGCGTAACCAAGTGACCGTGTGGACTCGCGATCAACACATTTAGCGATTTTTATAGCATCGCGCATAAATAGAATTATCTTTAAAAAACAATAAGTTACAATTATTCTTTATCCGCGAAGGTAAATCCTCGTTTATAATTGCGGCTATGCAACATGGAGAATCCCGTCTATGAAGTTTGGCATACCCGCGGAAACGCGCACCCACGAAAAGCGGGTGGCAGCTACGCCTGAAACCGTCAAGAAACTCACCACGGCTGGACATCATTCGGTATTGGTGCAATCCGGGGCGGGTGTTGCGGCCAGCATACCCGACGAGCAATACCTGGCAGCCGGCGCGACTATCGTCAGCACAGCGGCTGAGGTTTACGCGCAATCCGACATCGTGCTCAAAGTTCGCGCACCGGATGCCGGCGAACTGGCGCAGCTAAAAAGCGCGCAAACGCTGATCGGTCTGTTTAATCCGCATAACAAAGCGGGCATAGCCGCGCTGGCGCAATCCGGCGTGACCGCGTTTGCGATGGAGGCGCTGCCGCGCATCTCGCGCGCACAGTCGATGGATGTATTGTCGTCGCAAGCCAACATAGCCGGCTACAAAGCCGTGCTGATGGCTGCCAACACCTACGGCAGGATGATGCCGATGCTGATGACGGCAGCGGGCACGGTGAAAGCCGCGCGCGTCGTCGTCATGGGCGTGGGTGTTGCGGGGTTGCAGGCGATAGCCACGGCCAAGCGGCTGGGCGCGGTGGTGGAAGCGACCGATGTGCGTGCAGAAACCAAAGAGCAGGTCGAATCGCTGGGCGCGAAATTCATCGACGTGCCGCTGACCGATGCCGAAAAAGAACTGGCCAAAGGCCAAGGCGGTTACGCGCGCGACATGGGCGAGGATTACAAAAAGCGTCAGGCTGCGCTCGTCGCCGAACGCATCAAGCAGGCCGACATCGTGATTACCACGGCGTTGATTCCGGGCCGTCCCGCGCCGCTGCTGGTGACCGAAGCCATGGTGAAGTCGATGAAGCCCGGCTCCGTGATCGTTGACATGGCGGTCGAGCAGGGCGGCAACTGCCCGCTGTCGGAATTGGACAAGACCGTGGTCAAGCACGGCGTGAGCCTGATTGGTGTAGCGAATATTCCTGCGCTGGTGGCGGCGGATTCGAGCGCACTGTATTCGCGTAACTTGTTGAATTTCCTCGGGCTGATGCTCGATGCCAAGACCGGTGAATTCAAGATTAACCGCGAAGATGAAATCATCGCCGGCACATTGATGTGCGCGGGTGGTGAGGTGTTAAAGCCGTGAAGGCGTGAATGGGTGAAAGGGTGAAGGGGGTACCTCTTTCACACTTTCACACCTTCACGCCCTTATTAAGGACTTAAGATGACCGTAGACCCCCTAATAACCAACCTGATGGTATTTGTGCTGGCGATTTTTGTCGGCTATCACGTGGTGTGGAACGTAACGCCTGCGCTGCACACACCGCTGATGTCGGTGACCAATGCGATATCGAGCATTATTCTTGTTGGCGCCATGCTCGCTGCCGGTCCCGCCGACGCCGACTGGGGCGTGTGGGTAGGCGCGGTGGCGGTAACGCTCGCGGCAGTCAATGTTTTCGGCGGCTTTCTGGTGACGCAGCGCATGCTGGCGATGTTCCGCAAAAAAGAACCCAAGAAACTGGAGGGCAGGTAATGCTCTCCGGTAATCAGGTTGCACTGGCGTATCTGGTTGCGTCGGTATTTTTCATCCTCGCGTTAAAAGGTCTGTCGTCGCCGCTCACCTCGCGGCGCGGCAATCTGTTTGGCATGATCGGGATGGCGATTGCCCTGGCGGTCACACTCACGCTTACCAAAAACTGGGTGATCATCCTTGGCGGCATTGCGCTGGGCGGCGCCATCGGCGCGGTGGTCGCGCGCAAGGTGCAGATGACAGCAATGCCGGAACTGGTCGCGTTTATGCACTCGCTGGTGGGCATGGCGGCGGTGCTGATTGCGATTGCGGCGGTCAACAATCCCTTCGCGTTTGGCATTGTCAAAGCCGCCGGTGCAGCGATTCCATTGGGCAACAAGCTGGAGCTTTTCATCGGCACCTTCGTCGGCGCGATGACCTTCTCCGGTTCGGTGATTGCGTTCCTGAAACTTTCCGGACGTATGAGCGGCGCACCTCTTGTGTTCAGCGGCCAGCACATGGTGAATTTGCTGATGGGCTTCAGCATGTTCGGCTGCGGCTTGTGGTTTTTCGCCAGCGGTGGCACCAACTGGACGGCATTTATTGCCATGACGTCGATCGCGTTCGTGCTGGGCTTCCTGATTATCATCCCCATCGGCGGCGCCGACATGCCGGTGGTGATTTCGATGCTCAACTCTTATTCAGGCTGGGCGGCGGCAGGCATAGGCTTCTCGCTCAACAATCCGATGCTGATTATCGCGGGTTCGCTGGTGGGCAGCTCCGGCGCGATTCTGTCCTACATCATGTGTAAGGCGATGAACCGGCCGTTTCTGTCGGTGATCCTTGGTGGCTTCGGCACCGAGTCTGGTGCGGTGGCCGCCACTGATGGCGTGCAGAAAACACATCGCAGCGGCAGCGCAGAGGATGCAGCATTTCTGCTGGGCAATGCAGATTCAGTGATCATCGTGCCCGGCTACGGCCTCGCGGTGGCGCGCGCGCAGCACGCGGTGAAAGAACTGGCGCACAAGTTGCGCGAGAAAGGCGTCACCGTGCGCTTTGCGATTCACCCGGTCGCGGGACGCATGCCCGGCCACATGAACGTGCTGCTGGCGGAAGCGGAAATTCCGTACGATCAGGTGCTGGAGATGGACGAAATCAACAGCGACTTCCCCACCACCGACGTGGTGCTGGTGCTCGGCGCTAATGACGTGGTGAATCCCGCAGCGAAAACGCCAGGCAGCGCGATCTTCGGCATGCCGATTCTCGAAGTCGACAAGGCACGCACTGTGATGGTGGTCAAGCGCTCGATGGCGGCAGGCTATGCCGGCCTCGATAACGATTTGTTTTATATGGATAAAACCATGATGGTGTTTGGGGATGCGAAGAAGGTGGTTGAGGGTATGGTTAAGGCGGTGGGCTAGCATCGTAATCAATTGCGCACGACAAACGGGCCGCGAAAGCGGCTCTTTTTGTTCTTGCAGAAAGCTCAGTTTTAGAACATTAAACATCGACTTCGCCGGGGGCAGCCCGGCGGCTGGTTACCTTTCTTGCTCCGCCAAGAAAAGTAACCCAAAGAAGGCGGCCCCCGGTTCGCCGGCCCTACGGGCTGCCCTGCGCTGCTCGCGAAAACTGGCGGCTGCGGAACTCGCGCTCGCAAAGGGCGCGCGAGTGCGTAGGATGCTGGTGAGCACAGCGAACCGCATCAACAGCGGACGTGGCTATCGCGCGGAGCGTAACGCTCGACCGATGCGGTTCCTTCGTCACCGGCATCCTACGACTTCTCGACCGCGCTGCGCGGCGGCTCTCGGGGGGATTTGCTATCAACGCCTGCGCAAGTGCGACTGGTGATTTTCTCTCGCGCAGCACCCTGAAAACCGTAGGGCGCAATAACCGAAGGGTATTGCGCCGCATGTGCTGGCAGCAGATACAATTGCACGCTATAAACCTCTTGAATACAAGTCGAGGAACCCCAATTGAACAAACTTTCGAAGAAGAAAACATCTGCCGCTTCGAAGAAGCGTAGCGCAAAAAAATCAGTGGCGACAAAAGTTCACGCCCGCAAGCTTGCCCAACTAAAACAAAAATACGGTGCTAAAGCCATCGATGGCCTTGCCCGAGTACATCCGCATCACATCGCCGAGCACGTCGATTGGTGCGATGGCCTCGATCAGCAATTCACCAAGTTGTGGCTGGAGTTCACTTACGGTGGCATGAGCGGGCGCGGCATTCTCGATGAGCGCACGCGTTGTCTGGTGCTGGTCGGACAGTTTCTGGTGATGGAGGATAGTGAACAGTTCGAGATTCAAGTCCGCAACGCGCTGCGTCATACTACACCGCGTGAGGTGCTGGAAGTGTTATTGCAGGCGACGGTTTACCTTGGCTATTCGAAAATTGTGCGTGCGACCCGCATCTTCACCAAAGTGCTCAAGGGTATGGGGCGCATGAAGGAAATTACCGGCACGCAATTGCCGATTACCGGACGTAGTGCCAAACGCTCACTCGAAGCCGAGCGCAAAACCTGGGGTGTGAGCGAAAAAGACTGTCCGCGTCAGGAGGAGCTGCTGCGCAAATTCGGCTGGGAGGGCTTAAGCACCGGCTTTCGCCTGCAGCCCAGCCATCATCACAAGACAGTAGAGCAGATCGAACGCGTTGATGAACACTTCCTCAAGCTCTGGCTCGATTATATCTACGCCGGCATGTACACGCGCGGCATCCTTGACGACAAAACGCGCATCCTGTGCGTGATCGGCGAGCTGTTCGTGATGGGCGAGTTCATTCAGGCCGAGAACCATATCCGCAACGCGCTCGCGCACGGCGCGTCACCGCGCGAAGTGCTCGAAGTTATTTTGCAATCGACAATCTACGTCGGCATGCCGCGCTTCGTGCGCGTGGTGGCGCTGTTGCAGCGCATCCTCGGGGAATTGGGACGGTTGGATGAGTTGACGAACACCCAGTTGCCGCTGCCGCGCTGAGTTCAATCCAGTTTCACATTCACCTGTTTTTGCACGTCGCGCCAGCGTTTGTCTTCGGATTCCAACAGCTTGAGAAAATCCGCCGGTGTGCCGGGCGTCGGATCGAATGTCAGCGCCGTGAAACGATCTTTCACGTCCGGCGCATTGAGCGCCCTGTTGATTTCGCGGTTCAAGGTGGCGACAATATCTTTGGGCATGCCGGCGGGACCGAGCATGCCGTACCACTGAAACGAAACAAAATCCTTCACGCCGGATTCCACAAACGTCGGCACGTTAGGCAGCAGCGGGTGACGCTGCGGGCTGGTGATGGCGAGCACTTTCAGCCGGTTCGACTTGATGAACGGCATGGCCGCAGGCACGGCGTTCATGACGAGGGGGATTTGTCCGCCCACCGCGTCTGCCAGCGACGGACCGCCGCCTTTATAGGGCACATGGTTTAGCGTCAATCCGGTTTTCAGCCGCAGCCATTCGTAGAGCATGTGCGGCCCACTCGCCAGTCCGCTCGATCCCATGGCGAGTTTTTCGGTTTGCGCGCGGGGCATGGCCAGCAGATCTTTCAGCGAATTGGCGCTGAACGACGGATTTGCGCACAAGGCCTGCGGAGAAGCGGCGATCAGGTTGAGCGGCGTGAAATCCTTGATCGCGTCGTAGCGCTGCTTGGTATAGACCAGCGCGTTGATGGTGTGCGGCGCGTCGGCGAGAATTATGGTGTAGCCGTCCGCGGGCGCCTTGGCGGCGATTTCGGTGCCGATCAGGCCGGTCGCGCCGGGCCGGTTGTCGATGACGAAAGTCTGGCTGAGGTATTCGTTGAGTTTGGCGCCGATGGCGCGTCCGGTAATATCGGAGCCGCCGCCGGGCGGGTAGGGCACGATCACGCGCACCGGGCGCGACGGGTATTTTTCCGCGGCCATTGATACTAAAGGAGCGACTAGGCCAACCCCGGTGGCAGCAGTAAGGGCAGACACTCGCAATAGCAATAGTGATTTCATGGTCCTACCCATAAACCTCCCCGCTCGGGCGGGGACATGATGCTCCCTTCTCCCTCCGGGAGAAGGGTCGGGGATGAGGGAAGAGACGCCACGTTCATGGTCGCAATTCGCGACGCGCGCACCATGGTGTCTCTCCAGGAAAGCACTAATGGTAGCGTGATTGCGGGGTTGCTGTCAGTCCGATACAAACATGGTACGCGGCGGCGCGATGCGGCGAAATACGATGTCGCCATACCAGGCGTGCGCGTTTTCGCCGGTATTATCAGTGTCGGTCATCACGGCGATAGCGGTGATGCGGCCGGGATCCGAGCCGAAGGCGCGCTTGTAATCCTCGTATACATTGCGCGTGATGTCCTGCCACGCGCCGACCTTTTCGCGGCCCGATTCAGCAACGATCATTTTAATACGCGAGGTATGCAGGTTGGGCAGCACACTATCGCGCGGTGCGCGGTTTTCCCAGATGTACATCAGGGTGGCGTACGGCAACTGTTGGCGCGTCAATAAACGCACGTTGTCGAAAAACATGCGGTCATCGAGGGGCAGCGTATCAAGGTCGCCGGCGAAGCTCACCACCACGCGCACGGGAGAATCCTCGAACTGCTTGGTGGTGTTGTCGGCCGTCTTGATGAGGTCATCAATCTTCCATTGCCAGTTCAGCAGTGGATACTGTTGCGGGTCAAGATCGAGCGCGTGTACCAAGCCGGATGCCGAGGCGTCGGCGTTGGCTTTGACCGCGGTGCGACCGCCGGTATCGACCAGTTTGTATTCGGTGGATTTTTTGAAGCGCGACAAGGTCCATAGCCGCCAACCGTTGGGCAGCACATCGCCCGGCTCGTTTTCGGAGAACAGCTTGACGTAAGGCAGCGCGATTTCCGCAGGGGGTTCGGATACGCTCACGCAGCCTGCCAGGGCCAGCAATGCGGTTGCCGCAAGTAAACGCAAGGTCGTCCTCCGTAGTGGAATCTTACGCTAGCAATATTGCGCGCCATTCTAGCAAGATCGCTGCTCCGCGCCAGCGTCACCTGATGGAAGGTAATATAATTATTTGTTTTTATTGCTGTTTTTTTACAATCATTTCGCGCGCTAAGGGTGGATTCGCGGCGAAATAACGCTTGATGCCGGCGAATATTGCTTCGGCCATTTTAGTTTGATAGGCGTCGTCGTTAAGCCGGCGTTCTTCATCGGGGTTGGTGATGAAAGCGGTTTCCACCAGAATTGACGGAATGTCGGGCGATTTCAGCACGGCGAACCCTGCCTGCTCGACGTGATTTTTATGCAGCTTGTTGATGGCGCCCATTTCGCCGAGCACGGCCTTGGCAAGTCTCAGACTGTCGTTGATAGTGGCGGTCTGTGACAGATCGAGCAGCGTTTGTTTAAGAAATGGATCAGGCACATCCAGATTGACGCCGCCGATAAGATCGGCCTCGTTTTCCTTGCGCGCCAGCCAGTTCGCCGCTGCGGAAGTGGCGCCGCGCTCGGACAACGCAAACACCGACGAACCGCGTGCGTCGGGGCTGGTGAAGGCATCCGCATGCACCGACACGAACAAATCCGCGTTGGCGCGCCGCGCTTTGATCACGCGGGTGTGCAGCGGCATGAAAAAGTCGCCGTCACGCACCAGCAGCGCGCGCATGTTGGGCTCTTGTTCTATGCGCTCTTTCAGCTTGCGTGAAATAGCCATGGTGACGGTTTTTTCCCATGTGCCGTTTTTGCCGCGCGCACCGGGATCTTCACCGCCATGCCCCGCGTCTATGGCTATGATGATCATGCGTGCCGGCCAGGGGCGGCGCATCTCCGCACGAGTGCTTTTCTCGGGCGGACGCGCGGCCGGTTTTTCAGGCACAGGGCGCACTTCCGCGGGCGCTGGAACAGCCGCTACCAGCGGAGGCGCCGGAACTTCCGGCGCTCGCTCACGCGTTTCCAGCGCGGCCATCAGCGGATCGGGCGGCTCCAGCGGATAAATGTCGAGCGCCAGCCGGTGTGCGTAACCGGCCACCGGCGCCAGCGCGAACACCTGCGGCTTGACCTCGGATTTAAGATCAAACACCAGCCGCACCACGCCGGGCTTGAACTGACCGACACGCACCGATTTCACGTAAGGATCGTTGGCGCCAATCTTCTCGTTTAACCCGCTCAGCGCGGTGTTGAGCGCGACATTCTCAAGATCAAGCACCAGCCGCTCGGGGTTCTTCAGACTCAACATCTGGTGGCGTATCGGCTGTGGCGATTCGAGTGTGACGCGGGTGTAATCGGCGGCGGGCCACACGCGCGAGGCTGCGATTTGCACTTCGGCAAGCGCCGTGGCGGCGTAGCCCAGGCATGCCAGCACGAGCAGCCACAGAATGAAGGTTTCGAGCACGGATTCGCGGCGACGCCAAAACGGCGCCCGGGTATCGCGCGACATTACGTCATGACTAACCTTTTCAAACACGATGCACCCGCCTCCGAGTCAGCGAAGATCGATACGTTTCTCCCCGAACCCGCCACCTGCAATGCCACCCTCAAGTCCGCCGCCGGCAAGCCCGCAGCTTTGTCCGGCCACTCCACGAGACACACCGACTGCGGGTTGAAATACTCCCGGAAGCCGGCTTCCCCAAGTTCTCGCGGGTCACTGAACCTATAAAAATCAAAGTGATACAAGTATAACCTAGAAACTTCATAAACTTCAACCAATGTAAAAGTTGGGCTTTTAACCTTGCCCGAATAACCCAGCCCGCGCAGCAGCCCGCGCGCCAGCGTGGTTTTGCCTGCACCGAGTTCGCCGATGAGGAAGATCACCAGGCCCGGCGCCAGACAGCGCGCCAGCGCACCACCCAAGGCCAGCGTATCGGCTTCGGCGGGAAGCGAGCGGCGCATCACGGTCGTATACTCGGTCATATGGAAAACGCAAGCAATATTGATTTAGCGACGCTCGCGCGCGAGGTGAAACTTTGGGCGCGCGAATTGGGCTTTCAGCAAGCCGGCATCACCGATTGCGATCTGTCGGCGGCTGAACCGCGGTTGCTGGCATGGCTGGAAAAGGGTTGGCACGGCGGCATGGATTATATGGCACGCCACGGTACTGCCCGCAGCCGTCCGCACGTGCTGCAACCTGGTACCTTGCGCGTGATTTCGGCGCGCATGGATTATTTTCCCGATGGCGCGCGCGCGGTGGAAGATGTGATTAAAGAGCCGCATCGTGCGTACATAGCGCGTTACGCGCTGGGACGCGACTATCACAAGGTGCTGCGCCATCGCTTGCAGCAGCTTGCGGATCGCATCAGTGCGGCGGTGGGTGAGTTTCAGTATCGCGTGTTCACCGACAGCGCACCGGTGATGGAGGTCGAGCTCGCGGTGAAAGCGGGCCTCGGCTGGCGCGGCAAACACACGCTGTTGTTGAGCCGCGAAGCAGGCTCGTATTTTTTTCTAGGCGATATTTATACCGATTTGCCGCTGCCGGTGGATGCCGCGCAAGGCGAGCACTGCGGCAGCTGTTCGAAATGCATCGACGTGTGCCCGACGCAGGCTATCGTCGCGCCGTATCAGCTCGATGCGCGGCGCTGTATTTCGTATCTCACCATTGAACACAGGGGCAGCATTCCGCTGGAATTACGCGCCCTGATCGGCAACCGTGTCTACGGCTGCGACGATTGTCAGATGGTGTGTCCGTGGAATCGTTTCGCGCAGACAAGCCGCGAAGCGGGTTTCGCCGTACGCAATGGGCTTGATAACGCAACACTGGTGGAACTCTTCGCGTGGAGCGAAACCGAATTCAACGACAAGCTCGCCGGCAGCGCGATTCGGCGCATTGGTTATGAGCGCTGGCTGCGTAATCTGGCGGTGGGGATGGGCAATGCCTTACGTACTCTCGGTACGCTTGGCGATGCGCCCGCGGCACGGCCTATTGCAGATGCGTTACGGGCGCGTGCCGATCATCCGTCCGAACTGGTGCGCGAGCATGTGGCGTGGGCGTTGGCAGTGAATGGCTAGGTAAAAATGTAAAAATGGGGTCAGTATCGATTTAAGTAAAATAACACAATAAAAACAGCAAGTTATGTT
>JANMXV010000709.1:0-1503 GCA_031381325.1 Betaproteobacteria bacterium | reverse complement strand
ATTCTGTGTTTTGATCATCCGCGCTGGTATGTGCGTCCACTGTTTATCGTCCTGACGGCAGCGGCTTTACCGGCGATGGCGTGGTTTACCGAATCGCTGGATCTGCGTATCGCGGCGCCGCTGTATGCGGTGGGGCTGTTCGTGTGCTGCATGTTCTGCCACGGCGAGTTGTACCGGCTGCGCCCCGCGCCGCGCTATCTCACCGCGTTTTACCTGATGATTTCCATCGGCGGCGCGCTGGGCGCGTTGATGATCGGCATTGCCGCGCCCTTGCTGCTCAAGGGCTATTTTGAGTTGGGTATCACAATCGCCGCGTGTGCGCTGCTGCTTTTTTGGACTGCGCTGGCCCTGCAACGCTGGATGGCGGTGCTGGCGTTTGTGGTAGCGAGTGTGAGCGCAGTGTTGGTGATCAAGAATGTGACCGAGTATTCCACCGATGTGCGGGTGATGGCGCGCAATTTTTACGGCGTGGTGCGCACCAAGGATTTTCAGACGCCGGCGCCGTTTCGCGTGATGTATCACGGCGCGATCAATCACGGCGGGCAGTTGCTGGGGCCCGAAGTGCGCCGCAAGCCGTCGACGTATTTTGGGCAGAGCAGCGGTTATGGACGCACGTTCGCTAGTCTGCCGGCGGGGCCGCGCCGTGTAGGCGTGCTGGGCTTGGGCGCGGGTGCGATTGCGGCGTATGCGCGCAAAGGTGATTTGTTCCGCTTTTATGAAATCGATCCACAAGTGGCGGCGGTGGCGATGCTGGAGTTTTCGTTTCTCAAGGATAGTCCGGCGCAGATCGAGGTAGCCTTGGGCGACGGTCGGCTTTCGCTTGAGCGTGAGGCGCCGCAGCGCTTTGATTTGCTGGCGATCGATGCGTTCGCCGGTGATTCGATTCCCATGCATCTGCTTACGCGCGAGGCGATGGCGGTCTACGTCAAGCATCTCGCAGCCGATGGCGTGATGGTGTTTCAGGCGACCAATCGCTTTGTGAATATCGCGCCGGTGGTGGCGCGGCTTGCCGGCGAGTTCGGCATGGGCGCGGTGATGGTGACCGACGAGCCGGCAAACAGTTACACCACGGGCGAGGATTACTGGTTGTCTGCGACCGATCAAATTATCGTAACCAAAAATCGCGCGATTCTGGAGGCGCCCGCGCTGCGCGCCGTCGTGCAGACCTTGCCGCACGATCCCGGCTTTCGTCTATGGACGGATGACTTCTATAATCTGCTGGGCGTGTTGAAACATTGACCGGCGCAAGTGCCGAGGCCGCACTTGCATCTGATACGCTTTCATGGGCTGCCGACGCCTCTACAACTATCCGGCCTTTCGTGGTGCATCTGGAGCCGTCAGGCTTGCAGAATTCGAGCCGCCTGCAACTCACGCGCGGGGCGCCAGCGTCCCCGTCTGGCTTCAAGCACCAGCTTTTGATTTTTCAGCCGGTCAGAGAAATTCAGTGACGCCGCCACATTTTTTACCGTGCGCTCGCCGTTGCGATGCGCTTGATACAAAACG
>JANMXV010000703.1:0-5320 GCA_031381325.1 Betaproteobacteria bacterium | reverse complement strand
CTGTGCCACGGCGCGCTTTAACGCCACCGCGTGCATTTGGAATTCATAGGGTTCGTCACAACCGGCGGCACGTACTTCTGCGTCGATTGAGGTTTGCGACCCGCTGAGCACGCCCTCAATATTGCGTACCAGATACGGCGCACCGGCAGTCGCACCGATCACCGCCCGTCGCACGCCGCGCGCGGGGTCGAGCAACACCGCAGCAATTGCTTCGGCAAAATCGCCCACCTTGCGACAAAACTTGAAATAGCCGAACTTGGTACTTGCCGAACACTTCGCAATGCGTACGCCCAGCAATAGCTCGTCCACGCCCAGCACGGTGGTAAATGCGGCCTGCATGAAATCTCCGCTGGCGACTTCGCGCCGGCCTTTACCGTTGGGCCCTTCGATCACGTATACCGCATCCAGCAGGCGCATGGTGCTCACCCAATCGGCAGCAGGGTCGGCGTGGGCGAGGCTGCCGCCCAGCGTGCCGCGATTGCGCACTGCGCGGTAGGCGATATGGGCTGCGACAAAAGGCATTAACCCACGCGAGGGGTCGGGCACGCGAGCGTCCTCAATCGCAGCATGCGTGACATACGCGCCAAAATAGATGGCGTCACCCTCGTCCCGCACTTCACCCAAGCCGGCAAGCGCGGTGAGGTCTATCACGGCACTCGGTTGCGCGAGTCGCAAATTCAGCATGGGCCCTAACGATTGGCCGCCAGCCATCGCTTTTGAAAGCCCAGCGCCCGCATCGAGTAACGCACAGGCCTCGGCAGCGGTGCCCGGGCGCTCGTATCGGAACGCGGCCGCTTTCATGCGTGTCCCCCACGCTTTGCAGCAGCGATAGCCGCAAGCAAACGCTTGGGGCTCACCGGGCTCTCGGTGATTTCTACGCCCATGTCCCTCAGTGCATCATTGATCGCATTCACAATCGCCGCCGGCGGAGCAATCGCGCCGCCTTCCCCGATGCCCTTTTGGCCAAACTCGGTGTAGGGCGAGGGCGTTTCGATATGGTCTATGCGTATGGTTGGCACCTCAGGCGCGCCCGGCAGTATGTAGTCGGCGAGCGTGGAGGCCAGGGGTTGGCCGTTCTCGTCAAATGGCATTTCTTCGTACAGCGCCGTGCCTATGCCCTGCGCGGTACCGCCCATGATCTGGCCATCCACCACCATCGGGTTCACCAACACGCCGCCATCTTCGGCGATCGCATAGTCGAGAATTTCGACTGCGCCCAGTTCGGTGTCGACCGCGACTACGACCGCGTGGCAGGCGTACGAGAACGTGCCGCTATCGCGTGCTGCTTTGTAGCCCGCAATCACTTCAAGCCCCGCGGGGTTTATATCGGCGGGCAGCAGTTGCGGTGCGCGATGCCAGGTGTGCGCAATCTCGGCCAATGATAAGCGCGGCGTATCGCCTTCAAAAATCATGCCCTGCGACAAGCGTAACTTGGCCGCGTCGCAGCCCAGTAATTTAGACGCGATGTGCTTCACGCGTTTGGCCATCTCCTTGCATGCCGCTGCAACGGCGCCGCCGCTCATGACCATGGAGCGCGAACCCCAGGTACCGGTTGAGTACGGCGAATGTCCGGTGTCGCCATGCGAGAGGCGCACCTGGGCAATGTCGATGCCCAGCACCTGGTTGGCGACCTGGGCCAGAGTGGTTTCCATGCTCTGCCCGTGCGAATGCGCACCAATGGCAAGCTCGAGTACGCCGTCCGCATTCATGCGCGCGCGGCATTGCTCATGCCCCGGCACCATGGGTATGCCCCAGCCGAAATACACGCTGGCGCCGTGCGCGGCCTGCTCGCAATAGATCGCAAAGCCGACGCCGATACGCCGTCCGTCGGCTTCGCCCGCGCGCTGGCGCGCGCGCACGGCGCCAAGCTTGATCGCATCGCGCGCCCTCTTCAACACGCGCGGGTAATCGCCGCTGTCGAAATGTTTTTTCGTGATGTTGTCGTAGGGCATCTCTTCGGGCTGCACGACGTTGGCAAGGCGAACATCGATAGGCTCCATGCCCGCTGCACGCGCAATAGCATCGACCATCAGCTCAAGCGCAAAACACACGCCGGTGCGTGCCACGCCACGGTAGGGGAGGATCGGTGCTTTATTGGTCGCCACCGACCAGGTCTTGCAGCGGTAGCGCTCCATCTTGTACGGGCCGGGCAGGATCGAACCGACCTGCGCGGCTTCAAGACAGGCGGAAAACGGATACGACGAATAGGCGCCCGAATCTACGGTGGCCTCGCAGTCTATGCCCAACAAACGGCCATTGCGTTCGGCATACACGGTAATGTCATAATCATGTTCGCGGCAATTGGCGTTCGCAATCAACTGCTCACGGCGGTCTTCGATCCAGCGCAGCGGACGCTTTAATTTGATCGCCAGCCGCGCCAGCACAATTTCTTCCGGCAATAAAATGCCTTTGTAGCCAAAGCCGCCGCCGACGTCCGGCGCAATCACGCGAATCTGACCCGTATCCAGGCCCAAACATTCCGACAGGCCCTGGCGGTTGATGTGTACCATTTGCGCCGAGGACCACAGGGTGAGTTGCTCAAGCCGTGTATCCCACTGGCACACTACGCCGCGCCCTTCCAGCGGCGACATGCATTGGCGGGCAGTGCGTATATGGCGTGTGATCCTGATCGGCGCGTGGGCAATCGACGACAAATCATCGTCGACCCTGGTTTCCAGAAAAATGTTATCGCCCCACGCCTCATGCACCAGGGCGGGCGGCGCAGTGCGCGCGCGCAGCATATCCACCACGGCGGGCAATTCGTCAATATCTGCAAACACCTCCTGCGCCAGATCTTCCGCTTGTGCGCGCGTGGGAGCCACGCAGGCGGCGATCAACTCCCCCACCTGGCGCACTTTTCCGCGCGCAAGCGGCCATTGGTCTGATGGCTTGAAACCTTGCAATCCTGACACGGCGCGTATCGGCTTCACGCCATCCAGATCATCCATGGTGAACACAGCGGATTCGCGGCCGGCGGGCTTTTCTATCCCCTTAAGATGCCCGTGCGCGATAGGCGAACGCGCAAAGGCCACGTCCCACATACCTGCTAATTGAATATCGCCGACGAATTGACCGCGGCCGGTCATGAAGCGTCCGTCCTCCTTGCGCAACACGCTCGCGCCTACGCCCTGCCGGGCAGCGCCAGCCGCCAGGTGCTTTGCGTCGCCTGGGTTCATGCGGCCTGTGCCTGGATTTGCGGCAGGATCGGCGCGCATGCGTCGTAGCGCACGCCGTCGCGTATGCAAAACGCGGGCGTAAGCACGCGGTCGGTCACCACTTGCGTGCCTTCGTTATCACTCAGCACAAAGCGCCCGCGCTGATCATTCAGCACTGAAATGTCCGCGGCCGCACCCACACCCAGATGTCCCAAATCGCCGGGCAGGCCAAAGTCACGCTGCGCATTGCAGGTCGCCATCGCTACCACATGATCGAGCGGCAATTTCAGGGCGAGCATGGAAGTCATGGCCGACACCAGCGAAAACTTCACCGCGCCGAAAAACATATGTTCCTTGTCGGGATGCGCATCGGGCGTGCCCGGCGCTTTGGGCTTGGGCACGGTAGTGTTGTAGCCGTGCATATCCGCACCCAGCGTGTCGGGCATGATGCCTGCATCCAAAGCAATGCGCGCCATTTTGTAGCTGAAATGCGAGCCGTGGCCGACATCGACTTTCAAGCCCATGGCCATCGCCTCTTTCACAATCGCATGCACCTTGCCCTCGCGATTCACGAAACCACCGGGGTGGCGCGTAAACGGGTGCGCCAGGATGTCGCCCGCTTTCAACAACGGCACCACTTGCGCAAGTATCGTGTCGGCGTCGACACCGTTCGCACCCTCGTCAGGCAAGGGCCACAACTGGCCGAAGTGGATGTACACCGGCAGGTTAGCGCGGCGGCCGATCTCGGCAGCCTGTTTCATCACATCCATTCCCCAGCGCGCAAAACCGCCTAGTTCCGCATGGGCCTTGAAACCCTTGATGATGTCTCGGTTTTCGTTCGCCACCTTCACCGTGGCCTCTACGTCGAGGCAATCCGGCTTGTAGAGCGCGGGGTAGTAATGGCCTTCCAATCCACCCACCAGATACGAGGAGAGGTAAGCGAACACCCGCGATTTTTTTGGCTTCACCACATATTCAGTAAACGCCGGGAAAGTCATGCACGAAGGTCCGCCCTGATCGATCAAGGTAGTCACGCCGGAATCTACGCCACACATATCGGCTTCCAGACCAAAGCGCCCGGTCACATGTTCAAACACGTGGGCGTGGGTGTCGATCAATCCGGGTGTGACCAGCATGCCGCGCGCGCTCATTACACTTTTTGCAGAGGAAGGCGCGATGGTCTCTTCAACGGCGGCAATGCGGCCATCCTTGATGGCGATGTCACGCACCGCATTCAGCTTGTTTGCGGGATCCACCACCTGCCCGCCCTGCAATAACAAATCGTAGATCATGATCGTCCTTTCAAAGTGGCGGGTGCAGTAACGTCTAACATTGCAGAGCGCAATGGCACTATCTTAAGGAATACAGACGAGTCGTAGGGTGCGCTTCGCGCACGCGCAAACACTGGTGAACGGTGCGCAGTGCGCACCCTACAACGACCTTGGATCCCGTGAGCTTGCGTTGCGATGGTTTTCCAATACACAGGCTAAAATAGTGCGATTGATTGCAGAGTGGTAAAGGCGGCGTGTATTGTTAAAAACAATTTGGAATCTCAATGAGTGCATTGACTATAATCCCGTCCAGGCGCAGGGGCAAGGCGCGCTGCGGCCCGCTACGACTTCCCGCAAAAGGATACGTCATTCATGAGCACGCTTTCCACCACGGTTACTGCAAATGCCCGCGCACTTGCACGTATTGTGCGCCGTGCACCGCGCTGGGTAGGCGTGGCGCCCGCGCGCGAAGTTCTTGGCCTGGCGGATCATGTGCTGCTGCATGCCGGTCCGCCTCTGCTCGACCCCACCCAACCCCCGCCGGCAATGCGCAACGCCGCAGTACTCGCCTGTCTGCACGAAGGATGGGCCACGGACGAAACGGCGGCCGGACAGCTCATTCAAAACGGTGAAGTACAACTCGAACCCGGCTCAAGACATCGCATCTCAACCCCGCTGGTATCGCTGGTTTCCGCCAGCACGACACTTGCGATCATAGATGCGGGTGAGGACGAAGCCAGCGCCCGCTGGTATGGGTTCCTCGGCACGGGCGGTGGTGCGCAAATGCGCTTCGGCGCGCTTGATTACGCGATCGTTGATCGGCTCAAATTTCGTGAGCACACGCTGCAGCCTGGCTTTGCCGCAATCCTCGAAGCCGGGCCGGTGGACTTGCTT
>JANMXV010000697.1:0-22976 GCA_031381325.1 Betaproteobacteria bacterium | reverse complement strand
ATGCCGCGCGGCGACATGCCGCCGGCGGGCGATTCGGCGCGCGTCGAGCGCCAGTAATTCGGTTTCAATTTAAAGCCCGATGGCCCGGAATGTTGGCCTTCGATGTGCAGCAGGTCGCCAATCTCGCCCGCCAGTATGCGGCGTTTCATCTCGACAAACGCCGGCGCATAACGGCGGTTGAATCCCAGCCCCAGCGTCACGCCCGCTGCTTTGGTGGCGTCCACCGCCTGCTGCGCGGTGGCGGCGGTGAGCGTAATCGGCTTCTCGGCGAACACATGCTTGCCGGCGCGCGCGGCTTCTACAATATGTTGGCAGTGCATCGAATGCGGCGTGGCGATCAACACCGCATCCACTTTCGAATCACGCAGCGCATCGGTGTAACTGCTGGTGAGCGCGATGCCGTACTGGTCGGCGGCTGCGCGATGCGCCGCCGGATCGCGCGTAATGCCGCGGACAAATTTGATTTTATCGCTCTTGCCCTGCACCGACTCAATCAGGCGCGATCCCCAGTTGCCCAACCCGTAAATAGCTACGTTCAGCATCTTGCGCTCCCGGTTTTCATTTCGCAGATTGTTACCGATGCGCGCGCCGAATACAATGCTTCCATGGCAGGGTGTGCCGGTATTGAATAGGTGAGTCCATGGATGTGCTGATTGTCATTTCACTGATTCTGCTTAACGGCCTGTTCGCCATGTCAGAGGTGGCGCTGCTCACCGCGCGCAGATCCCGCCTCGAAACCCTATCGAACAGCGGGGACGCGCTTGCCGCGGCGGCGATAAAACTGAGTGCGGACCCCACGCGCTTTCTGTCAACCATCCAGATCGGCATTACGTCTATCGGCTTGTTGAACGGCATTTTTGGCGAGGCTGTGTTTGCCGCGCCGCTGTCGGCGTGGTTCCAATCCCTGGGTTTCGAATCTCACGCCAGCAACGTGGCCGCGACCACGGTGATTGTGGTCTCCATCACGTATGCGTCTATCGTGGTCGGCGAACTGGTGCCCAAGCGTCTTGGCCAACACAATGCGGAGGCCATTGCGAGGCTGGTGGCCTGGCCCATGCTTACGCTGGCAACGATTTCCGCGCCCTTCGTCCACCTGCTGTCGAAATCCACCAACGCCATTCTCAAACCGCTGCTGCGGTTGCTGGGCATACAAACGCAGGAGAACGGCCCGCAAGCACTATCGGTCGAGGAACTACGCACCATCGTGCTGGAATCGTCGAACATTCTTCCCAAGAAGCACGGGACGATTCTGTTGAATTTGTTCGAATTGGAGGCGATCACGGTTGACGACGTGATGGTGCCGCGCAGCCAGATTGAAGCCATTAACCTTTCGCTGCCGCTGGAAGAGATCACCCAGCAGTTGACCACATCGCACCACCGGCGCGTGGTGGCGTATACGGGGCGCCTCGATGAGATCGCCGGCACCCTCAGGATCAGACACGCATTGAACCTCTTGCATCGCGATGAGTTGACGGCCGAGTCGCTGCGAAAACTGGCGCGCGCGCCGTTTTTTGTGTTGTCGGGCACGCCGTTGTTCACGCAACTGCAAACCTTTCAGGAAAGCCAGGAACGGCTGGGACTTATCGTGGATGAATATGGCGAGTTGCAGGGCCTGGTCACGCTGGAGGATATTCTGGAAGAGATCATCGGCGAATTCACCACGAATTCGCCGATGCGCGCCGGCGGCTATTCGAAGCAGGAGGACGGCAGTTACCTGATTGAAGGCAGCACGCCGCTGCGTGAATTAAATCGCAAGCTGGGTTTTCAGTTCCCGCTCGACGGCCCCAAAACGCTCAATGGGCTGCTGCTCGAGCATTTTCAGGACATTCCCGAGCCCAATACCAGCGTCAAGATCGCGGGTGTGCCGCTTGAGATCGTGCAAACGCAAGGCCGCATAGTCAAGGTGGTGCGCGCAGTGCCGCCAGCGCGCGAATTAGCGGTCGAAGCGGCATCGCCCACGCCTGAATAGTCTTTACAAAAGAACGCAATAGAGGCATTATTAAGAGACGATGCTAACTCATTGGTTAGATTGAGCAATTGTTGAACGAATTTGAGTAAGTAAAGGGGGGGCAATGGCAACTGCAGCGGCACCGAGAAAAGGCGCGGTGGTCCAGGAATCCACCTATTTGTGGACCGGCAAAGACAAGGCCGGCAAAACCATACGCGGCGAAATTCGCGCCAACGGCGAAGCCCAGGTCAACGCGACGCTGCGCCGCCAGGGCATCAAGATTGATTCGGTCAAAAAACAACGGCTCAGCCGCGGCGGCAAAGCCAGCGAAAAGGATATCACGCTGTTCACGCGGCAACTGGCTACGATGTTGAAATCGGGCGTGCCGCTGTTGCAGGCGTTCGACATCGTCGGCAAAGGCCACGAGAACCCTGCGGTGTCCCGTCTGGTTATGGATATCAAGAACGAAGTGGAAACCGGGTCCAGCCTGAAGCAGGCGTTCGAGAAGCATCCACTGTACTTCGACGCGTTGTTTTGCAACCTGGTCGGCGCCGGCGAGTCCGCCGGTATTCTGGACAGCTTGCTCGACCGTTTGGCGACGTATAAGGAAAAAATACTCGCCATCAAGAGCCAGATCAAGTCCGCGCTGTTTTACCCTATCTCGATTATTGTGGTGGCGTTTGTGATTACCGCTGTGATCATGATTTTCGTGATTCCGGCGTTCAAAAGCGTGTTTGCCAGCTTTGGCGCGGAGCTTCCAGCGCCAACCTTGGTGGTAATGGCGATTTCAGAGTATTTCGTGAAATACTGGTGGCTTATGTTTGGCGGCATTGGTTTTGGCGGCTATTTTTTCTTCTACACCTGGAAACGTTCGGTGAAAATGCAGATCATCATGGATCGCATCATGCTGCGTATTCCGGTGTTTGGTGATCTGATCCGCAAATCTTCGGTGGCACGCTGGACGCGTACGCTCTCAACCATGTTCGCCGCTGGCGTGCCTTTGGTGGAAGCGCTGGATTCCGTTGCGGGCGCATCGGGTAATTACGAATACTACCTAGCCACCAAAAAAATTCAGGGCGAAGTCGCCACTGGCTCCAGTCTCACCTCATCCATGCAGAACACCGGCGTATTCACCAATATGGTGGTGATGATGGTGTCGATCGGCGAGGAATCGGGTTCGCTCGATTCCATGTTGTCCAAGGTTGCCGACTTTTATGAAGCGGAAGTGGACGATGCGGTTACCGCCTTGTCGAGCCTGATGGAACCGATCATCATGGTTGTCCTTGGTACGTTAATCGGCGGCATGGTGGTCGCCATGTATCTGCCGATCTTCAAGCTGGGTCAGGTAGTCTGACGACGGCTAGAGCGGCGCCAAAAAAATTTCTGGCAATGCTGTGCTGCGACTTCGGGATGACATGGTGATCGCAGCGACGGGGTTCTTCAACTCTTGAGTCTGCTTTCAAATCCCCCCGTCGCGGTATTTTTTTCAGTCGTTCTGGGACTGACTATCGGCAGTTTTCTCAATGTCGTTATCCATCGCCTGCCCAAGATGATGGAACGGCAGTGGCGAGCCGAATGCGCGGAACTCAACGATCCTGCGCAGGCCGCATCACAAGTCAAAAAGTCGGAAGAACGCTATAACCTGTTGGTCCCGCGTTCGCGTTGTCCTTCGTGCGCGCAACCGATTTCCGCGATGCAAAATATCCCCATCGTAAGCTACCTCGTGCTGGGCGGCAAATGCGCCGGGTGTAAAACACGCATTTCCCCGCGCTATCCGTTTGTGGAAGCCCTCTCTGGCGCACTGGCTGGCTATGCCGTGTGGCACTTTGGCTTTACCTTGGCTGGCATCGGCGCATTAATTTTTGTTTTCGCGATGATCACGCTGACCTTTATCGATCTGGATACCTTTTACCTGCCTGACGACATTACTCTGCCGCTATTGTGGGCCGGGTTGCTGTTTAACCTTGGCAGCGCTTTTGTGGATTTGCCGTCGGCAGTCATCGGTGCGGCCTGCGGCTATCTCGCGCTGTGGTCGGTGTTCTGGCTGTTCAAGCTCGCTACCGGCAAGGAAGGCATGGGCTACGGCGATTTCAAACTGCTCGCCGCCATTGGCGCCTGGCTCGGCTGGCAGATGCTGCCGTTGGTGATTCTGATGTCGTCCCTGGTGGGCGCCATCATCGGCATCGGCCTGATGGTGTTTGCGCGGCACGGACGGGAGACCCCCATTCCATTTGGTCCCTACTTGGCGATCGCGGGCGTTGTTACGCTGTTTCACGGGCCGCTAATCAATCGCCATTATCTGAATTTCCTGTGACCATGCCGTACTGTGTGGGACTCACCGGCGGCATCGGCGCCGGCAAATCGAGCGCCGCGCGGCAGTTTGCGGCGCTGGGCGCGGGCATCGTCGATGTGGATGATATTTCACACGCCCTGACCCAACCCGGCGGCGCGGCCATCGCCGCTATCCGCGATCAATTCGGAGCGGAATTCATTGCGCCCGACGCCAGCATGGATCGCTCGCGCATGCGAGAACGGGTATTTGGCGACGCATCGGCCAAGGCTCGCCTCGAAGCGATTCTGCATCCTTTGATCAACAAAACCGCGCGCGAGCACGCCACACGCGCAATCCAGCCCTACCTGATGCTGGTAGTGCCGCTATTGCTGGAGCGGGATGCCTATCGCGATCTCATCCGGCGTGTCGCCGTGGTGGATTGTTCCGAGCAGCAACAAATCGACAGAACCATGCGCCGCAGCGCGATATCGGAAGCAGCCGTGCGCGCCATCATGGCGGCGCAATTGCCCAGGGCGCAGCGCCTTGCCAGAGCGGATGATGTGCTGCACAACGACGGTGGCGAAGAGGACCTTAAGCGGCAAGTGGCCGCGCTGTACGCGTATTATCTCACTCAGGCTGAGGCGCACCGCGGCCGCGGCAACAGCGCCGGCGCGAATATAGCCTCGTAAACCCTTTATTTTTTTCGCGTTTTGGTGAATACTTGCCCGCATCCTTAACCGCCACGGCCCCGGCCCCGGACGTCTTGTGATCAGTTACGAGTATCCGCTTAGCGAGCGCGTGCGTACCCTTTTGCGGTTCGAGGATTTGTACGAGCGCGTCGAGTATTTTCTCGCCAAATCAGACGCCCTCGAACACCACGCGGCGCTGGTGTCCATTTTTGAAATTCTCGAAGTGGCGAGCCGCGCGGACCTCAAATCCGATCTGTTGCAGGAACTCGAACGCCAGAAGCAGACGCTGGAATCGCTGCGTGAGAACCCCGATGTATCGGAGGCTGCACTCGACGATATATTGTGGAAAATCGATCAAGCGGCATCGAAGTTGTTCCAGACGTCCGGCAAAGTGGGGCAGGAATTGCGTGAAAACGACTGGCTGATGAGCATCAAGCAACGCACCAGCATTCCCGGCGGTGTTTGCGAATTTGATCTGCCGTCCTACCATTTCTGGCTGCAACAAAACAGCGATCAACGCCGCCACGATCTGAATCAGTGGCTGGCGCCTTTTGTGCCGATACGCGAAGCGATTGTGATAGTGCTGCGCTTGTTGCGCGAAAGCGGCAAAGACACCACGCTCGTCGCCCATCAGGGCGTGTATCAGCAGATGATGGCGGGAAGAGTGGCGCAAATGCTGCGCATCCGTTTATCGCGCAACTACCAGTGCGTACCGGAAATAAGCGCCAACAAGTACGCGCTCAATATCCGCTTCACCAGCAACGAAGGCGGACAACGGCCGAAAACCGTGGAGACGGACGTTGAATTCGAACTGACGTTCTGTAATCTGTAACCTATGGTCCAGCGCATGGTCGGTTGCCCGCGCTGCGCCACCCGCGTGATGTGGAGCAGCGAAAATCCGTGGCGGCCGTTCTGTTCGGAGCACTGCAAGATGATGGATCTCGGCGCGTGGGCGAGCGAGAGCTATCGCATTCCGGTGGTCGAATACGACAATAGTGACGAGCAAGATCTGCCTACAGACGACGGCCCGGCGCTAAATTAGAGCCAGGCGCCGCGCAGCATCGCAACGCCCTGCGCGCCCGACTGCCGCGCCTTTTCCAGGTCTTGCCGCCGCATGCCGCCCAGTGCATATACCGGGATGGCGGCGTCTTCAACGCATCGCGTGAAACCTTCCCATCCTAGAACTGGCGCGCCCGGATGCGTAGGCGTAGCCGCAACCGGCCCGGCCACCACGAAGTCCGCGCCGAGCCGCGTGGCCAATTCAATATCCGCGCGGTTATGACACGAGGCTGCAACCCACTCGAAGGCGGGGCGCTGCGTCAACGCACGCAGCATCGCCGCGGTCAGATGCACCCCGTCCGCGCCCGTATCGTGCGCGAGTTGCACGTCGCCATTGATCAGCACGCGTGCGCCATGACGATGCGAAAGCGCAACCACGTCCCCGGCGAATCGCCGTAGATCATCAGCGGGCAGAGTTTTCTCGCGCACCTGTAACAGCCGTAAGCCACGCGCCAGCGCTGCGACAAGCTTGTACTTGAAGGCGTCCAATCCCAGCGCTTCGGCTTGCGTGATGCCATAGATATCCGGCAGATCCAGTGCCCGCAGGACGGGCCCGTTCGCCGGCAGGATCGGTGCGACATCCAGCCCGCGTGTGGTCTGCCACGCAAAAGACTGGCCTTCACGCCCGTGCGGCTTGCCCCGCCACTGATAAACCCGGAAAAAATGCAGCCGCACCGAGGCGTGCGGATACTCGAAGTCGCGCGTCAGCCACGGGTTAACGCTATCGACTTCGATGCCCAGTTCTTCATGCAGCTCGCGTCGCACGGCGTCGCCGGCGGATTCTCCGGGTTCGACTTTGCCGCCGGGAAATTCCCAATAGCCTTCAAAGGCTTTGCCGGGTGGACGCTGCGCCAGCAGAAAGCGGCCTGCAGCATCGAAAATCACCGCAGCGGCGACATTAATACGGCGGCGCTCCGGCATCAGGGGGAATTTATTTCTTGCGCGCGAGACGCTTACGGCCCGCCCAGTCGCGCGCGAACTGCCACGCCACGCGGCCGCTGCGCGAACCGCGTTGCAGCGACCATTGCAGCGCGGCGTGCTTCACGTCGTCAGCGCGCGTGTTCGCAACCTTAAAGTGTTCCAACCACACCGTAACGATTTTCAGATACTGATCCTGATCAAACGGATAGAACGACACCCACAGGCCAAAGCGCTCCGACAGCGATACTTTTTCTTCCGACGTTTCTCCGGGATGAATCTCTTCGCCGATGTGTTTGTATTCGAGATTTTCCTGCATGAACTCCGGCATCAGATGACGCCGGTTGGAGGTGGCGTAAATCAGGCAGTTCTCGGAAGCCGCTGCAATGGAGCCGTCCAGGATCACCTTGAGCGCCTTGTAACCCGGCTCATCCGCCTCGAACGACAAATCGTCGCAATACAATACAAAACGCTCCGGCCTCTTGCCGATCAGATCAACTATGTCCGGCAGATCAACGAGATCCTGCTTTTCAACTTCGATCAGCCGCAATCCACGCGCTGCGTACTGGGTCAGCAGCGCCTTGATCAAGGATGACTTTCCGGTGCCGCGCGCGCCGGTGAGCAACACGTTGTTGGCGGGAAAACCTGCAACAAACTGCCGCGTGTTCTGGTCTACCAGCGACTTCTGTTCATCGATGCCGCGCAAGTCTTTCAACTCGACGCGGTGAACCTGGCTGACCGGCTGCAGCGCGCCGCGCCCGTTGTGCGTGTTGTTCTTCCTCCAACGAAACGCGATGGACGATTTCCAATGCATAGGCGCAGGATCGGCGGGCAGCAGTTTTTCCAAACGCGCTACCAGCAATTCCGCGTTTGCCAACAGGTTACTCACATCGGATTTCATTCGCGTATTATCGTAACCAATTGTTTTTAAATGAATTTTAGCTTCTATAATCAGCATTAATACTGACGTAATCGTGCGACAAATCGCATGTCCACACCGTCGTCGAAGCGCCGCCACGATTCAGCACCACGCGCACCGTGATTTCGGCCTGCTTCATCACGCGCTGTCCGTCCGCTTCCTGATAGCCCGCATGACGTCCGCCGTTCTTCACCACCAGCACATCATCCAGATACATATCAATCTTGTCCGCGTCGAGATCATGGATGCCCGCGTACCCTACGGCAGCCAGAATGCGGCCAAGGTTCGGGTCGGACGCAAAAAACGCCGTCTTGGTCAACGGCGAATGCGCAATGGCGTATGCCACTTTGCTGCATTCATCCTCGGTTTTTCCGCCGTCGATACGCACGGTAATGAACTTGGTTGCGCCTTCGCCGTCGCGAATAATCGCCTGCGCCAGTTCAAGTGCGACTGCCGTCACCGCATCACGAAATGCAGCGTATTCAGCACTGTCCGCGCTGGTAATTTCCGCCATCGCGGCTTTTCCGGTCGCGATCAGAATGAACGAATCGTTGGTGGAGGTATCGCCATCCACGGTGATGCGGTTGAACGAGTGTTGCGCGGCATACGCAACCGCGCGTTTCACCAGCGGCAGACTCACGCGCGCATCGGTCGCTACATAGCCGAGCAGGGTCGCCATATTCGGGTGAATCATGCCGGCGCCTTTGGCAATTCCGGTAACGGTGATTTTCACGCCGCCCACATCCGCTGTTTTGGACGCAGCCTTGGGGACGGTGTCAGTAGTCATGATCGCCTGTGCCGCTTGCGCCCAGTGCGCGGGCTGCAAATTCGCCAGACATTGCGGCAAGCCCGCGATGACTTTATCCACAGGCAACGGCTCCATGATCACGCCGGTCGAAAACGGCAACACTTGCGACGACGCACAACCCAGCAAGCCGGCTAACGCCGCGCAGGTGTCGCGCGCGTGCTTGATCCCATCGCTGCCCGTGCCGGCGTTGGCACAACCGGTGTTGACCACCAACGCGCGCATGGATTTATCCGGATCGAGCGTGGACAAATGTTGCCGCGCGACCACCACGGGCGCGGCGCAGAAACGATTCTGTGTAAATACGCCGGCCACGCGCGCGCCATCGTCCATGCGCATGACCAGCAAATCCTTGCGGCCGGGTTTGCGGATATTCGCTTCGGCAACACCGAGGGTGACGCCGGCTACCGGCAGCAGCGCTGCGGAATCCGGGGCTGAGAGATTAACCGGCATACACTGCCTCCGATCCTATTTCAGAAAATTCAATTCAGCTTACCGTGACAGACCTTGAATTTTTTGCCGGAACCGCAAGGGCAAGGATCATTGCGGCCTACCTTTTGACCGGTGCGCACGAACGGCTGATGCGGTTCTGCGTCATTTCCGCCGGCGGGCGTAGCCGCAGCGGACTCTTCGGCAGCGGCCCCATCGAAGTCGGCATGCCGGTATTGCACATTGGTTGGCGCTTCGGGTTCTTCAACCGCCTGCAACTCTTCCGCGCTGCGGATACGCACGGTCATCAGCACGCGGGTCACCTCGCCCTTGATGGTATCGAGCAGTGACGAAAATAACTCGAAAGCTTCGCGCTTGTATTCCTGCGTGGGATTTTTTTGCGCGTAAGAGCGCAAGTGTATCCCCTGGCGCAAGTGATCCAGTGAGGACAGATGCTCGCGCCAGTGGGTATCGATACTTTGCAGCATCAACCCACGCTCGTACTGGCGCATCGCCTGCACATCCACGGCCGCAATCTTGTCCTGGTATGACTTGTGGGCCGACGCGACGATGCGTTCGCGCAGATCATCTTCTTCCAGGCCGGATTCGTCTTTGAGCCATTGCTGTATCGGCAACTGCAAGGCAAGTTCATTTTCAAGCGTACGCTCAAGTCCGGCCACGTCCCATTGTTCTTCCAGACTGCCGGCCGGAATGTGCTGCGCGACGGCGCCGCTGACCACATCCGCACGCATCGCGGTCACGGTCTCCGACATATCCTCGGCGTCGAGCAACTCGTTGCGTTGCTGGTAAATCACCTTGCGCTGGTCGTTGGCCACATCATCGTATTCGAGCAGGTGTTTACGAATATCGAAGTTGCGCGCTTCCACCTTGCGCTGCGCGTTTTCAATGGAACGATTGATGATGCCGGCTTCGATGGGCTCGCCTTCGGGCACTTTCAGCCGCTGCATGATCGACTTGACGCGCTCGCCCGCGAATATGCGCATCAACGAATCATCCAGCGACAAATAAAAGCGGCTGGAACCGGGGTCCCCCTGCCGGCCCGAACGCCCGCGCAATTGGTTGTCAATGCGGCGCGACTCATGCCGCTCGGTGCCGACGATATGCAGGCCGCCCAGCGATACCACCTCTTTGTGCAGCCTTTGCCAATCGATACGAATGTCTTCGACTTTGCGGTTCTTGGCGGCTTCGTCGAGCGCGGCATCCGCCTTGATAGCGTCGATTTGCGGATTGGGATTGCCGCCGAGCACGATGTCCGTGCCGCGGCCCGCCATGTTGGTGGCAATGGTGACTACTTTGGGCCGCCCCGCCTGTATAATGATCTCCGCTTCGCGCGCGTGCTGCTTGGCGTTCAGCACATTGTGCGGCACGCCGTCTTTTTGCAGCAGCCCCGCCAGCAGCTCGGAGTTTTCTATGGAGGTGGTGCCGACCAGCACCGGTTGTCCGCGTTTGTAGCAATCCTTGATATCCTCAATGACTGCCTTATATTTCTCCGGCGTGGATTGATACACCAGATCGTTCATGTCCTTGCGGATCATCGGATGATGCGTGGGGATGATCACCGTTTCCAGGCCGTATATCTGCTGGAACTCGTAGGCTTCGGTGTCCGCGGTACCGGTCATGCCCGCCAGTTTTTTGTACATGCGGAAATAATTCTGGAAAGTAATCGTCGCCAGCGTTTGATTTTCCTTCTGAATTTGTACGCCTTCTTTGGCCTCGACTGCCTGGTGCAAGCCCTCCGACCAGCGCCGGCCCGCCATCAAACGTCCGGTAAACTCATCCACAATGATGATCTCGCCGTTCTGCACCACGTACTGCTGCTCGTTGTGATACAGCGTGTGCGCGCGCAACGCAGCATTCAGGTGATGCATCAGATTAATATTCGCGGCATCGTACAGACTGCTGTTTTCAGGCAGCATGCCGGCTTCGGTCAGCAATTCTTCCGCGTGCTGATGGCCGTCTTCGGACATCATCACCTGATGCGCTTTTTCATCCACCCAATAATCGCCAACTTCGCTTTTTTCTTCTTTTTGCCGCACCAGTTTCGGTACGACGGTATTCATTCTCACATAGAGGTCGGTGTTGTCCTCTGCCTGGCCTGAAATAATCAACGGCGTGCGCGCCTCGTCGATGAGGATGGAATCCACTTCGTCAACGATAGCGAAACTCAGAATGCGCTGCACCTTTTCCGAGTTTTGATACACCATGTTGTCGCGCAAATAATCGAAGCCGAACTCGTTGTTGGTGCCGTAGGTGATGTCCGCCGCGTACGCCTGCTGCTTTAAGTCGTGTTCCATCTGCGACAGGTTCACGCCGACGGTAAGCCCCAGGAAGCGGTAGATCGTGCCCATCCAGTCCGCGTCGCGTTGGGCCAGATAATCGTTGACCGTGACGATATGCACGCCGCGCCCGGCGAGCGCGTTCAGATAAGCGGGCAGCGTCGCCATCAGCGTTTTGCCTTCGCCGGTGCGCATCTCTGAAATTTTGCCGTTATGCAAGGCGATGCCGCCGAGCAACTGCACATCGAAATGGCGCATGCCGAGTACGCGCTTGGACGCCTCGCGCACCACGGCGAAGGCTTCGGGCAGAATCTCGTCGACAATCTCCCGGCATTCGCGCTCGCGCACCTCCTCCAGTTTAGCTCGGCCTGGTGTTGCGCCAACGCCTACTTCTAGCTTGTCACATTTGGCTTTGATGCGGGCGCGAAATTCGTCCGTTTTTGCGCGCAGCGCATCATCCGAAAGTTTGGAAATTGCCGCTTCCAGCGCATTGATCGCGGTAACCTTGCGGCGATATTGTTTGAGCAGCCGGTCATTGCGGCTGCCAAATATTTTTTTGAGAATTCCGGTAACCATGGACTGCTTCAAACTCCTGCGCAAATAAAAAGGGGCGGGGAAATCCCCACCCCTCGCGTTTAATTTTGCGGCCGTATTCTATTTCAGCCCGGCAACTGCAAAAACTGGGTGGGATTCACCGCAACACCACGTTGCCGCACTTCAAAATGCAGGTGCGTGCCGGTTGAGCGGCCGGTACTGCCCACTTCAGCGATTTTGGCCCCACGCAACACCATATCGCCCACTTTGACATGCAAGCGTGACGCATGGGCATAACGCGTAATCAATTCATTGCCATGATCGACTTCAACCATATTACCATAGGCCGCGTGGTATTCCGCGTAGACCACGATGCCTCCCGCGGCTGCCAGGATGGGCGTGCCTTCGCCGCCGGCAAAATCAATGCCCTCATGATAGGAATGCTGCCCATTGAAGGGGTCGATGCGCCAGCCAAAGTTGGAGTTGTAGGCGCCGCCGATCACCGGCATCATGGTGGGAATCAGCTTCTTCTTCGCGCTTTCAATCGTGAGCAGCGACTCCAGGATACTTAACTTGTCGCCACGGTCATCGACCTGCCGCGTCAGTTGATCTACCTGCCGCGATAAGTCGACCAGTGTAGAGTCGCGGCTGGGCACCGTGGACGGGGCGCCGCCGCGTCCAGGGACTTCGTTGAATTGAAATTCCTGGGGTTTAAAGCCGGCGAGCTTGGCCAGCCGTTCACCCAAGGTATCGAGGCGCAGCAGTTGCGCCTGCATCTGCCCCAGGCGCTGCGCCATGGCATTCAGGTTGTCCCGCATGTACGATTCGTTCTCGTGCTGCTGGGTTTGCTGAATGGAAAGCACCTGGTTCTTAAGGTACGGCATGAAGTGCAGTTCTGACGCATAACGCAGCATTACAAAATTGAGCGCACCCGCAATGCCCAAAACGGCCATCAACACTCCGGCGAACGCACCTGCGATATGCTTGACACCCAGGTTAATGGTGCGTGCCTTCGCAAGGTGTTTAGAAACGAGAATAATGTTCAACTCTTACCTCCAGGCTGCAACTGATGCCGTTACGTGACATTCGACACCTGATTGGTGCTTCAAGCGAACTTGAAGCTGTGCGCAAAAAGGCACAAAGGCAGGCGGCATTGCAACGAGCTTTTGTTGACTACACCCCGGTCGAACTCGCTGATCTTACTCGTGCGAGCCGTGTGGGTTACATCAAGGCAGGTACGCTTTACTTACTGGCAGATAATGCAGCGGTTGCGGCGAAACTGCGCCAACTACTTCCGCGTCTGCTTCCCTTATTCAGTAAACTGGAAGCGGAGGTTACTGGAATTAAAGTGCAGGTGCAAGTCAATTTCCGTCAGCAAAAGCCGGAAGGCCGGGTTAAAAAAAACTTGTTACCCATTTATTCCATTGAAAAATTTAAGCAGCTCTCGCACACTGTTCGCGATCCGGCACTGAAGTTAGCGATAACTAACTTGGTGAATAAGCGGTCTAAAACAGGCCATTAAATACGATATTTTTGTCGTCGTGAGCTTGGTACCGCATGTGACGCCGCTTAAGCGCCAAAGGCGCCGACTGTTTGGGGCTGCCAAGTAACGAAGCTGGGCGCTTCTTCGGCTTTCGCGAAACTGCAATATTCCCATGCTCGACTGTCTTCGAGCAGCGCCCGCAACAGTTGGTTATTTAGCGCGTGACCGGACTTGAAACCGCTGAACGCGCCGATGATCGGGTGCCCCAGCAGATACAGATCGCCGATGGCGTCCAGCGCTTTATGTTTTACGAATTCGTCGTCGTAGCGCAAGCCATCGCTATTCAATATGCGGTACTCATCCATCACGATGGCGTTGTCAAGACTGCCGCCCATGGCCAGCCCTTGTGCGCGCATGGCTTCGACATCTTGCATGAAGCCAAAGGTGCGCGCGCGGCTGACTTCTCTAATATAGGAAGTAGACGAGAAGTCAAAGCTGACGGTCTGGCGGGAGCGCTCGAATACCGGATGGTTGAACTCGATGCCGAGATCGATCTTGAAGCCGTTATAAGGCTCAAGCCGTACCCATTTGTCGCCGTGACGGATTTCAATGGTTTTGAGAATGCGAATAAAGCGTTTGGCGGCGTTCTGTTCTTCGATGCCGGCGGATTGCAGCAGGAACACAAACGGGCCCGCGCTGCCGTCCATGATCGGCACTTCGGGGGCCGACAGATCCACGTAGGCATTGTCGATACCGAGGCCCGCCAACGCCGACATCAGGTGCTCGACCGTGCCAACTGAGGCGCCCTCTTTTTCCAAACACGACGCCAGTCGCGTGTCGCCCACCGCATAGGGATCGGCCTTGATATCCACCACCTGCGGCAGATCAATGCGGCGGAAAACAATGCCGGTATCGGCCGCAGCCGGACGCAGCGTCATGTACACCTTTTCACCGGTGTGCAGACCCACGCCTGTGGCGCTGATAACGTTTTTTAGTGTGCGCTGCCGGATCATGGCTTTATTGTCGATGCGACTGTCTACGGATGCCTCCGTAGCAAACCCTTTAAATTCAATGAGATACGGATTATATCATGCGCGGGCATGCGACTGAAAGCATTGCGTAACAAAACGCTACATTGTCGCTACCCGTTTTTGTCTCAATACAACATGAAACTTCGATGCACTGAATAATCGTCGCAAGGGGCCAATAGGCCAATGGACCCCGGCCACGAACGGTCAAGCGCTGGTCATCCGCGCAGCGGGTATGATACGTTTCACTTTTAGCCTTGCTGCTTTCTCCCATATCCATTCACGAGTAGTGCTATGAAAATTACCCGCGTTGAACCCATACTTATTCGCACGCCGCTGGTGCTCGACGATGCCGTGCCGCACGCCAGTGGCGCGCCGAAGCATGATGTCCACACCTTGCTGGTCAAGGTGGAAACGGACGAGGGCATCACCGGCTGGGGCGAGGCTTTTTCCAATGCCGGTTGGGTGGCTACGCGCACCGCAGTCGAGCAAATTATTGCGCCGCGCGTTATAGGCAAAGACCCCGCGCAGATTGCGCAAATACAGGTTGACCTGCACCGTGGCCTTTACAACACGGGCCGCAGCGGCGCGGTGGTGTTTGCAATATCCGGGCTGGATATTGCCCTGTGGGATATTGCGGCCAAGCGCGCTGGGATGCCGCTGTACCAATTGCTCGGCGGCAGCGCGCGCGCCACGTTGCCGGCGTATGCGAGTCTGCTGCGCTATGGCGACGCGAAAGTGGTGGCGCGTAAGGTCGCCGAGGCTCTTGGCCGCGGCTACCGGCTGATCAAGCTGCATGAAAACAAAAGCGACATCGTGCGTGCCGCCAGCAAAGCCTGTGGCGATAAAGTGCCGCTGATGGTGGATTGCTCGTGCCCGTGGACGGTAGATGAGGCGATTGCTATATCGCGCGAGTGGGCGGACCTCAACCTGACGTGGCTCGAAGAACCCGTTTACCCCCCCGACGATCACACCGGGCTCGCACGGCTGCGCGCCGCCAGCCCGACCCCAATTGCGGCCGGTGAAAACATCTCAAATTTCTTTGAATTCAAGCGCTTATTTGAAGTAGGCGCAGTGAGTTTTGCGCAACCCAGCGTGGCCAAAATCGGCGGCGTTACCGAAATGCGCAAGATATTCGCGCTGGGCGAATCGTTTGGTATCACCGTGGTGCCGCACTCGCCGTACTTCGGCCCGGGCTTGCTTGCTTCGATACACGTGTGCGCCGCGGCTGCGCGCGAGGTGTGGATCGAGCGCTACTATTGCGATTTCGCCGAGACCCCGTTCGGCGAGCAGATCATCCCGAAGAACGGCGATTTCGCCGTGCCGCAGGAACCGGGACTGGGCAAGGATCCGGATGCGGCGATTATTGCGAAGATGCGGGTTGCCTGACTACTTCAGCGTAGCCGCTACCTTGCGCACTTCCTCTGGTGAACGCTCGCCCGCCAGCGGCGTACCCGGTATCAAATGTTTGCCCATCGTAGCGAGCGTGCCCACCAGCACCGGCTCGTAGCCGACCTCGCGTATAAGGCTCGACGCCGTGGTGATCGCGTTCTGATCGTCGCCCGCGATGGGCATGCCGATGCGATCTTTTTGACTTGCGGCCGCTGCCATTTTTGCGTAGCCGACGGCATTGAAAGCGCGCACGATGCGCGCGCCCGGCAGAAACTCCATTGACGAGATCCCTGCGCCTTTTTCCCGTGCCGCAACCGCCATATCGCCGTCGCGCGCGACGATCGGGTTGGAGGTATCAATGACGATCTTGCCCTTAATCAGGTCGCCCAAGTCTTTGCCGACGCTGGGCAGCGCTTTGTAAGGCACCGAGAGCAGCAGCACGGCGCCGAATGCGGCGGCCTCGCGCGGCGTACCGGCGCGGGCGCCGCCACCGAGACTGGCCGCCAGTTTTTTGTCGTCGTCGAGATTAAGCGACGAGAACATGACTTCGTGACCGGCCTTTACCCAAGCTGCGCCGACGGCGCCGCCGACTCTGCCGGAACCGATGATGCCAATTTTCATTTTTCCAGATGGTGCGGTCTGGGCGAGGGCCGCGAGCGGCATGCTACTCAAGGCTAGCGTTGCAGCAGCAGTGCGGATGAATTCTCGGCGACTGTTGTTCATATAAGTATTTGATTTCATTTAATTTCTCCTGATTAAAGATAATGCAGTATGGCAACCTCTCGCCGAATAAGTATTAGTACACAGCGGTCTTTATACACCGTTTAGCGGTGACGCCTCATCAACGACCCGTCGTAAGTTTCTACCTGTTCGTACGTTAGCGGCATAGCTTGTGATCCGCAAGCCCGCGCCGTGCAGGGCATTGCGACTAAAATCCAAGCATTTGCCGCGCATCGCAGACCGACCCCCACCAAGGGAAGGAGCGATGTACCACGCTGGGGAAGACCGTCAAGTTTAAAGTGTCGAATTGAAGGCAGAATAGATCGAAGGGGCATAGCTATGCATTCAGGCATGTTTGTTTTCACGGCGATAGAGCGCATTGTCTACGGCCAGCCGGCGGCGCAGGCCTTGCGCGCCGAAGTCGAGCGCTTGCAGGCGCAGCGCGTTTTCCTCATTGTCAGCGGCGCCATGAATCGCACCACCGATGAGGTCGCCAAGATGCGCGAGGCGCTCGGCAGCCGTTACGCGGGTCTCTACGACCGCATGCCTTCGCATACGCCGCGCGACGCGGTGTTGGAGGTGGCACAAGAGGCGCGATCAGCGGACGCCGATTTGATTGTCACCTTCGGCGGCGGATCGGTGACCGATGCGGGCAAGCTCACCCAACTATGCCTGCGGCACGGCATTACCGAGTACGAGGATCTCGATGCACGTCTCGATTGCCAGCTTGCCGTGTGGTTGGCGATGAGCGGACGGCAAGGCGGCATTCAGATGGGCGCGAGCCACGCCATCGGGCACGTGCTGGGCGGAAGCTGCGACGTGCCGCACGGCTACACTTCGTGCGTGATGCTGGCGCCGGTGCTACGCTACAACCGGTCAGTAAACATTGACCGGCAGCGCTTGGTGGCCGAAGCCATGGGCCACCCTGGCGAGGATGCCGCCGATGTGATTACGGCATTCGTCGCTGATCTGGGGCTGCCGGGGCGGCTTGCCGATGTCGGGGTTACGCCCGGGCAGTTTGCGATGGTCGCCGAACATGCGATGCACGACGGCTGGCTGCACACGAATCCGCGCAAGATTTCCAACGCTGGACAGGTGCTGGAAATACTTAAGGCGGCGGCGTAAGGAGTGGAAAATGAGTAAAGAGGCGACGGGCGGAAAGCGGATGCATGCGCGGCGATCAAGTTGCATCGCGGCACTGGCGTTGCCGCTCTGCACCGGGTATGCAGGCGCAGCGTTGGCGCAACCTTATCCTGCCAAGCCCATCCGCTTTATCGTCGGATTCGGTGCTGGCGGTGGTAACGACATGATCGCGCGCACGCTGAGCCGGAAGCTGACGGAAAGTATGGGCCAGCAGGGTTACGAAGCAACGTCATGGCAGGGGGTTGTGGTGCCCTCTGGAACGCCGCGTGCCATCGTCAACCGGCTGTACAGTGAAATCGCCAAGGCGCTGCAATCCCCGGAAGTGATAGAGCGGCTGGCCGCCGAAGGCTCCACGCCCGGCGGCATCACGCCGGACGCGTTTGCGGCGCATATTCAGAGCGAAATCGCGAAGTGGGCGAAGGTTGTAAAGATGTCGGGCACCAGGGCGGATTGAGCCGATGAAACACCACCACAGCACCGCGCGCGTGGGCGATATTGATATCCACTACGAGTTGGCGGATTACACGCAGCCGTGGCGCGAGACGCCGCCCGAAACGTTCCTTCTCTACCACGGCTACGCACGCAATATGCTGTTCTGGCAAGCGTGGGTGCCGCTGCTTGCCGGCGACTATCGCGTACTGCGATTCGACGCGCGCGGCTGCGGCAAAACGACAGTGCCGCCGGACGGCAGCGTGTATACCTTTGAACAGCTCGCCGGCGATGCGATGGGGTTGATGGACGTGCTCGGCATCGAACGCGTGCATTGGGTCGGCGAATCCTCGGGCGGCATCGTCGGCATGACCGCCGCGCTGAATCATCCGCATCGTCTTCACACGCTGACCTTGTGCGATACCCCGTTCAAGCGCTCCGCGCAGATCGCGTCGACCTACACGCTGGGTGCAGGCACGCGTGCTGCCGCGTTCGACCGATACGGCGTCGGCGGATGGTGCAGACAGACGCTGTCTTATCGCCTCGATACGACGAAAGCATCTCCCGCTTTGTGCGAGTGGTATATTGAGCAGATGGATGCAACGCCCACGCACGTCGCGAACGGGATGGATAAGGCCGTCGCCCAAGGCGACCTCTGGCCGCGTCTGCCCGAGATCCAGACACCCACGCTGATCCTGGGCGGCGATCGCAGTCTGATCGCGGATGAAACACACAGAAGCGCCATGCGGGAGCGTATGCCTCGCGCAAAAGTGGCGGCTTTCGAGGGATACGGTCACGGCATCAACCTGCTCGCCCCCGAACGATGCGTGGCGGAAATTAGAAAATTCGCGCACGCCGTGCAATAACGTTCGCAGCGCTGTTGGTGGAGGATGTCGTGAAGCAGCTCGCAAAGGTGATGGTGGTCAGTAGCGCACTGGGCGCCGCAGGATTCGGCGGCATCATTGATGCGCGGGCGCAAACCGCTTCGACAGGCTCAGGACCGACTTATCCGGCCAGACCGATCCGCCTGATTGTGTCGGTGCAGCCCGGCGGCAATCTGGATTTGATCGGACGATCTGTCGCCGATAAAGTGAGCGAAGGCCTCGGACAGCGCATGTATGTCGAGAACCGGCCGGGTGCGAATAGCACCATCGGCTTTGCCGGCGCCGCGCGTGCCGCGGCGGACGGTTACACTTTCGTGATGGTTGCGCAAAGCGCTTTGGTCGCAGCGAGAATGATGCGCAATCCGCCCTACGATCCGGTGCGCGATTTCGCCGGTGTGAGCCTCATCGCAACGCTTCCGCAGATGCTGGTGGTGCATCCGTCTTTACCAGTGAAAAGCGTCAAAGAGTTTATTGCACTCGCAAAAGCGCGTCCGGGGGAAGTGAATTGCGGCACCTCAGGCAATGGCTCGGGATCGCATCTGGCACTGGAACTTTTCAGCCGCATGGCGGATGTGCGCATCATGCGCATCCCGTACAACGGCGATGGCCCGGCCATTATCGATTTGCTGGGCGGGCAAGTGCCGGTGAAATTCGACAACCTGAGTACGTCGCTCGCGCACGTGCGCGGCGGCAAGCTGCGCCCGCTGGGGGTGACCAGTCCGGCCCGCAGCGCGCTGTTGCCCGACGTGCCGGCGATCAGCGAAACCGTGGCCGGTTTTCAGGCAAGCATATTCAACGGCATGCTGGCGCCCGCAGCCACACCGCCGGAAATCCTGACTCGCATTCACGCGGAAATCGTGAAGTTCGTTCAGGCGCCGGAAATACGCAAGCGGTTCGCGAGCCAGGGCGTCGAGCTGCAGGCCAGCACGACGCCTGGGCAGTTCACGGCGTATATCAAAATCGAATACGCGCGCTGGGCCCAAGTCCTTGACGATGCGGGCATCAAAGCAGAGTGAACATTGAGGCAGATGCACGGGCGCAGCTTATAACGACTTGGCCCAAAGTGATGTGTAGACGAAGCACGCGTTGTGTTGCAGCGGTTGCGCATTTGGTGCTTAATGTCCGCTGCCGCGCACACTATGGAAACGCGGCGCCCTAAGCCAGGTAAGCCCGCCAAGCCATGTTTGCATTCCAATTTTTGCGATTCGTGTTTGCCAGCGCCTTGCGCCTCGCCTTCTGCGCGTCCGCCGCTGCGTGCTACGCCGTGCCGGCGGAGCCGCACGCCGACTATCCCGTCAAGCCCATCCGCATCATCGTGGCCTCGTCCGTAGGCGCGGCCGACGATTTTTTTGCGCGCTTGCTGGCCGACGACCTTGAGGTTTTTTACCAGCGGCGAGTGCTGATCGAGAATCGCCCCGGCGCCGGTGGGCTGATCGGCAACAAGCGTATGTCGCAGGCGCGTGCCGATGGCTACACACTGGGTATGATCGGGGTAACGCGGCTGATCAACGAGCTGATGCGCGAACAACCGCCGTATAGTGCGCTGGGGGATATAGTCGGCGTGGCACACGTAGCGTCGATTACCAATGTGCTGGCGGTGACGCGCACGCTGCCGGTCACCACGGCGCGCGAGTTCGTCACCTACGCGCGGGTGCGTCCCGGCGAGTTGAACTATGCGTCGCTCGGCATCGGCTCGGCGTCGCATCTCGCGGCGGAGGTGTTCTCGCGCGCGCTCGGCATCGACGCGGTGCATGTGCCGTTCAGGGTGGCGACGGATTCTTTTGTCGAAATGGCGCTGGGGCGCGTGCATTACGCGATCTATACCTTGCCGGCCGCGCTGGGGCCGGTGCGCGAAGGGCGCTTGCGCGCGCTCGCGGTGATGACGCCGCAGCGCAGTCCCACGCTGCCCAATGTGCCGGCGATCGCCGAAGTGGGGTTGCCCGAAGCGCAGTTCGATAGCTGGTGCGGCATCGTCGCGCCCACCGGTACGCCGCGGCGCATCGTCGAGCAGTTGCACAGCGACATCGCGCGCGCGTTGCGCAAGGCGGCGCTGCGCGCGCGCTTCGTGCATCAGGGCGCCGAATCAACGCCCGACAGCACACCGGAGGGTTTTATGCGGCACATGCAGGAAGAGTATCTGCGCTTTCAGTCGATTATCCGGGTGGGTGGAATCAAGCCGGAGTGAACGTATAAGAATTTATTGAAGAACAAAAGGCCGCCTGCATTTTCGTTTGCTGAATTTTAATTTTATGGGAGTCAATCATGACAATAAATCTCAACCATCTGCATATCAAAACCAAGGACCCGGACAAGACCGCGAAGTTTTACGTCGACACCTTCGGCGCGAAGATCACCAGCCAATCGCCAACCGGCTATCGCGTTGATCTGGACGGCTTGTCGCTGAACATCACCGACCTGCACCCCACGCAAAAGCGCGAACAAAAATACGGCATGGAACACATCGCTATCGATACCGACGAACTGGATGCGATGGTCGCCAAACTCAAGGCGCAGGGCATCGGCATCCTGGAAGAAACCGTGGTTACCGGCAACCGCCGCGTGTGTTTCTTCGAAGGGCCGGATGGCGTGCAGCTTGAATTTCTCGAAATGAAGAAGTAATTGTAACTATTTGTTTTTAAACAATATTTTATGGAGAACCCTATGGCTATATCTGATCCACTGCGGGTTGCATTTATCGGCGCCGGCGGACGCTGGGGGCCCAGCGCCCACGGCCCCGCGTTGCAGAAACTACCGGAAATAAATCTCTACGCCGTATGCACCGCGCACGCGGATACCGCGCAGGCAGCGGCCGACAAATACGGCGTGAAGAAAGCCTATAGCGATCTCACAACCATGGGTGCTGATCCGCAGGTTGAAGCAGCGCTGGTTGCCGTGCGCGTGCCGGCGCATTACAAAATCGCGAATGCCGCGGTGGAAGCGGGCAAGCACGTCTACTGCGAATGGCCGCTCGGCGCCAACACCAAAGAGGCCGAGGAAATGGCGGCACTGGCGCGCAAGAAAAACGTGCGCACGATGGTGGGCTTGCAGCGGCGCGCGTCGCCCGCGTACTTGTATATGCGTGAGCTGATCAAGGACGGTTACGTCGGACAGGTGCTGTCGGTGAACATGGCGCATATGGGCAGCGGCGTGCTGACCCGCACCTCGGATCGCACCTGGCAAAAGGATGTCAATCTCGGCGCGAACACGCTCACCATCACCTTTGGGCACTCCATCGATGCGCTGTGCATGGTGGTGGGCGAACTCGCTGAAGTGGCGGCGGTTGTCAGCACGCAAGCGCCGCAATGGTTCGAGACCGACACCAAAAAATATGTAGACGTGACTTCGCCCGACAACATCATGCTCTCGGGCAGGCTCGAAAACGGCGCGGTGGTCAGTGCCAACCTCGGCGTGCATCCGTATCACGGCACCGGCTACCGCTTCGAGATTTACGGCACCGAAGGCACACTGACAATGGTTGGCGGCGGCGAGGCGGGACAGGAAGTGAAACGCAAAATCATGGGCGGAAAAAAAGACGACAAGGCGCTGCAGGAATTGCCGGTGCCGGATCGCCTCAAAACCGTGCCCGAAGAAGTGCGCGGCCTTGGCCCCTCATACGATGTGGGCCAGATGTGGGTGAGGTTCGCAGAGGCTATTCGTAGCGGCGCGCCCATCGAACCCGACTTCGATCACGCCGTGCGGCGCCACCGCATGCTGGATGCCATTGTGCGTGCGTCTGAAACGGGGCAGCGGCAGAAAGTGGTTTTGTAGATTATTAAGGAATCAGGAATGAAAATCGTTGACGTCAAGACCTACTCGCTGGTCTATCCGGTGCAGGAACCCTTCGCCAACGCGATGCGCACCACCCGTGAGCGGGCGTTCGGCGTTGTCGAGGTAATCACCGACAGCGGTATTACAGGCTGGGGCGAAGGCGCCACCGTGCCTGCACGCCGCGCTATCGAAGCGCACGTCATTGGCCGCAATCCCTTCCACAACGAAGTGATCTGGGAAGGCCTGCACAAACAAGGCA
>JANMXV010000694.1:0-12179 GCA_031381325.1 Betaproteobacteria bacterium | reverse complement strand
TGAAAACCGCACCGCCGCCCGGCGGCGACCGGCGCAACGTGGCGCGTTAAATGGTTGATGCAGCCGGCCGCTCAAATCCGCCGCAGCAGCATGCGCATGCCGCGATCCAGCCCGTCGATGGTCAGCGGGAACATGCGCTGCGACATGATCTCGCGCGTGATGCGTATCGATTCGTGGTAATCCCACAATGATTCGTTTTGCGGATTAATCCAGATCGTATTCGGATAAACATCCAGCACGCGCTGCATCCACACTGCCCCCGGCTCCTCATTGGTGTGTTCGACGCTGCCGCCGGGGAAAGTAATTTCATAGGGACTCATGGTTGCATCGCCCACGAAAATCACTTTGTAGTCGTGCGCATAGGTGCGCAATACGTCGTGCGTGAAAATTCGCTCGGTATGCCGGCGGCGATTGTCTTTCCACACGCGCTCGTACAAAAAATTGTGGAAGTAAAAATATTCCAGATGTTTGAACTCGGTACGCGTGGCCGAAAAAAGCTGTTCACACACGCGAATGTGATCATCCATCGAACCGCCGATATCGAAAAACAACAGCACCTTCACCGCGTTATGCCGCTCCGGCACCATTTTCAAATCCAGCCAGCCGGCATTGCGCGCGGTGGAGCGTATGGTGTCTTCCAGGTCCAGTTCATCCGGCGAGCCGGTGCGCGCGAACTTGCGCAGTTTACGCAACGCCACCTTGAGGTTACGCGTGCCCAGCTCCACGCTGTCATCCAGATTTTTGTATTCGCGCTGATCCCACACTTTGACCGCGCGGCGGTGACGCGACTCCTGCTGGCCGATGCGCACACCTTCGGGGTTGTAGCCGTATGCGCCAAACGGACTGGTGCCCGCCGTGCCTATCCACTTGCTGCCGCCTTGATGCCGGCCTTTTTGTTCTTCGAGGCGCTTTTTCAGCGTCTCCATCAGTTTTTCCCAGCCGCCGAGTGATTCAATCAGCTTCTTTTCCTCTTCGGTCAGATGCCGCTCGGCGAGCTTGCGCAGCCACTCTTCGGGAATTTTGGTCTCGATACCCTCCACATCGATGATGCCTTTGAAGTACGCCGAGAACACACGATCGTAGCGGTCAAAGTATTTTTCGTCCTTGACCAGACAGGTGCGCGCGAGATGATAAAAATCTTCGACGCTGCCAAAAATCACTTGTTTTTCAAAGGCTTGCAGCAACATCAGGAACTCCTTGATGGAGACCGGCACGCCGCCTTCCTTCAGTTTCAGAAAAAATTCTATAAGCATTTGTTTTTACGCTGAATTTTCAGTAATACAAACTTACAATTTGTAACGCCTTTTAATGCGGCGGCGGCGTAGTATTTGTGTGCGCGGTCGGTTTGGCCGCAACAACTGCAAACAGTGTTCAGTGTAAAGGAGAACCATCATGCGTAAATATCTTTACTCAATGCTTTCCAGTCTGGCGCTGCTCGGCGCGGTTGGTGTGCCGAGCGCGCAAGCAGCCGTATCATTCGACATCGCGATTGGCATTCCGTCGCCCTACCCCGCGCGCGTTGTCGTGGCGCATGCACCGCTGTATGTCCGCGCCCCTGCCTACTACCCCGCGCCGGTTTACTACGCACCACCCCCGGTCTACTATCCGCCGCCCGTGGTGTACGCAGCGCCGGTTTACTACAGTCCCCCGGTGTACTACGCCCCGCGCGTGGCCTATGCGCAACCCTACTATCGTCAGTATTATCACGGGCATCGCGGACATCACGGTCATCGGCGTTAATCGGATTACGCTCAAAGCACGTTGCGCCACACATTGAGTTTCGCAGTGAAACTCAATGTGTAGGCCGGACTGGATGAGGGCAGCACCAGCGTCTCGTAACCCGCCTCCGCAAACACACGCTCAAACCGCCCTGCTGTCTTGCCGTTAAAACAAACGCGCTTCAAACTACGCGCCACCCGCGTAACCCTGCGAAAATCATTGTTTACTGCGTTGCGTATCGCGCTGTCGAGCGCACCGGCGCGTTCGCACTTTTGCAATACATCCCATACGCCGACGCGATGCTTCAATAAAATCGGCAGCCGCTGCGAGTAAGCCATCTCATACAGAGGTTCTTTCAACAGTGCGCCCATCAACTTCCAGAAATGATTTTGCGGGTGACCGTAATACTGCTGCTTTTCCAGTGACGCCGGGCTGGGAAAACTCCCCAAAATCAATACCTCTACATTCTCGTCGATCACCGGCGGCAGGCCCCGATGTTGCACACTACCGCGCATGCAAACCCGGCTATTTCTTGCGGCTCATGAACACCAGCCGCTCAAACAGATGCACATCCTGTTCGTTTTTCAGCAGCGCGCCATGCAGCGGCGGAATGATTTTGTGCTGGTCCTGGCTGTGCAGGGTTTCAGGTGAAATGTCTTCTGCCACCAACAGCTTGAGCCAATCCAGCAACTCGGATGTGGAAGGTTTTTTCTTCAAGCCCGGCACATCACGAATTTCAAAAAATGCGTTCAGCGCCTGATTTAACAGAATCTTTTTCAAGCCGGGAAAATGCACATCGACGATTCGCGTCATCGTCTCGCGATCGGGAAAGCGGATGTAATGGAAAAAGCAACGCCGCAAAAATGCGTCGGGCAACTCTTTTTCGTTGTTGCTGGTGATAATCACCAGCGGCCGGGTTTTGGCTTTGATCAGTTGCTGCGTCTCGTAGACGTAAAACTCCATGCGGTCGAGTTCGCGCAGCAAGTCGTTCGGAAACTCAATGTCCGCCTTATCCACCTCATCGATCAGCAGCACCGAAGGCTCCGGCGATTCAAACGCTTTCCACAGCATGCCCTGCACGATGTAATTGGAAATATTCTTTACTTTTTCGTCGCCCAACTGCGAATCGCGCAGGCGCGACACCGCGTCATATTCATACAGCCCGTGCTGCGCCTTCATGGTGGATTTGATATGCCACTCGTAGAGCGGCCGTTTCAATGCCTTGGCCACTTCAACTGCCAGCATCGTCTTGCCGGTGCCGGGTTCGCCCTTGATCAACAGCGGACGCTCCAATGTAATGGCGGCGTTCACCGCCAACATAAGGTCATTGGTTGCTACGTAATTGTCAGTGCCTTCAAAACGCATTTTGGATTCCTTGAAAGTGAACCGTAATTATAACGTCGGCGGAACATCTTCCTTACGGTCAATATCAAAAACCACGCCGCCATCATCAACCGGGATCAGCCGAATTTCCGCATAGTGGCGCTTGATGGCCGCGCGCGCACCTTCGTCGCCGTGGCAGGCCAGCAATTCGTCGCGCAATGCAGCGCTAAAACCCACCGGATGCCCGCGTTCACCACGATATTCCGGCGCAGCAATCAACGCGCCCATTCGCACGGCATCCGCAATCTGGTGAATCGTTTCAGGGCGTATACGCGGCATATCCGCCAGCGCCACCACCCACCCCGCGGCCTCGCGCGTGTGCGCGATCGCGTGGGCGAGACTCACGCCCATGCCGCCGGCTGCAGTGGCGCAAACGCTTACGTCTACGCCCTCACTTTGCAGCGCACGCATGAGCTCATCGCTGCCGGGACGCACCACCGCAGTCACTAGCAAGCCCGCCGCCAGCAGGTTGCGCGCCGCGCGCACGCCTATCGGCACGCCATCAAGCGGATGCAACAATTTCCCGCCACCAGAATACGCGCCGTTACCGAAGCGTGAACCCGCGCCGGCAGCAAGCAAAATGCCGGCAATGCGCGGCAGCGGAGGTTCAATCATGATTGTCCGATTATACGCAGCGCATGCGGTAAACTCCCGCTTGCGAAAGCGCACTCAAACCCATTACAGACCGTCGGGATTTTATAAATTGAAACAAATACTTACATTACTTGGCGGCATGGCGTGTGCGAGCGTCGCTGGGCATGCGTACGCGCAAACCGAAACATACCCTTCGCGCCCGATACGCCTCATCGTGCCGTTTTCGCCGGGATCCAGCACCAACGATATTCTCGGGCGCGGCATAGCACAGCGGCTGACTATCGCGCTGGGCCAGCAGGTGGTGGTGGATAACCGCCCCGGCGCCGGTGGCACCTCGGGCTCGGAAATCGTCGCCAAATCGCCGCCCGACGGCTACACGCTGCTGGTGGCAATTGCCGGGCCGCTCACCGTTGCGCCCAGCGTCTACAAAAAAATCGGCTATGACGCGACGCGCGATTTCGCGGCGGTCGCGCGTGTTGCCGTGATTCCTTATCTGATGGTAGTGAGCAACAGTGTGCCCGCCGCCAATGTGAAAGAGCTGATTGCGCTCGCGAAATCAAAGCCGCGCGGCATCAATTTCGCGTCGTCGGGTGTCGGCGGCTCGCCGCATCTGTGCGGTGAGTTGTTCAACACCATGGCCGGTCTCGATATGGTTCACGTGCCGTACAAAGGCGCGGGTGTGGCAACCACCGATGTGCTGTCGGGCCAGATTCAGATGTTCTGCACCGGCGTCACCGCGCTCAACGCGCTGGTAAAAGCCGGGCGCTTGCGCCCCATCGGCATGGCCACGGTCAAACGCTCGGCGCTGATGCCGGAGATCCCTACCATCAGCGAACAAGGACTGAAAGATTTTGAAGTGACCTCGTGGACCGGCATCGCGGCGCCCGCCAAAACGCCGCGCGCCATCGTGCAAAAACTCTATGATGCCATCGCTAAAATCGCGCACACCGACGACATGAAAAATTTTGTGACGGCGCAGGGCGCGGAACTGAGCGTGCTCGGGCCGGAAGCGTTTGCGGCGGATATCAAAAACGATATTGCAAAATGGGCGCGTGTGGTGAAGGCGGCGAAGATACAGCCGGAATAAGGGATCGAGAACAGATGATTCACGACGTATCCACCGACGCTGATGATCCCCCGTCATTTATTGCACTGCGTGATATACGATTGAAATGCGCCAACGGCGCGGACTACAGCGGTCTGCGCGGTGAGTCGCACCGTACGCGCTATGCCGACATTATTCCCGTCATCTACCCACAACCCCTCGCCGCGATTTTTCAAGCAAGCCTCGCTGCCGCCAATGCAATGGGCTGGGCGATTGCGGCGGCCAATGAATCCGCAGGCCGCATCGAAGCCACTGCCACCACGCGGTTGCTGCGCTTCAAGGATGATGTAGTGATACGCCTACGTGACACAGACGCCAACGACAACGGCACGCGGCTGGATATCCGCTCGGCGTCGCGCGTGGGCGACAGCGATTTAGGCGCCAACGCCAAGCGCATCCGCACCTTTTTGCACGAATTAAATAATCGTTTAAAAACAAGTAACTAAGCGTTCTTGTCAAATGCCTTCCCGCACCCGGCGCTACGCGCCACCCTACCCATAAACCTCCCCGCTCGGGCGGGGACATGACGCTCCCTTCTCCCTCCGGGACAAGGGAACACTTGCAGCGGAGCAGAAGGGCTGGGGATGAGGGAAGGCCTTTTGACGAGATCGCACACAGTACGCAACCAGGCAGACGCCACGAGGATCGGCTGCGATTACAAGCCGCTGACCACGACGGATGCGGGGCTGTCGTGGATAGCAAGCACGACTGGCGAAACTTACTTGACGCCTACTTCGTACCAATTCCCGCGGCCTTGAGCACCTTGCCTATTCTGGTAATTTCCGAATTCATGATCTCCACCAACTCGTCAGGTTGCGAGGGTGAGGGTTCTATGCCCGCTCTTAGGAAAATTTCCTTCGCCTGAGTGGATCGCAGGTAACGCGATACCTCTGTGTTCAAACGGCCGGCAATGGCCTGCGGCGTTTTTGCCGGTGCGAACATGGCGTGCAGTGTTTCCGAGACGTATCCGGGCACGCCTGCGGCTGCAATCGTCGGCAACCCCGGCGCAAGCTGTGAAGGCTGCAGACTGCCGACCGCAAGCGCGCGCAGCCTTCCCGACTGCATGTGCGGCGCCACGGCGCCGGCGGATGAAAACATCGCCTGGATTTCGCCGCTCAACAACGCGGTGATGGCCGGCGCGTTGCCCTTGTACGGAATGCGCGTCATGTTCACGCCCGCCATGTGAGCAAACAACACCGCCGCCATGAAATTCGAGCTGCCCGTGCCGCCGACTGCGACATTGAGTTCACCCGGCCGCGCCTTCGTCAATGCAATGAATTCCTTGACGCTTTTCGCCGGCAGGGACGGATGCACCACCAACACCGTGGGCGAGCGGTCCACCAGCGTAATCGCCGCAAAATCCTTCACCGGATCATAATTGACCTTCTCAAACAGCGGCCCGAGCCAGTGTGCGCTGCCCGTCACCAGCAGGGTATAGCCGTCGGGCGGCGACTTGGCGACGATATCCGCGATCAGCACCGTTGGCCGGTTGTCCACCACGATCTGCTGGCCGAGCGGGCCAGCTACTGCAAGTGCGATCAGGCGTGCCGGAAAATCGTTGCCGCCGCCAATAGGAGACGTTACCAGCCGTATGGATTTGACGGGATATTCCTGACCGCGCGCCACTTGCACACTCGCGCAGGCCATGCCAAGCAAGATTGAGCCGATTGTGAATTGTTTTTTCATGATGGAGCCTCCTCAATGGTTAAGGTAGCACAATCTGCCAGCGGTGAGTCTACGCGCCGCTGCGCTTCGCGCTGTGGCAAAATCGGCCACTGACTTAACTGGAGAACATCATGAGCAACATCGGCTTCATCGGACTCGGCATCATGGGCAAACCCATGGCCCTCAACCTTATCAAAGGCGGTCACACGCTTTTCCTGACGTCACGCAGCGGCGTGGCGAAAGAACTCACCGACGCCGGCGGCAAAGCTTGCGCCAACGCAAAAGAAGTCGCGCAACAAACCGACATCATCATCACCATGGTACCCGACACGCCCGATGTTGAAAAAGTGCTGTTCGGTGCGAACGGCGTAGCTGAGGGATTAAGCAAAGGCAAAATCGTCATCGACATGAGCTCGATTTCGCCGATGGAAACCAAAGCCAACGCCAAAAAAATCAATGCACTCGGCTGCGAATACGTGGATGCACCGGTATCCGGCGGCGAAGTCGGCGCCAAAAACGCCGCGCTCACCATTATGTGTGGCGGTAATCAAGCAACCTTCGACAAGGTGAAACCCGTCTTTGACCTGATGGGCAAAAACATCACACTGGTCGGCGGCAACGGCGACGGCCAGACCTGCAAAGTCTGCAATCAGATCATCGTGGCACTGAACATCGAAGCCGTGGGCGAAGCGCTGCTGTTCGCATCCAAAGCCGGCGCCGATCCGGCGAAAGTGCGGCAAGCGCTGATGGGCGGATTCGCCGCTTCGCGCATTCTTGAAGTACACGGCGAACGCATGATCAAGCGCACCTTCGATCCCGGTTTCCGCATCGAACTACACCAGAAGGATTTGAATCTCGCGCTCCAGGGCGCACGCGCAATGGGCGTGTCGCTGCCCAACACTGCGACTGCACAGGAGCTGTTCAACTCGTGCGTGGCCAATGGCGGCGCAAAGTGGGATCACTCCGGCATGGTCAAAGCGCTGGAGCGCATGGCGAATCATCCGGTGGCGAAGTAGTTGAAGAGAACTCCTGATTCTTTCCAACTTCATTCGAATTACTGCTGAGCGTTGCATCCCTCCTTTCGTTCCCGCGCAGGCGGGAACCCATAACACATGCGCGAATAGCACAACCGTATAGATTCCCGCCATAGCCTGCTCTCGAATTCTTTAGTCGGGGGCGGGAATGACGGGGCAACTAGAGTGGAATTTGCCGCACCATTTCAAGAAGGGTATCCGCCCATGAACAAACCCGAAGCCCTCCGCGCCCCCTGCCCACCCGAACTGATAGCCGCGTTACGCGATAAATTCGGCGACCGCTTCTCCACCTCACAAGCCATCCGCGAACACCACGGCAAGGACGAATCCGCATTCCCCATCGCGCCACCCGATGCCGTAGTGTTTCCGCAATCCACCGAAGAAGCAGTAGCCATCATCAAACTTTGCGCCGAGCACAACACCAACATCATCCCCTACGGTGTAGGCACCTCGCTCGAAGGGCATGTGCTCGCCATCCACGGCGGCGTGTGTGTGGACATGAGCCGCATGAACAATATCCTCGCGGTGAACGTCGATGATCTCGACTGCACGGTGCAGGCCGGCGTCACGCGCAAGCAACTGAATCAGCACTTGCAGCACACGGGATTATTTTTTCCCATAGACCCCGGCGCCGACGCCACGCTTGGCGGCATGTCCGCCACGCGCGCCTCCGGCACCAACGCCGTACGCTACGGCACCATGCGTGAAAACGTCCTCGGGTTAACTGTCGTGCTCGCCGACGGGCGCATCATCAAAACCGGCGGACGCTCGCGCAAATCCGCTGCCGGGTACGATCTCACGCGATTGTTCGTCGGTTCCGAGGGCACGCTGGGCTTGATCACCGAAGTCACGTTACGGCTTTACCCGCAGCCCGAAGCCGCCTCCGCCGCAACCTGCACCTTTCCTACCATCGATGCTGCAGTACGCACCGTGATTCAGGCCATACAACTCGGCGTGCCCATCGCACGCTGCGAACTGCTGGATGCGCTCACCATCAAGGCGGTCAATGCCTACAGCAAACTCAGCCTGCGCGAAGCGCCGATGTTGTTCTGCGAATTTCACGGCACTAAGGCATCCGTCGCCGAACAGGCACAAACCGTGCAAGACATCGCCAAGGAACAAGGCGGCATGGATTTCGAGTGGGCGACAAAGCAGGAAGATCGCACGCGCCTGTGGCAAGCGCGGCACGACGCTTATCCTGCATGTCTGAGGTTAAAACCCGGCGGCCGCGCCATGTCCACCGATGTCTGCGTGCCGATTTCGCGGCTCGCCGAATGCATCGCCGAAACCAATAAAGACGTGCAAACGTCGCCGCTGCAAATGGCGCTGTTCGGCCACGTCGGCGACGGCAACTTCCATCTCGCCATCATGGTAGACCCGAACAATCCGCAAGACCTCGAAGAATCTGAACGTATCAACCACAGAGTCGTGTCACGCGCCCTCGCCATGAACGGTACTTGCACCGGCGAGCATGGCATTGGCTTTGGCAAGCTGGATTTTCTGGATGCCGAGCATGGGGATGCGGTGGCGGTGATGCGGGCGATCAAGCAGGCGCTTGATCCGCGGAATTTGTTTAATCGGGGGAAAGTTATTCGGAATAGCGCGGCAGCCATTTTTGACGCGCTGGCGGCACTGCCCAGCGATTTCATGGCAAATGGACGTGAGGATACGCCGCCGCAATCTCGCGACGACTTTTAATAGCGGTGGGCTACCTGCGCGTCAATTTACTTATTGGGTTGACCAGGTAGTATCCCCACCCACAGAAAAGTCTGATGGACCTTTCTAAACCGCTCGCAATTCCAACTGCTTGCCCAACGCCTTCAGCGCAGTGGCAATGCTATCGATGCGCGTGGTGTGCCAAACGTTGGTCAGCCGGTTAACTGCTTGTGGTGTGGTTTTCAGACGACATGCAAGTTCAGCGGGCCGTACATTCTGCGCAATCATTTCGTTGAGCAATAGCACCTTGGCCGACAGACTGGCTGTAAGCTCAATCACATGCTGGCCGCGCTTGGGCTTGGACGGCGCGGGCACCGCGCGTCTATCGTCAAAGTAAAAATCCAGGGCAGACTCCAGCGCTTCTTTCAGTTTCTTGACAGTATTAACGGCTGGCGTTATTATACAGTAATGATTCGCTCGTTCAAATGTCGCGATACCCAAACGATGTTTCACGGGCGGCGCGTAAAGCGATTCGCAAACATTGAATCCGTGGCAATGCGCAAACTTGCCATGCTAAACCGGGCTCGTGTGGTGGGCGATTTGAGAATTCCGCCTGCCAACCGCCTTGAAGCGCTGGCCGGCGACCGCAAAGGCTACTACAGTATCCGCATCAACAACCAGTGGCGACTATGTTTCAAGTTTCATGCGGGCCACGCGGACGATGTTGAAATCGTTGACTATCACTGAAGCAAGCAGAGGAATCCATGCGCCAAGTACCTTACCCCCACCCCGGCGAAATTCTCACAGAAGAATTTTTGCGACCGCTTGGCTTGAGCCAGTACCGGCTCGCCAAAGAGGTTGGCGTTCCGCCACGGCGCATCAACGAAATCGCGCTCGGCAAACGTGCAATCACGACCGACACCGACTTGCGGCTATGCAAATTTTTCGGTTTGTCGGAAAGCTTCTGGAGTGGCTTGCAAACCGACTACGACCGCGAAATGCTCAAGCCAAAAATGGCGCAAGTGATTGCAGCTATTCGTCCTTGGCCGCTTTGATCACAAAAAACTTTGCACGCCTCAAATGAACCATACTGACACTGTGATGCAAGAAATCGAACGCCACCGGTTTACGCCACTGGAAATCGCCCTGGCACATGGCGACCGGGCCGGCCAATTACCGCCGATACATCTGGACCCGTTCGACCGCATGCTAATCGCGCAGGCCCAACTGGAACAACTCACGCTGGTGACGCGTGATCCGGAAATTCAGAAATATCCGGTGCATTGCCTGATTGCGTAGGCGGTGCGGCTTGACAATACAAATTCATGTAGGGTGGACAAAACGGTTTTTGTTTTGCCCACGCAATCGAACGTGAATTCACTGCACCGCGTGGACACAAGTATCGTGCCCACCCTCACTGAGTGGAGCACCCGCTGCCAAGTTTTACGCCGCACCGCCGCGCGTTTGTGTTTTTCACTGCTGAACACTAAAATGCGATGGCAGTCGGGATAAATGAACATAGGAGCATTCCATGAAAGCAATGGTTGGCGATACCGGCGTCTTGATTCCGCGACGCATGCTGCGCGGGGTGAAAGAAGTCGAAATTCGCAAGCAAGGCCGCAACATCGTGGTCGAGCCATCGGCACGGGAATCGGATCCGATTTTCAATCTGGGGAAAAGCCCCGTGCGCTCCGGTGCGGATGACGGCGCCGCGAGGCATGATGCGTATTTGTACAGCGGGTCGTGACGACCTATTTTCTTGACACCGGTTTTTTGATCGCGCTGGAAGCAGCGGACGACCAGCACCACGCTGCGGCAATCGCGTCTTGGCATGAAATCCGCAAGCATCGCGTGGCATTCGTATCGACCACATATATATTCGACGAAACCGTGACGTTTTTCAATAGCCGCGGCCATCATGCCAAAGCATTGACCATAGGTGAAGCGCTGCTCAACAGTCGTGTTGTCACTCTCGTACACGTCGATGAACCGATATTCGCCGAGGCATGGCGTGAATTCACCCGCCAATCCGACAAACGCTATTCGTTGACCGATTGCGTATCTTTTGCCGTGATGAAACGGCGGCGGATCAAGGCTGTGCTTGCTTTCGACAAACATTTCACTTAGGCGGGATTTGAGCGCCTGCCATGAACGGCGCCTGCACCGGCGAGCATGGTATCGGCTTTGGCAAACTGGATTTTCTGGATGCCGAGCATGGTGATGCGGCGGCGGTGATGCGGCCGATCAAGCTGGCGCTTGATCCGCGGAATCTGTTTAATCGGGGGAAGGTGATACGAGACCAGGCACTGTAGGTTGGCGCTGAGCCTGCGAAGCACAACACAAAACGTTCTACCGCATCCGTACCTGACATTTGTCACCGCTGATGTTGGGGTTCCTGCGTCACCCGCAACCTACAAATTCTTCGCACTTTTTCGCGTCAATGCTTCGAGTGCTGCAATGGAGCACAAAATCTGTAGGTTGGGCTGAGCTTGCGAAGCCCAACACAAAACGTTCTACCGGAAAGATGTCTAGCGTTCACCGCCGATGATGGTTCCTTCGTCACGCCAACCTACCGGGCTACCCGCGCGAGTAAAAATCTTACCCGCTTACTGAACTAGACGACGTGTTTTGTCGCATCCGGTGTTTATAGTGCCGTTAAGGTTGCAATCGGTGCAGCCTGATGTCAACGGGCGAACATCCATCGCCTTATGCAATAGCGGCGGCTGAAATGAAAAAATTGCGAAATATGGACGTTTATAAGTCAGCGGTGAGCGACATAAACTATGTAGCAATCGTTCCCGAAGTTCAATTGGCACTAAATCGTTGGATAGCGTCAAAGAACTCTGATGTTGCTCCTGGCGTTTTGATAGGCGGTTTAGCAATGTCTTTTTACACTGCGCCCAGATACACAACGGATATTGAGTTGCTTTTTTTATCGACAAAAGATGTTCCGAAGACGGTTGAGGGTTTTGTAAAGAACGGGCCGTCAGCTTTTCTTGAAATAAAAATTAATATTGTGGTCG
>JANMXV010000654.1:0-1141 GCA_031381325.1 Betaproteobacteria bacterium | reverse complement strand
CCGTTCTTGGCGCCGGGCGCGTGATACACGTCGTTGATTTCGGCAGAGCGCGCGGCCGTGCCGTTCACAAAGGCAGCCATATCCACTGGCGCTTTGAGCGCGGTACCGAGCAACGTGGCGCCGGTCGTAAGAGGCGTATCTGCGGCCAGCGCGCGCGATACGGTTAGGCTCGTCATCGAACCCGCCCAGCACCGCGCCCAGCGTGTCAATCACCCGCACGCGCGCGGCATGCAGGGTTGCGGCAGGTATTACGCTGGCGTTCAGCGCATGCGCGTAGGCGGCCAGACGCGCTTGCAGTGCATCTTGCATGGTCACGGCGCCCCCGTTGACGGGCTAGTTTTGCTTATTTCTTTTTGCCCTGCGCGAACAAGGTATCGAGTTTGCCTTCAAAATCGTGGTAATCCAGATAGTCGTACAAATCGTCGCGCGACTGCATGGTGTCCACCACGTTTTTCTGGTGACCATCTTTGCGCAGCGCCTGAAATACCTTCAACGTCGCCGCATTCGCGGCGCGCCAGCCGGATAACGGGTAGAGCGCCATGGCCACATTCGCGCTGCCGAGTTCCTGCGTGGAGAACAGCGGTGTTTTGCCGAACTCGGTGATGTTGGCGAGAATGGGCACTTTCACCGCAGCGGCAAATTGTTTGTACATCGACAATTCGGTGATGGCCTCGGGGAAAATCATGTCCGCACCGGCTTCCACGCAGGCGCAGGCGCGATCAATCGCCGCCTGCAATCCTTCCACCGCCAGCGAATCGGTGCGCGCCATAACCACGAAATTGCTGTCGGTCTTGGCATCCACCGCAGCCTTGATGCGGTCAACCATTTCTTCCTTGCTGACAATTTCCTTGTTCGGGCGGTGGCCGCAGCGCTTTTGCTGCACCTGGTCTTCAATGTGCATTGCGCCTGCGCCGAATTTGATCAGCGACTTCACCGCACGCGCTATGTTGAACGCACCGCCCCAGCCGGTATCCACGTCCACCAGCAACGGCAAGCTACACACGTCAGTAATGCGCCGGATGTCGATCAAGACATCGTCAAGCGTGCTGATGCCCAGATCGGGCAATCCAAGCGAGCCCGCGGCCACACCGCCACCGGAAAGATAAATGGCTTTAAAGCCGGTGCGTTTTGCCATGCGTGC
>JANMXV010000640.1:0-2197 GCA_031381325.1 Betaproteobacteria bacterium | reverse complement strand
AACGTCAGAATGAATCAAAGAATGCCGGCGCCGAATCACTCGGATCTGACCGACCGGTTTGAACAACTGCTGGGCATTGGCGTTGCGCTGTCGCGCGAGCGCGATATCAACAAGCTGCTCGAGGCCATATTAATGGCTGCGAAAGACGTGACCAACGCGGATGGCGGCACACTCTACCGTATGACCGACGATAACATGCTCAAGTTCGCCATTGTGCGCAACGATAGCCTGGGTATTGCGATGGGCGGCACCACCGGCGTGGAAATACCGTTTTACCCGATCCAATTGTTCATGGACGACGGATCAAAAAATACACAGATGGTGGCGGCGTACGCCGTACACAACGACCAGTCGGTGAATATCGCCGACGCTTATACCGAGCAGGGGTTTGACTTCAGCGGCACCAAAAATTTCGATAAAAAAACCGGTTACGGATCGCATTCGTTCTTGACCGTGCCGATGAAAAATCATGAAAATGAAATCATCGGTGTGTTGCAGTTGATCAACGCAAAAGATCGTGTATCCGGCAAGGTGCAGCCGTTTTCCGATGCCGATCAACGGCTTGCCGAATCGCTGGCCTCCCAGGCGGCGATCGCGCTTACCAACCGCTTGCTGATTAATCATCTGGAAGCTTTGTTCGAATCGTTTATCAGCCTGATTAATACCGCCATCGACGATAAATCGCCGTACACCGGCGGACACTGCAATCGCGTGCCCGAGCTCACCATGATGCTGGCCGAGGCGGTGAACAAAACCAGCGTGGGGCCGCTCAAGGGCTTCACCATGACCGAGCGCGACCGCTATGAGTTGCGCATCGCGGGCTTGTTGCACGACTGCGGCAAAATCACCACGCCGGTGCATGTGGTGGACAAGGCGACCAAGCTGGAAACGATTTACGACAAAATCAATTTGCTGGATACCCGCTTTGAAATTATCAAGCGCGATGTTCAAATCGCGGCATTGCGCGGCGAGATAACTGCGCAAGAAGTCGAAGCAAAATTCACGGGGATTGAAGATGATCGTGCCTTTTTGCGCCACACCAATGTGGGTGGTGAGTTCATGCGAGACGGCGACGTGGAGCGCGTCAAGCAGATATCAACCGCCTACCGCTGGGTTGATCAGGCTGGCGCGGAATGTAATTTTTTGTCCGAGGACGAGGTTAATAACCTGACCATACGCGCCGGCACGCTAACCATGGACGAGCGCAAGGTCATCAACCACCATATCGATCTCACCATCAATATGCTGGAAGCGCTGCCGTGGCCCAAGCACCTTACCAAGGTGCCGGAATACGCAGGCGGGCACCACGAGCGCATGGACGGCAAAGGCTATCCGCGCGGCCTCACGCGCGAGCAAATGTCGGTGCAGGCGCGCTGCATGGGCATAGCCGACATTTTCGAAGCGCTTACGGCCAAGGACCGCCCTTACAAAAAGGGCAAGACGCTTACCGAATCGCTCAATATCCTCGGCAAGATGAAGCTGGGGCAGCATGTAGACCCTGATTTATTTGATATTTTTATGTGGGAGAAGGTGTACGAAGCCTACGCGCAGCAGTACATGTCACCTGAACAAATTGATAATGTGGAATTGAGCAAGGTGCCGGGGTATGTGCCGCCACCTGAGGTTTGAGGTGACGGAATCGGGTGACAAAAATTGTCAGGGTGTGCCACAGGTTTGTTTTCGAATTTGAAATTAAGAATGGTAGTTGAACCGCTTAATCGGTCATCTCGCAATTCGCAATTCCGTACCGTGTCTGCCGCCTTGCTGTTTTTTCATGTGGATATTTAATTCTTTGTTTTATATAGAGTTTTCATTTTTGCCGGATTGATATCAAGACTTGGCATCACAATTGCTCTATTCATGCCTGCAAACGCAAGTTTGTCCTGCTGTTCAACCCTAAAGGAGATTTTTCAATGAAACGTATGCAAAAAGGTTTTACCCTGATCGAACTGATGATCGTGGTCGCGATTATCGGCATTCTGGCCGCTGTAGCGATCCCGCAGTATCAGGATTACACCGTGAAGGCGAAGTTGTCGAAAGTGCAAACTTGGGCTGATCCAATTAAGACGGCAATTGGCGTCTTTGCTCAGGAACAGGGTTCTTATCCGGCAGCCGCTAGTGCTTGGGCTTCGTTGGGTATTGCGGCTGCCGGTCCGACATACACCACAGAAGTGGCCTTAGCTACCATCACTGCTGG
>JANMXV010000638.1:0-4640 GCA_031381325.1 Betaproteobacteria bacterium | reverse complement strand
CGAAATCCAGCACTCGTTGATCGCTTCGTTCTCAAGCGGCAAGGCACGCATCACGCGGTTTTGTTTGATCTGCAAGATCAGATTGGAACCCAGGCCGCAGTGCGGGCTGACCGACGGCTTGCGTGTGAGTTCCCAGGTGCGTGCGCTATAGCGGAACGGCTTCGAGGTGAGCGCGCCGACCGGGCACAGATCGATCACGTTGCCTGAGAGTTCCGAATCCACGGTCTTGCCGACGAAGGTGATGATCTCGACATGCTCGCCGCGGCCGATCATGCCGAGTTCCATCACACCGGCGATCTCCTGTCCAAAGCGCACACAGCGCGTGCAGTGTATGCAGCGCGTCATGTCCGTCGAAATCAGCGGGCCGAGATTCTTGTTTACCACTACGCGCTTGTCTTCTTCGTAAAGCGAGCCGCTCGCGCCGTAGCCGACGGCGAGATCCTGCAACTGGCATTCGCCGCCCTGATCGCAGATCGGGCAATCCAGCGGATGGTTAATCAGGAGAAATTCCATCACGCCCTTCTGCGCGGTGACGGCCTGATCGGAATGCGTTTGCACCTTCATGCCGTTGGTGACCGGCGTTGCACAGGCCGGCAACGGCTTGGGCGCTTTCTCCACCTGCACCAGACACATGCGGCAATTGGCCGCAATCGACAGTTTGCGGTGATAACAGAAATGCGGCACGTAAATACCCGCCAGACGCGCGGCATCCATCACCGTGCTGCCGTCGGGCACTTCCAGTTTGTTGCCGTCGATTTCAATCTCTAGCGGCATAATTAAATTCAAATTAACCACAGATGAACACAGATGAACACGGATAACCCCGGTGCCATCTGTGTTTATCTGTGTTCATCTGTGGTTAACGATTTTCTCTGTGTTTTTCAACGTTCAAATGTACGGAGCCACAAGACACTTCTTGTGATCGATGTGATACTGAAATTCATCGCGATAGTGCTTGATGAACGCACGCACCGGCATTGCCGCTGCGTCGCCTAACGCGCAAATGGTGCGTCCTTGAATGTTGTCGGCCACACGATTCAATTGATCGAGGTCTTCGTTGCGGCCTTTGCCGTGCTCAATGCGGTCAACCATGCGATACAACCAGCCCGTGCCCTCGCGGCACGGCGTGCATTGCCCGCACGACTCTTCAAAATAGAAATACGACAGCCGCAGCAGACACTTCACCATGCAGCGTGTTTCATTCATTACGATCACCGCACCGGAGCCGAGCATCGATCCCGCCTTGGCGATCGAGTCATAATCCATGTCGGTGGCCATCATGACGTCGGCAGGCAATACCGGCATCGACGAGCCGCCGGGGATCACTGCCTTGAGCTTGATACCGTCGCGCATGCCGCCGGCCATTTCCAGCAGCTTCGCGAACGGCGTGCCGAGCTTGATTTCATAGTTGCCCGGACGCACCACGTCGCCCGACACCGAGAATAGTTTGGTGCCGCCGTTATTCGGCTTGCCCATGTTGAGGAAGGCCTCGCCGCCGTTGACGATAATCCACGGCACCGCGGCAAACGTCTCGGTGTTGTTGATCGTCGTCGGCTTGCCATACAGACCAAAGCTCGCGGGGAACGGCGGCTTGAAGCGCGGTTGGCCTTTTTTGCCTTCGAGCGATTCCAGCAAGCCGGTTTCCTCGCCGCAGATGTAAGCGCCGAATCCGTGATGCGCGTGCAACTGAAAGTTGAATTCCGAGCCGAGAATTTTGTCACCCAGATAGCCTGCCGCACGCGCTTCTTCGAGTGCTTCTTCAAAGCGCTCGTAAACATCCCATATTTCGCCGTGAATATAGTTGTAGCCGACGGCGATGCCCATCGCGTAGGCAGCGATGGCCATGCCTTCGATCACGCTGTGCGGGTTGTAACGCAGAATATCGCGGTCCTTGAACGTGCCCGGCTCGCCTTCGTCCGAATTGCACACCAGGTACTTCGCGCCTGGATATTGCCGCGGCATAAAGCTCCATTTCAGCCCCGCCGGAAATCCCGCGCCACCACGACCGCGCAACGCCGATTTCTTGACTTCGGCGATGACGTTTTCAGGGGTGATTTTCTCGCCGCTTACGCACCCGAGGATCTTGCGCAGCGCCTGATAACCGCCGAGCGCCTCATAGTCCTTGAGACGCCAATTGGTACCATCGATGCCCTTCATGATCAGCGCATCGGGACCGTACATATCTTTTGCGAATGGCTCCTGAGGTAATCCAATCGGCAGGCCCATTATTTGAGCTCCTCGATCAGCTTGTCTATTTTCTCGTTCGACATCGCGCACAGCATTTGCTTGTTATTGCGTATCAACACCGGCGCATCACCGCACGCCCCCATACACTCGCCTTCCTTCAAAGTGAAGCGTCCGTCCGGCGTGGTTTCACCAAACCCGATACCGAGTTTTTGCTTGAGATACGCCGCAGCATGCGTGGCGCCTTGCAGCGCGCACGGCAGATTGGTGCAGACGGTGAGTTTGTGGCGTCCGACCGGCTTCATGTCATACATCGTATAAAAGGTCGCCACTTCATATACAGCCACCGGCGGCATCTCGAGATATTGCGCGACGAAATCCATGGTCTCGGTCGAGAGCCAGCCTTTTTCATCCTGCGCGATGGTCAGCGCCGCCATCACCGCGGATTGTTTTTCTTCGGGCGGATACTTGGTCACGGCTTTGTCGATTTTCGCCAGCGAGCCGGGTGAAAGCGCGGCGACAACAGGTGCGGGCGCGTTCACCGGTCCACCTCGCCGAACACGATGTCCTGCGTGCCGATGATTGCCACCACGTCCGCGATCATGTGCCCGCGCGACATTTCGTCGAGCGCGGACAGATGCGCGAACCCCGGCGCGCGTATCTTCAATCGGTACGGTTTGTTTGCGCCATCCGATACCAGATAAATGCCAAACTCGCCTTTGGGATGCTCCACTGCGGCATAGGCCTCGCCCGCCGGCACATGCATGCCCTCGGTGAAGAGTTTAAAGTGATGAATCAGTTCTTCCATGTTCTGCTTCATGCCCACGCGCGACGGTGGCGCCACTTTGTGGCTGTCTACCATTACCGGGCCGGGATTGTTGCGCAGCCAGGCTATGCATTGCTTGACGATGTGATTCGATTGACGCATCTCTTCGATACGCACCAGATAACGGTCATAGCAATCGCCATTCACACCCACCGGAATATCGAATTGCATTTGCTCATACACTTCATACGGCTGCTTCTTGCGCAAATCCCATTCAATGCCCGATCCGCGCAGCATCGGTCCGCTAAAGCCCAGCGCTTTGGCGCGCTCCGGCGTCACCACGCCGATGCCCACCGTGCGCTGCTTCCAGATGCGGTTGTCGGTGAGCAGGGTTTCGTACTCATCAACATAGGTCGGAAAGCGCCGCACAAAATCTTCAATAAAATCAAGCAACGAGCCTTGGCGGTTCGCGTTGAGGTCTTTGATCGCTTTCGCGTTATGCAGCTTCGCCGCCGTATACTGCGGCATCGTATCCGGCAGATCCCGATACACGCCGCCGGGCCGATAGTAGGCCGCGTGCAGGCGTGCGCCAGAAACTGCTTCGTAGCAGTCCATCAAGTCTTCGCGCTCGCGGAAAGCGTACAAAAAAACCGTCATCGCGCCTATATCCAGTGCATGCGCGCCCAGCCACAAGAGATGGTTTAACAAGCGCGTGATTTCGTCGAACATCACGCGGATGTACTGTGCGCGCAGCGGCACCTGAATGCCTGCAAGCTTTTCAATCGCCATCACGTAGGCGTGCTCGTTGACCATCATCGACACGTAGTCGAGGCGGTCCATGTACGGCAAAGACTGAATAAAGGTTTTGTGTTCCGCCAGCTTTTCGGTGGCGCGATGCAGCAGGCCGATGTGCGGATCGGCGCGCTCGATGACTTCGCCGTCGAGTTCGAGCACCAGACGCAGTACGCCGTGAGCCGCTGGGTGCTGCGGCCCGAAATTCATGGTGTAGTTTCTGATTTCCGCCATGATCAGCCCTTGCGGAATCCTTCGCTGTTGCCGTATTGCGCTTCACGGATGATGCGCGGCGTGATCTCGCGCGGCTCGATGGTCACCGGCTGGTAAATCACGCGCTGTTTGTCCGGGTCATAGCGCATTTCCACATTGCCCGACAACGGAAAATCTTTGCGGAACGGATGACCGATAAAGCCATAGTCAGTCAACAGCCGGCGCAGATCGGGATGCCCGGTGAACATGATGCCGTACAAATCAAACGCCTCACGCTCATACCAGTTTGCCGAGGGCCACACGCCGATCACCGAATCCACCACCGGAAAATCATCTTCCGTCGCGAACACGCGCAGACGCAGGCGGCAGTTGTAGCTGAGACTGAGCAGGTGATAGACCACGGCGAATCTTTGGCCGTTCCACGCGCTATCGCCGCCGTCACCGTAGAGGCTGTAATCCATCCCGCACACGTCGAGCAACTGCTCGAATTTCAACTCCGGAGAATCCCGCAGTTTTTCCGCCACCGTCAGCAGATGCCCGGCCTTCGCCACCACGGTCAATTCGCCCAGTGCAGTGGTCGCGCTCACGCACATCTCGCCGAGTGCGGCTTGCACTACCGTGGTCAGGATTTCGAGACGGGAAGACATCAGCGCGCTTATGAACGTGCAATCGTATTGGTGCGTTT
>JANMXV010000637.1:0-3636 GCA_031381325.1 Betaproteobacteria bacterium | reverse complement strand
GCACCGGCAAGTGAAACGTCTGCGCCAGATCGACGAAGCGAATGATCTTGGCGCAGGCGTCCGCGGTCCATGCGCCGGCATAGTGATAGGGGTCGCCCGCCATCACCGCCACCGCACGCCCATCGATGCGCGCGAATCCCGTGATGATGGAACGGCCGAACATCCTGCCCATTTCAAAAAAGCTGTCGCGATCCACCAGCGTCTCGATAATCGGGCGCATCCTGTAAACGCGGCGGCGGTCTTTCGGTATGACTTCGAGCAACACTTCATCACGGCGCTCGGACGCCTCCTCGCACGGCAGCACCGGCGGCGTGGCGTAAATGGATGACGGCAAGTACGACAGAAAGCGCCGCGCGCAGGCGAACGCTTCTTCTTCGGTATCGACTGCATGATCTACCGCGCCGGCCCTGGTCTGAATTTCCCAGCCGCCGAGTTCCTGTTTGGTGAGTGTCTGGCCGATGCGCTCCACCACTGGCGGCCCGGCCACAAACATCGCCGACGTTGTTTTGGTCATCACCGAGTAGTGACTGGCGGCGAGCCTCGCCGCGCCCAGCCCGGCAACGGAGCCCAGCCCGAGTGCCACCACCGGCACCGTGCCCAGATTCACCGATGCCCAATGATAGCCGGCGGTACCCGCAACGCGCCCCGGCAGGTTGGCACGCCCGGTGGTCTCGATGGTCTTCACCGACCCGCCGCCGCCCGAACCTTCGATGATGCGAATGATCGGCAGGCGAAACTCGTTCGCCATCTGTTCCGCCATCACCGTTTTTTCCTTGATGGTGGCGTCCGCCGACCCGCCGCGCACGGTGAAGTCGTCGCCGCACACCACTACCGGCCGGCCGTCAATCCTGCCGCGCCCGAATACGCAGTTGGCCGGCTGCAACGCGGTGAGATTGCCCGCGTCGTCGTAGCTCGCCTTGCCGGCGATGCCGCCGACTTCGTGAAAACTGCCCGCATCCAGCACCGCGTCGATGCGCTCGCGCACGGTGAGTCGTCCGCCGTCGTGCTGACGCTTTACCTTGTCGGCGCCGCCCATTTGTTTCGCGAACGCTTCACGTGCGCGGAGTTCGTCGAGTTCGGGTTGCCAGGTCATGGCTTAGTCGCTTTCTTGCGTTGAGTAGACTACAAAGGTTTCGTAGCTTTATCGCTTTTGGCGAAGGATCTGCTGCTGCTCGCGTTTCCAATCCTTGTCTTTTTCGTCGGCGCGCTTGTCGTGCTGTTTTTTGCCCTTGGCCAAGCCGATTTCGAGTTTTACGCGGCCGCGCGTGTAGTGCAGGTTGATCGGTATCAGCGTGTAGCCCGCGCGTTCGACGCTGCCGATGAGTCGTTTGATTTCTTCGGCGTGCATCAACAGCTTGCGTGTGCGCGTGGGATCGGGATGGATATGTGTGGAGGCCGTGGTCAGCGGACTGATATGTGCGCCAATCAGATGCAGCGCTTCGCCCTGCACGATGACATAGGCCTCTTTCAACTGCGCGCGGCCCGCGCGTATGGCTTTCACTTCCCAACCTTCGAGCACCATGCCGGCTTCGAAGCGCTGTTCGATGAAATAGTCATGGAAGGCTTTTTTGTTTTCGACGATACTCATGCGCTCATTCTACCAGTGCCCCTAGTCTTGGCTTAATCGTGCCCGAAGTTTCCAAAACCGTGATCGTGCCTTATATGCCGGAGCAAATGTTCAGGCTGGTGGATGCGGTTGAGCGTTACCCGGAATTTTTACCGTGGTGTACCGGCAGTGCGGTGCTGGCGCGCGATGCACAAATGATGCGGGCGTCGTTGCACGTGGGTTTCCGCGGTATCCAGCAGAGTTTTTCAACGGAAAACCACAACACACCGCCGCATGAAATCAATATGAAGCTGATCGACGGCCCGTTTCGCGCGCTGGATGGGCGCTGGCGGTTTAATGATCTGGGTGGCAAAGGCTGCAAGATCGAGTTTAGTCTCGCCTGGGAGTTTTCCAGCCGCGTATTGGGAGCGCTGGTGGGCCCGGTGTTCAGCCATATTGCCGATACCATGGTCGAGGCTTTTGTGAAGCGGGCTGAGCGGGTGTATGGCCCCGGCGGTTGAGATCGACGTTGAAGTGGTTTACGCGCTGCCTGACGAGCAGGCGATGACGCGGTTGCAGATGGCGCCGGGCGCCACGGTTATGCAGGCGATTCAGCAGTCGGGGCTGCTGCTGCGCTATCCGCAAATTTCAATTGCCACGGCGCGCGCCGGCATCTTCGGAAAAATCGTGGCACTGGATGCGCCGCTGCGCACGGGAGATCGCGTGGAAATTTACCGCCCGCTGACGGTTGATCCGAAGGATGCGCGCAGGCGGCGCGTGAAGCTAAAAAATACTAATAAAACAAGTACTTAGACACAACTAATCACGTCTTGCAGTTTTCCGCAACCTGGCGCTCGGTGATAGGAAGTTCGCGCAGATAATCGGCTTCTTCATAATTGATGCGTTCGCCGGTCTTCGGGTCGTTGCGCATCATACGTTGACGATTCTTGAGCGCTTGCAGATTGCTTTGTGCAGACTGGCAGGCGCGTTGACGGTCTTCGTTTTCGGTAGCCTTTTGCGCGTCTTTGGTTGACGCTGCTTGTTGATCGGCCTGCCGTTTGCGGGATTCTGCGTCGCGATCGGCCAGTGATTTAGGGGTTGCCTTGTCTTTATCGTCTTTACCTTTACTCGCGTCTTTGCCGTCTGCCTTAGCAGCGGGCGTGGCGGCGGGTTTGCTGCTGACGCCGGTATCCTGTTGCGTGGCGCCCGAGGGGCAGGAGGTGGCAAATTCGATTTTGCCGTCTTTGCCCACGCACTTCATGATTTGCGCCTGCGCGGTGATGGCTGTGGCTACCCATAACAACCCGGCTACGATTACAATTTTCATGTCTGCCTCACTGTTCCCGATGAACACTACCAATAGAGCGCCTGTGCCGACAACGGAAAATATCCAATTTATTCAATAGAGTCAAACGATTAACGCGCTGTGCCGTTTACGGTTTACGCGCCGTTTGCGTATAATGCCGACTTTGCGAAGGATCAAATGATGCGCGTGGTCCAAAAAGCCCTAACCTTCGATGATGTTCTGCTGGTTCCTGCCCATTCTGACGTGCTGCCGCGTGAGGTTAGCCTTAAAACGCGCCTGACGCGCACTATCAACCTGAATATTCCGGTCGTATCCGCCGCCATGGATACAGTAACCGAGTCGCGCCTGGCGATTGCGATTGCCCAGGAAGGCGGCATCGGTATGATTCACAAGAACATGTCGCCAGTGGCGCAAGCCGCCGAAGTCACCAAAGTCAAACGTTTCGAAAGTGGCATCGTCAAAGACCCTTATACCGTCACCCCGGTGATGACGGTGCGCGACGTGCTGCACATCACACGCCAGCACAAAATCTCTGGCCTGCCTGTGGTGGGCACCAATGGGCGCGTGGTGGGCATTGTCACCAACCGCGATTTGCGCTTTGAGATTAATCTCGATCAGCCGGTCAAAAACATCATGACGCCGCGCGAAAAGCTGATCACCGTGCGTGAGGGGGCCAGCCGCGAGGAAGCCAAGGCGCTGATGCACAAGCACCGTCTGGAGCGCGTGCTGGTGGTGGGTAAAAATTTCGAGCTGCGCGGTCTGGTGACGGTGAAGGATATTTTGA
>JANMXV010000628.1:0-1274 GCA_031381325.1 Betaproteobacteria bacterium | reverse complement strand
CTCCAGCGAACCTTGCGCCGTCATGCTGGGCTACGACGGCGACCCGGATGCCACTGTCGCCGCATGGAAAGACCTGTGGTTTCACACCGGCGACGCGGGCGCCTTCGATGCCGCGGGCAATCTGCATTTCGCCGGGCGCGTGAAGGATGGCATACGCGTGCGCGGCGAAAACGTATCCGCGTCCGAAATCGAAGAAGCCATCGCGCAAGTCAGTGGCGTGCTTGAAGTCGCGGCCATTGCTGTGCCGGGCGAACTGGGCGGCGACGAGATAAAAATCGTGGTGGTTGCGCGCGCCGGCGCGAAGCCTGATGCGCAGACGCTGATCGCTCACGCGCGGCAGCAACTGCCGAAATTCGCGGTGCCGCGCTATGTGGAGTTTATCGAGGCGCTGCCCAAAACTGAAACCAACAAGGTGCGCAAAAACGTGTTGCGTGAGACGCCGTTCACAGCCGCCACGTGGGACCGGCTCAAACCCTGATTGTTCCTCTCTCATCGCAAAGGAAATTGCTGCAATGTTTGATCTCAACGGTAAAACAGCATTCGTCACCGGCGCGAGCCGCGGCATCGGCCGCGGCGTCGCGGTTTCACTCGCGCAGGCCGGCGCGGATGTCGCGCTGATCGGACGCGATATTGCCGCACTCGAAGAAACGCTCGCCGCTGTAAAAGCACAGGGCCGCCGCGCGCTTGCACTTAAAACCGATGTCACCAGTGCCGACAGCATCGAAGCGGCCGTCGCGCAAACCGTCAAGGAATTCGGAAAAATCGACACACTGGTATGCAACGCCGGCGTACAAAAACTAAAACCGTTTCTCGACATGAAGCCGGAAGACTGGCGCGGTCTGATATCCACCAACCTCGAGGGCGCGATCATGACTATGCAAGCGGTAGGTAAAGGCATGGTGGCGCAAAAAAGCGGCTCCATCATCACCATGTCGTCGATCTACAGTTTTGTAGGCGCGCCGTGGAATTCGATTTACTGCATGACCAAAGGCGGCCTGTCGCAACTTTCGAAAGCGCTCGCCGTCGAGTGGGCGCGCTATAACGTGCGGGTGAATGCGATCTGCCCCGGCTGGATCGAAACCGATCTCACCAAACCCTATATGCAGGATCAGAAAACCGTCGATGCGGGATTACGACAGATTCCGCTGCGGCGTTTTGGCAAACCGGAGGACATCGGACCGATGGCGGTTTATCTGGCGTCGGATGAAGCGTCGTTTGTCACTGGGCAATCGTATGTTATTGACGGGGGGCAGATTGCGCACTAGGAAAACTTC
>JANMXV010000602.1:0-10288 GCA_031381325.1 Betaproteobacteria bacterium | reverse complement strand
CTTGTAGGGACTCTGCCAACTGTCGATTGAGTTAGATGCCGCACGCAAAATTTTTAATTCGTCCGCGTTCTTGCCGGAGGCGGCCTCGGAGATTTCACCGTTATTCTTGGTGTGAATCACCAGCACCGCGCCTTGCAGTTCGGGACAAATCTTTTCCAGGTGCGCTCCAACCTCGTCGCAGTTGCGCGTGTCGTCGACCATCACGAACAGCACGGCCTTCTTGTTGAGCTTCTCGTGCTCGGCGTAGGTCTTGCGCCACTCTTCTATGCCGAGCGCGAGATAGTCTGCATGCTTCTCGGTAAACAGTGCGCTTTTGTGCTCTTGAAGTTTGGCACGGCTTGCTGCATCGGGCAGTACCGGATGCTTGACCACGTTCTGGTGAATGGCTTCCACCAGCGGGTAGTCGGAAACGGTCTGGACAAAAATGGCGCCGTTATCGTGGCGCGGCGTGGCCGTGACATCCACCTGCAATGTCAGGCGGCTGTCTTTCTGCAGCATGCGGTGGTGTATGTCCTGAATACTCTTGAACCACGCCATCTTCTCGTTGTGGATATGGTGGGCCTCGTCGTTGAAAACGGCCAGTTCCTCGATTTCGCGGACGATTTCGCCGAGATCAGTTTTGCTATCGGTGGTTTTGCCGGCAGGCTTGGGACCGAATGGCGAAAGAAAGTAGTCGCGCAGATCATCGTCTTCCAGGGACGGATCGACCACATCGCCGAGGTAAACGCGGTGTATGTTGGTGAGAAAGAGATTGCCCGTTTCGCGTACGATGCGAACATCGTCCTGAATATGCAGCGTCACCTGAAAGTCGTCGCGCCAGTTGCGGCCCTCATGACCGTTGTCAGGCAGGATCGGATCATTAAAGAATATACGCAGCCCATCAAAATCCGCACGCAGGCGGTCGAGCACGATGATGTTGGGCGCGATCAGCAGGAAATTTCTGGCGAGCGCCGACTCGGGTTCGTAGAGCTTATGAAAGTAGCTCCAGGCAATAAGTAGCGAGATGACTTTGGTTTTGCCTGCGCCGGTGGCCATTTTTACCACGTAGCGCGGCCAATCCTCCGGAAACATGCCTGCGGACACTGCGCCTGAGGCATCGAAACGCAGCAAGTCGAATTTGTCGCGCGCACGGCGCACGTCGTAGAGCCAGATCACGGTTTCGACCGCTTCACGCTGGGCGAAGTAATAGCGGAACGGATTGAGCGTACCATCCGCTTGCTCCACGAGATGCTCGGTATCGAACCACCAGCGCAGAAGCGCGCGTGATGTTTCCGAAGCGCCTGTGTAGGCTGCATCGCGCCACGCTTTTACTTCGGTGCGGACTTTGGCGACAAGTGGGGCAAGCAGTTTTTCATACGACTTTTCACGAAGCTCTTCCGCAGCCGGGAACCAACGATGTTCCGGTTGGAGTACGTCGTAAGGTGATGCGGAAAGCTTGGGATGAATAGCCATAGTCGCTTGTGGGAGTGCGTCTTCTGACGGATGTTTACGTGCTTGCCGTGCGCCGATTCGAAAGTAATATGTAACGTATTGTTTTTATTGTATTTTTATTCAGGGTACCATAGGCTGTCAGTTAGTCGCCATGAAGCCCTTTTGAACTTGGCAGCACAGCGCAATTTGATCAGACTACTTCAAACCATGCCCATCATCAATCGACTAATCTGTCCTTGGTTCGTGTTGTGCAGCCTCATGCCCGCATTCTGGCTGGCTTCAATGCCGGCAAGCGTGACAGCAGCCGAAACATTTCCCACCCGCCCCATCCGCCTGATCTCGCCCTTCGCGCCGGGCGGCGGCAACGACATCATTTCACGCTCGCTGGGCGCGGCGGTATCGAAAGGGCTCGGTCAATCCATCGTGGTGGATAACCGCCCCGGCGCGAATACGATAGTTGCGATGGAAATTCTGGCGCGCGCCACACCCGACGGTTACACCTTGCTGACTACCAGCAGTTCGCAGGCGACAAACGCCACGCTTTACACCAAGCTGCCCTACGATTCGGTCAAGGATTTCGCGCCGGTGTCGCGTATCGGCGTCAGTCCGCTGATTGTGGCGGTCAATCCCGCGCTGCCGATCAAAAGCGTGAACGATCTGATTGCGGCGGCAAAAGCCAAACCGGGTGGAATCATGTATCCGTCGGCAGGCACCGGCAACTCGACGCATCTCGCCGGCGAATTGTTCGCGGCAATGGCGGGCGTGTCGCTGACGCACGTGCCGTATAAGGGCCTCGGTCCCGGCCTGCTGGATTTGATGGCCGGGCGCCTGCATACGGTATTCGCCACCGCGCCATCAGCCTTGCCTCACGTCAAAACGGGCCGGCTGCGCGCGCTGGCGGTGACCTCCGGCGCGCGTTCCGCGCTGGTACCGGGTTTGCCCACGGTGGCGGAATCCGGCATCCCCGGATACGACGCCAGCACCTGGTACGGCATTATCGCTCCCGCCGGTACGCCTCGCGCCGTGATTACGCGGCTCAATCACGAAATCACTGCCGCACTCGGCACGCCGGAATTCAGGGAACAATTGATGATGGCAGGCGCCGATCCCGCGCCCAACACGCCGGAACAATTTTCCGCGTTGATTCAGTCCGAAATCGCGAAGTGGGCAAAAATAATCAAGCTGTCGGGCGCGAAGACGGAAGCACCCTGAGCCTGCGCTATGTCTGCGCTACGTCTGCGCTACGTCTGCGTCATGGCAGCCGGATAATTACTTTGCCCAGCAACTGATCGGTTTCGACGTAGCGTTTGGCTTCAGGTAGATCGTCAAAACTGAACACCCGGTCGATCACTGGCGTAATCTTGCCGCTAACGAATGCCGGGTAAAGCAAATCCATGAAGCCGCGCATCGCCTCGGCGCGCTGCGCGGGCATAAGCGGTGCATTGGAAATGCCCATGACGTGCAAGCGTTTGCCGTGCAGCGCTTCAAGGTCGAGTTCGGTTTTCATTTGACCATCGACGTAACCTACGACCACCTGCCTGCCGAAATCGGCGAGCGCGCGCAGGCAATCGGGGAACGCACTGCCGCCCACCAGATTCACCGCGAGATTGGCGCCACACCCATCGGTCGCACGCAGTGCATCGGCGGCAAAACCAGCGCCCCGTGCGTGTATCGCAACGTCAAGACCCAATGTTTTAAGCCGCGCCAGTTTAGCGGCGGAACCGGAAACGCCTATGATTTTTGCACCCAGATATTTCGCCGATTGCAGCGCCGCAACGCCTACCCCCGACGACGCCCCTGCGATCAACACCCACTCGCCTGCCTTAAGGCCGCCGAATTGCACCAGCGCCTCATACGCCGTGATAAACGCAACGGGAATCGCAGCGGCTTCCTCCCACGACAGATGTTCCGGCACGCGCGCGGCAAGTGCGGGATCAACGATGACATATTCAGCAAAGCAGCCGCGCGCGCGAAACATCACACGCTCGCCCAATTTGAATTCAGTGACGCCTTCGCCTATAGCGTGAACTTCACCAGCAGCATCCACGCCCGCCGGCCGTGCCTCGTCGGCGCCATGCCGGGCGATACGCGCCAGCATGTCGCCGCGATTGATGGAAGTTGCTTTCACGCGCACCAGCATTTCGCCGCGCGCAGGTTGCGGCACGGGCACGTCGCGCAATTCAAGTTCGGCGTGATCGCCGGTTTTTTTGAGCCAGTAGGATTTCACGAGAAGCGCGACGTACGCATCACTCCACCTTGATGCCGACTTCCTTGATGATCTTCGCCCACGTAACAAACTCGCGCTTGATGAATGCGCCGAAATCGTCCGGGGTGCCGGCCACAGGCTCGGCGCCTAAAGCGATGATGCGATCACGCACTTCAGGAATGGCCGCTGATTTGGCAACGGCCTGATACAAGCGATCAATTACCGCGCGCGGTGTGCCCGCGGGTACTAAGCCGCCGTTCCATTCGTTCGCTTCAAAACCCGGCACTGCCGCTTCCGCAATACTCGGCACCTCGGGCAACGCAACGCTTCGTTTTAAGCTCGACACGCCCAGCGCGCGCAGCTTGCCGGTTTTGAAATGCTGTATCGAAGAGGGAATAGTCGCGAACAGCAGCGCGGTCTCTCCCGACAACAATGCAATCACCGCGGGCCCGCCCCCTTTATACGGCACGTGTGTCATCCGGATGCCGGTGACGGAGTTAAAGCGCTCGGTCGCAAGATGATTGGCGCTGACGTTGCCGGCTGATGCGTAATTCATCGCGCCCGGTGCGCGCTTCGCCAGCGCAATCAAATCCTTCACCGACTTTGCCGGCACCGACGGATGCACCGAAAGCACCAGTGTGACAATAGAGAATAGCGACACCGGCAGCAGATCTTTTTCCGAATCAAAAGGCATTTTCTTGAACAGACTCGGGTTCGCGCAAAACGTGATGTTGGCGATGCCCATGGTGTGCCCATCCGCTTGCGCCTTCGCCGCAAGATCAAGGCCGATGGTGGATGAGCCGCCGGGCCGATTTTCAACGATCACCTGTTGGCCGAGAATTTCGCTCATGCGCGGCGCGAGGATGCGCATTACCACGTCGGTGGAGCCGCCCGGCGCGTACGGCACGATGGCGCGCACGGCACGCGTCGGAAAAGTTTGCGCGGTGGCCGTGCCGGTGGCGGCGCAAATCGCAACGCCCACGCCTAATGTAACTATTTGTTTTAAATGCATTTTTTCTCTTTCATTTCAACCTTCTAAGGTGCAACCGCCGCCGGATTCACGCCGATTTTTCGTGTCTGTTTGACCAGGTCTTTGTCAAACGTCACGAAACGCTCCGCTTTGCCGCTCAACGCCAAATGCAGCGCATCGGCGAAATCCATACCTTGCACCGCCCAACGCAACGCCTGAAACACAAGATCGGCGCTTTGCGCGCGCACATTGCGCAGCGAGAGCAGCTCACGCATTTTTTCGAGAATAACCTCACGCGGCGCAGCGGATTTACGCAGCACCCATGACAGCTCCAGCACCACCGTTAGCGGCACCCAGCACTCTTGATCGGCATCGTCGAGTAGCCGGCGCGCAGCATTCATTTGCGCACGATCATCTCCCAACAAATAGCGTGCCAGTATATTGGTATCCAGCGCTATCATCGGCGGCCTCGTTTCGCGGTGCGGGAGTACGCCTTGACGCGGCTGTCGTCCTCTTGCACTGCAAGCGCCACCGCTTGAGCGTCGCTCAGGCGCGCGTAGCGGTTTTTCCTGCCGCCCGGCGCAGCGGCGCCTAACGATCCGGCAAGACTTCCCACACGCGCACCATGATCGGCGTCGCGACGCGTCACTTTAAACCCTTCTCCGGGAATCAGTTCCACATCGAGTTCGGTGCCGCTGCGTATATCCAGCGACTCGCGAACCGCCCTGGGAATGACGATTTGCCCTTTGCTTGACGCCCGTATCGTATCCATGGAACCTCAAAAGTAAGGCGATGAAGTAAGACGATACGCCACAGTCCGGGAGCGGTCAATACGACATTATTCCACCTTGATACCAGCCTCCTTCACAATCTTGCCCCACTTCGCATGCTCGGCCCTGAGCAAGGCCGCAAACGCTTCAGGTCCAGGCGTCACCTGTTCTCCCGCACTCGCCAGGCGTTCGCGCATATCGGGCCTGCTCAAAACACGAGTGGTCTCGGCGCTTAAGCGCGCCACAATTGCCGCTGGCGTGCGCGCGGGAACCAGTAATCCAAACCAGGTGCTGGCCTCTACGCCTTTGTAGCCCGCCTCGCCCACGGTAGGCACATTGCGCAGCGCCGGCACCCGGCTGGCAGACGTAACCGCCAGCACGCGTATCGTGCCCGCTTGTACCTGCGGCAACGCAGTCTCCACCGAAGAAAAGAACACGGTAAGACGCCCGCCGAGCAAATCCGGAAAGGCCTGTGCCGCACCCTTGTACGGCACATGAATCATTTTGATGCCGGCAGCGCGCTGCAACAGTTCTCCGCTGAGATGGCCGATAGTACCGTTGCCGGTGGATGCGCGCGTCAACGCGTCCGGTTTGCTTTTCGCGGCCTCGATCAAATCGCTTAATTTCATATAAGGCGACTTGGCCCACACCATCAATGCAATGGGCATGGAGGACACCAGCGTCACCGGCATGAAATCCTTGAGCGAGTCGTAGGGCAGCTTCGAGTACAAATTCGGATTGACGGCCAGATTGCTGGTCTGCCCCATCACCAGGGTGTAACCATCGGGCGCTGCCTTCGCAGCAAGATCAAGGCCGATGTTGCCGCCCGCGCCGGGACGGTTATCGAACACAAACTGCCACCCCGGATCTTCACTCAGTTTATGCGCCACCATGCGCGCAAGTATGTCGGTGCCGCCGCCGGGTGGAAACGGCACAATGAGGCGAATCGGCTTGTCGGGAAACGCCAGCGTTGTTGCGGCATGGGAAAAATTTACACAAACGCACAGCATCGCGGCTACGATGCAGCCGGTAAATGGATTCATTTTTACTCCAGTTTTTCGCATTGATGCTCAGTATCAGACACACCCGGCCAGGACGCAATCAGGTTTTACCGGCGGTGATGGCCACGCTATTGACCCCGTCATTTATTCACATTGTAGTATTACGCAATTGCGGTCTGTGATTTAATGCGGCCTGCATCCGTTCAACACACATACACCAGGAGTTCTTTCATGGGCAGTCCCGTCAAAATGGGCATCGTCGGACTTGGCCGCTGGGCCAAAGTACTCACACGCGCCGTGGCGAGTAAATCCGACAAACTGCAAAACGTATCGGGCTATAGCCGCTCGCAAGCCAAGCGCGACGAATTCCACAAAGAACTCGGCGTAGCGTGCGTGCCCGACATGCAAAGCATGCTGTCCAACCCCGACATCAGGGGCGTGATTCTCACCGTGCCGAACGAGCAGCATTTGCCGATGGCGGAAATGGTGGCGAAAGCCGGCAAACACGTCTACACCGAAAAGCCCATCGCGCAAACGCTCGAAGACGGATTGAAGATCGAAGCGCTGGAAAAGCAATACGGCGTCACGGTCACCGTCGGCCACAGCGCACGGCTGATGGCGGGCATCCGCATCATCAAGGAGTACATAGACCGGGGCGAACTCGGCCGCGTCGCGTTCATGGAAGCGAATTTTTCCAATGAGCGCGCGCTGGAGCTCACGCCACAGACCTGGCGCTGGTACAAGGATCGCGCGCCCGGCGGCAACCTGTCGCAGTTGTGCATCCACCAGTTCGATGTGCTGCATCTGCTGGGCGGCGCGGTGACTGAATTGAGTTCGATGTCGTCCAAACTTTCGCCGGTGGGCGCGGAAGTGGACGATCAATCGATGACGACAATCCGTTTCGCCGACGGCAAACTCGGTTACGTCGGCTCAAGCTGGACATCGCCCGGCATTTTCAGCGTACGCGTGTTCGGATCGAAAGGCCTGATGCATTACGAAATCGATTTCGGCACCTGGGACACGCCGCATCTGCTGCATACCGCGTCAGTGCTTTACCTGCAGCGCGGCAAGGACGGCTGGGGCAAGCGTCAGGACATCAAAATCCCTGAAAGTGATATGTTCCGCGCCGAACTGGAAATGTTTGCCGATAGCTGCGTCACCGGCAAACCCGGCGAGTTGACCGCGCATAACGGCAATGTGGCGGTAGCGATGATGTACGCCGCGCTGCGCTCCATCGAGCAACAAGGCCGCGCGGTGAAAATCGCCGATATCGTGAACGAAACGCGCCAGAAAGTTGGAATCGGAGTTGGTAAATGAGCATGCTGCCCACCCGCTACTTCATCGATCTCACGCAGCCGGAAATCGCCGCGCAATTCAGGAAAAATCCGCTGGTGATTTTGCCTGCGGGCAGCGTCGAGCAGCACGGCCCGCACCTGCCCACCGGCACCGATATCTATGCAGCCAACGTCATCGGTCACGCGGTGGCCGAGCGCATGGACGGCCTGGTGCTGCCGGGCGGCCCGCTAGGCGTGACGCCCATGCACATGCCGTTTGAAGGCACCATCACCTTGTCGCCGGAAACTTATCAACGCGTGGTCGTGGAAACCTGCGAATCCACCGCCAAGCACGGCGCAAAGCGGCTGCTGATTCTCAACTGGCACGAGGGCAATATTCCGTCGCTCGCCATCGCCTCCGAAAAACTGCATCGTGATGCCGGCATGAGCGTGATTGTGGTGCAGGCGTGTTATGTCGCCGCCGAACTCTACGGCCACGACTGCGGCGGTCTCACCCACGGCGGCGAAATCGAAGCGCTGGCGGTAATGGCGTATCAACCCGATCTTGTGCATCTCGAGCGCATCGATTATTCGTCCGACCCTGCGCACGGTCGCAAGTGGGACCGCCTGCGCCGCACGCACAGCTATCAACCCGTGCTGCGCGACATCAAGACCATCGCGGAAACCGGCTGGTATGGTTCGCCCGAACACGCTACGGCCGCCAAGGGCTTGAAGATGCTGAACGACATTGCAGATGCGATAGCGAAAGAATGCGCCGATATTTTTGGCATGCTTCACGAGGCGCAGGGCGGCACGGCGGAAATCAAGCATTTGAAAATCGTGAGCTGAACGTGGGGTAATGTAGTGAAACCCATCAACATTATTTCAACAAACAGCAGATATGGTAGCCCGGAAGGAGCGTAGCGTATTCCGGGGAACGGTGGTCACATTACGCAATGCATTTACGTAAGCGAAGAAGTTTGCATCTGTGAATAGGTGGTAGTGATATTGGTCATTCGCGAACGCTGTCCCGGAATGCGCTTCACTCCTTCCGGGCTACGATTGCTGCACGACGCGCATGGTGGGACGGCGGAGATTAAGCATTTAAAGATAGCTGGGTAATTTCGAATAGTTGTGATGGGTTTCACCTACAGAAAAACACAAGGGGAGCACTATCTTGGGAAAAAACGGACTCGGCATTGCCGTCATCGGCTCCGGCCGCATCGGCACCTTGCGTGCGCGCCTTGCAGGCATGCATCCCTCGGTAAAATTTCTTGCAGTGTCGGACCTCGATCCGGGCAAAGCGAAAGCGCTTGCGGAATTGTCGGGCGCGCACTTTCATACCAGCGACAACAACGCCGCCATCGAGCACCCGGACGTGGACGCGGTGTTCGTCTCCACGCCAGAGAGCATGCACGGCGACCCCATCAAGCGCGCCCTCGAACTCGGCAAACCGGTGCTGTGCGAAAAACCCATCGCGCTCACGCTCAAAGCCGCCGATGACATCCTGGAAACGCTGGCGAAAACCGGCGGCACGCTGCGCTTCGGCTACAGCCGCCGCTACAAAGAATGTTTTCTGCGCGCCAAGGAGCAAATGGTGCAGGGCCGCCTCGGCACCGTCATCAGCGGCCTCGCACGTGTATACAATTCACGCGCGCAAACTTTTCAGATACTCAAGCGTGACCCGCATGCCACCCCGGTACTCGACGTGCTCACCTATTACGTCGATCTCATGTGCTGGTTTCTCGAAGGCAATCGCCCGGTGGAAGTGGTGGCGCGCGGCCAACACGGCATTTTCAAGGCGGCTGGCTACGATGCGCATGACGCGACGTGGGCGATCGTTACCTTCGCCGACGGCGCGGTGCTCAACTTCGGCATCAGCTATGCGCTGCCCGCGCAATTTCCGACGCAGGGACAATCCGATCGCGTCGAGCTCCTCGGCACCGAAGGCACCATGCTGATTGACGACGATCATAAAGATCATCTGCTGTTCACCGAGCAGGGCGTGCCGCACCCGTACGTGCCTGGACACAAACTCAATATGGCATTCCTCGGCAGCAACTCCGCCGGTGATTGGGCGATGGGCAATTTCTGGGGCTCGCTCGGCAACGAAACCCGAGCGTGGCTCGATCATCTGGTGACTGGCGCGCCCATTTGTCACACCACGCCGGAACAGGCGCGGGTTAATCTTGAAACCACCGTGGCGATTGAGCGCTCGGTAGCTACGGGGCAGGCGGTGCGGTTGCCGTTAGAAACGTAATTATTGTTTTTAAAACAAATACTTACGAACATATCACTGATGTTGCGTGCGCCATGCGCACGACCAGAGAATACAACGTGAGAATTTACGGAATGAGAAATGGGAGACCCTGTCGTCGCGGAAGTGTTGATCGGCGTGCCAAAGAGGCTTACCGGCAACTCTTTAAGGCTGCGATGCCTAAAGATGATGTAAAAGCCATTCGCGACAGCACGCACAAGGGCTGGGCGCTGGGCAGTGAACGATTTGTCAAAGGAATTGAAGCGTTGACTCAACGGCGCGCAGCTACCAAAGGTGTTGGACGTCCGAAAAGGTGGATATATAATCGTGTCTGACCCTATTAACCAGCGTTTCCGCCGCGCCCGTGGGCAGGTCATGG
>JANMXV010000562.1:0-6307 GCA_031381325.1 Betaproteobacteria bacterium | reverse complement strand
CGGATTCTGGTATACGCGGCCCACCGCGATTTACGCCAACCTCAAGGCCTTTGTGGTGAACCGTGTCGGCGACTTAGGTTTCCTGCTCGGCATCGCGCTGGTGCTGATGTATTTCGGTACGCTGGATTATGCAGCGGTGTTCGCCAATGCCAAAAGTTTATCCACCAACACCATTGAAATCATCCCCGGCGCGTCGTGGGCGCTGATGACGGTGATCTGCATCCTGCTGTTCATCGGCGCCATGGGCAAGTCGGCGCAGTTTCCGCTGCATGTGTGGCTGCCGGATTCGATGGAAGGCCCGACGCCGATCTCGGCGTTGATTCATGCCGCGACCATGGTGACGGCGGGTATTTTCATGGTGGCGCGCATGTCGCCGCTGTTTGAGTTGTCCGATACGGCGCTGACGTTTGTGATGACCATCGGCGCCATCACTGCGTTTTTTATGGCGCTGATCGCCACCGTGCAGTACGACATCAAAAGAGTGGTGGCGTATTCCACGCTGTCGCAACTGGGTTACATGACGATGGCGCTGGGCGCTTCGGCGTACTCGGCGGCGATATTCCATCTGTTTACCCACGCGTTTTTCAAGGCGGTGCTGTTCCTGGGCGCCGGCTCGGTGATTATCGCCCTGCATCACGAGCAGGACATGCGCAAAATGGGCGGGCTCGCCAAGTACATGCCCATTACCTATGCCACGATGCTGATCGGCGCATTGGCTAACGCCGGTCTGCCGCCGTTCGCGGGCTTTTTCTCGAAAGATACGATTATCGAAGCGCTGCACGCTTCGCCGTTGGCGGGTTCAGGCTTCGCTTACGTGTTGGCGGTGGCGGGGGTGTTCGTCGGCGGCTTCTATTCGTTCCGTCTGGTGTTCTATGCATTTCACGGCAAGGAGCGCTTTGCCGATCCGCATGATCCTGCGGTCAAGGCATGCGATGCCGAGCGCGCGCACGCTCACGCTAACGATCCGCACGCACACAATGATCCTCACGATGATCACGGTCACGATAGTCACCCCAGCAAGCCCCATGAATCACCATGGGTGGTGACCTTGCCGCTGATCATGCTGGCGATTCCCTCGGTATGCGCCGGCTGGATCATCGGGCAATTTGTATTCGGCGATTACTTTGGCAATGCCATTGCGGTGTCAGCGGCGCATCCGGCGATCGCAACGCTCAAGCAGGAGTTTCACGGTGTGATAAGCATGATCCTGCATGGCTTCACCAGCTTGCCGTTCTGGCTGGCGGCGGCGGGGGCCGGCACGGCGTTTTACATCTACATCATGCGTCCTGATCTGCCTGCGGTGCTGCGCGCGAAATGGGGCGTGGTGGTGACCATTCTGATGGACAAGTACGGCCTCGACCGTTTCAACGACTGGTTCTTCGCCGGCGGTGCGCGCCTGCTGGGTAACGGTTTGTGGAAGGGCGTTGACGTGGCCGTGATCGATGGGGTGATGGTTAACGGCTCCGCCAACGCCGTGGGATGGTTCTCCACGGTGATCCGCAAGCTGCAATCGGGCTATATTTACAACTATGCCTTCGCCATGATCTTCGGCATTCTGCTGTTGCTGACCCTTACTCTGTGGTCGCTGGCGGCTTGAAACCAAAGTAATTTAAAAACAATAAGTTACATCTATGTACGCGCTGCCCCTTCTGAGTCTTGCGATCTGGATACCGATAGCCTTCGGTGTGATCGTGCTCGCCACCGGTTCTGATCGCAATGCACCGGCTGCGCGCATCATCGCGCTTATCGGGGCCGTTCTGGGTTTTCTGGTGACGCTGCCGATTTACGCCGGCTTCAGCACCACGCTCGGCGGCTTTCAGTATGTGCAAAAAACCGAATGGATAGACGCGCTCAACGTCAACTATCACCTTGGGATCGACGGCATCTCGCTGTTGCTGTTGCTGTTAAATAGTTTCACCACGGTGATTGTGGTAATCGCGGGTTGGGAGATCATCCAGAAGCGCGTTGCGCAATACATGGCGTCGTTCCTGATTCTGTCAGGGCTGATGAACGGTGTGTTCTGCGCGCTGGATGCATTGCTGTTTTATGTATTCTTCGAATCGACCTTGATACCGATGTTCCTTATCATCGGCATTTGGGGCGGACCCCGGCGCGTTTATGCCTCGATCAAGTTTTTCCTCTACACCTTGCTGGGATCGCTGCTGTCACTGGTAGCGCTGATTTACTTGTTCTTCGCTTCGGGCGGCAGCTTCTCGTTGCTGGATTTTTACGATACGCCGCTGGGCATGAGTGCGCAGGTCGCGATTTTCTTCGCGTTCTTCATGGCGTTTGCGGTCAAGGTGCCGATGTGGCCGGTGCATACCTGGCTGCCCGACGCACACGTTGAAGCGCCCACCGGCGGCTCGGTGGTGCTGGCCGCCGTCATGTTGAAGCTCGGCGGATACGGCTTTCTGCGCTTGTCGCTGCCCATCGTGCCGGACGCAAGCCATGCGCTCGCCGGGTTCATGATTTTTCTGTCACTGGTGGCGGTGGTGTATATCGGGCTGGTGGCGCTGGTGCAGACCGACATGAAAAAGCTCATTGCGTATTCATCGATCTCGCACATGGGTTTCGTCACGCTGGGGCTGTTTATTTTTAACGCGCAGGGCATGGAAGGCGCCGTGCTGCAGATGATTTCCCACGGTTTCATATCCGGCGCAATGTTCCTGTGCGTGGGCGTGCTCTACGACCGCATGCACACACGCGAGATCGGCGACTACGGCGGCGTGGTCAACACCATGCCCGTGTTTGCCGCGTTCTTTATGTTGTTCGCCATGGCGAATGCGGGATTGCCCGGCACCAGCGGATTCGTGGGTGAGTTCACCGTGATCCTGGGGGCGATGCAGGCGAATTTTTGGTACGCGTTCCTCGCCGCGACCACGCTGATATTCGGCGCGGCCTACACCCTGTGGATGTATAAACGCGTGATTTTTGGTGCAGTGGCCAACACGCATGTCGCCGAACTCAAGGATATTAATCTGCGCGAATTCCTGGTGCTCGGCATTCTCGCGGCGGTGGTACTGGTGATGGGCGTGTGGCCGCAGCCGTTCGCCGAATTGATGCACACATCGGTCAGCGACATCCTGGCGCACGTGTTGCACAGCAAACTCCCCACGCGATAGCCGAGTCGAACAGCAATCATGCAATACATCCAACCCCTGTGGCCCGCCTATCCCGAGATTTTTTTGCTCGCGATGGCGTGCCTGATCCTGATTGCCGATCTGTTCGTGCGCGAGGCAAAGCGCGGGGTAATTTATCTGCTGACGCAAGTAACCCTGGCGGGCTGCGCACTGCTCACCTGGTTTACCGCCAGCGGCGAACCGGTGCATACCTTCAGCGGCATGTTTGTCGGCGACCTGATGGCCGATGTGTTGAAGCTGATTACTTACTTCGGTGTAATGACGATACTCGTCTATTCGCGCGATTACATCAGCGTGCGCGGCATGTTTCGCGGTGAATTTTTTGCGCTGACGCTATTCGCCACGCTGGGCTTGATGGTGATGATCTCGGCGAATCATCTGCTCACCTTGTATCTGGGTCTTGAGTTACTCAGCCTTTCGCTCTACGCGATGGTCGCGTTGCAACGCGAATCCGCCATCGCCACCGAAGCGGCGATGAAATATTTCGTGTTGGGCGCGCTGGCTTCCGGCATGCTGCTGTATGGGATGTCGATGATTTACGGCGCCACCGGCTCGCTGGAAATCACCCGCATCGCCGCGGTGATAGCCGATGACGGCGCCAAGAACGTGGTGCTGGTATTCGGCCTGGTGTTTCTGGCCGCGGGTATCGGTTTCAAGCTGGGCGCAGCGCCGTTCCATATGTGGCTGCCGGATGTGTATCACGGCGCGCCGACCGCGGTTACGGTGTTCATCGGCTCGGTGCCCAAACTGGCTGCGTTTGCGTTTGTGATACGTTTGCTGGTGCAGGGTCTGGGCGTCGAGGAAATTCAGGCGCATTGGCAGCAAATGCTGGCGGTGATGGCGGTGCTGTCGCTGATCATCGGCAACGTCACCGCGATCGCGCAAACCAATTTAAAGCGCATGCTCGCGTATTCGACGATTTCGCACATGGGCTTTCTGCTGATCGGCATACTCGCGGGCGGGCTTAACGGCTACGCCTCGGGCATGTTCTATGTGGTGGTTTATGTGGTGATGAGCCTGGGCACGTTCGGCATGATTCTGCTGCTGTCGCGCGAGGGCTTCGAAGCCGAAAATCTGGATGATTTCAAAGGCTTGAATCAGCGCAGCCCGTGGTATGCGTTTTTGATGCTGTTGTTGATGTTCTCAATGGCGGGTGTGCCGCCGACCGTAGGGTTCTACGCCAAGCTTTCCGTGTTGCAGGCCATTGTTGAAGCGGGCCACGTGTGGCTGGCAGTGATCGCCGTGGTGTTTTCGTTGATCGGCGCGTTCTACTATTTGCGCATTGTCAAACTCATGTATTTCGATGCGCCGGAAGACACCGCGCCGATCACGCCGCGCACCGATGCGCAAGTGCTGCTGTCGGTGAATGGACTCGCCGTGCTGGCCTTTGGTATTTTTCCGCAGCCGCTGATGGCGCTGTGCGCCAGTTCGATACTGGCTTCGCTCTAAGCGCCCGGAGCAAGCCTTGGCCGAGCGTAAAGAAGCGGGGCAAGACATGAGCGAGACGCAACTCGCGTCGCAAACCGTTTTTCAGGGTAAGTTGCTGCATGTAAAATCAGACCGCGTGCGCCTGTCCAACGGCCACGAAACCACGCGCGAATATATTCTGCATCCCGGCGCGGCGATGATTATCGCCATGCCGGACGATAAGACCATCACGCTGATAAGGCAGTATCGTTATCCGCTGAACCGCCACTTTATCGAGCTGCCCGCCGGCAAGATTGATCCGGGCGAAGCGCCGCTGACTACCGCACAACGCGAGTTGCAGGAAGAGTGCGGCTACATCGCCACCGAGTGGCGGCATTTGACCACGCTGCATCCGGGCATCGGTTATTCCAACGAGCGTATTGAACTGTATCTCGCGCGTGGCCTCACGCAGGCGGGGCGCAAACTGGATGAAGACGAATTTCTTGAAATGCTGCATGTGCCAGTCGCCGAGGCGATGACGTGGATACGCGACGGCCGCATCACCGAAGCCAAGGCGGTCACTGGCCTGTTGTGGGCCGAGAAAATACTGCGCGGCGAGTGGTGAAGCTCGCGCGGCAGCGCGCCCAATAAATATTAATAAAAACAAATAGTTACGTAACACCGCATGCCGCTTTACGCCGCTACGATTTTTCTCAGCGCGTTCCTGCTGTTTCTGGTTCAACCGATTATCGCGCGCCAAATACTGCCCTGGTTCGGCGGCGCGGCTTCGGTGTGGGCGGTATGTCTGGTTTTTTTTCAGAGCGTTTTGCTGGCCGGCTATGCGTATGCCGACTGGACCTCGCGCCGGATGACGCCGCGCAGGCAAGCGAAAATCCATATCGCTTTGCTCGCGCTGAGTTTGCTGTTGCTGCCGATACTGCCCGACGTGCGCTGGAAGCCCGGCGGCGACGCCGGCACGGCCCCGGTGCTGGCTATATTGGGACTGTTGGGCGTGACCATAGGCCTGCAGTATTTTTTGCTGTCGGCCACCAGTCCATTGCTGCAAAGCTGGTACTGGCGTCATTACAAACACGCAGTGCCGTACCGGCTGTTTGCGCTGTCGAACTTTGCCTCGTTGCTGGCCTTGCTGTCGTATCCGGTGGTGCTTGAGCCGTGGTTGCGCGGCACGCTGCAGTCGTACGGCTGGTCGGTGCTCTATGGCGGGTTCGCGGTGCTGTGCGCGCTTACCGCGTGGCTGAGTGTGCGTGCGGCCGGCGTCACGCCCGCGCCCGTGATCGATGTGGATACCGGCAATGCGCCACCTACGGCGAGTCAGCGCGTGACGTGGATCATCTACGCGGCCATGGGTTCGTGTCTATTGCTCGGCGTCACCAATCACCTGACGCAGAACATCGCCTCGATTCCGTTCTTGTGGCTGGCGCCGCTGGCGCTGTATTTAATCACCTTCATTCTGTGTTTTGATCATCCGCGCTGGTATGTGCGTCCACTGTTTATTGTGCTGATGGCGGCGGCGTTGCCGGCGATGGCGTGGTTTACCGAATCACTGGATCTGCGTATCGCGGCGCCGCTGTATGCGGCGGGGCTGTTCGTGTGCTGCATGTTTTGCCACGGCGAGTTGTACCGGCTGCGCCCCGCGCCGCGCTATCTCACCGCGTTTTACCTGATGATTTCCATCGGCGGCGCGCTGGGCGCGTTGATGATCGGCATTGCCGCGCCCTTGCTGCTCAAAGGCTATTTTG
>JANMXV010000559.1:0-10282 GCA_031381325.1 Betaproteobacteria bacterium | reverse complement strand
GGTTTTTGCAAAATCCTTCCCTCACCCCCGTCCCCTACCCATGAACCTCCCCGCTCGGGCGGGGACTCGACGCTCCCTTCTCCCTCCGGGAGAAGGGCTGGGGATGAGGGAAGAGACGCCATGTTCACGGCCGCAATTCGCGACGCGCGCGCCGTGGTGTCTCTCCCGGAGGGCGAGGGGTGAAAAGCCCTTCTCCCCTCGGGACAAGGGAACACTTGAAGCGGAGCAGAAGGGTGGGGAGAGCGTAGCGAGGGGGCCGAAGGCGGGAAAAGATTTCGCTAAAACCTGAATAGTTAACAATGCACGAAAGTGCGTGGCAGTTCAACCGATTCAATCCACACCGATTCAATCCACCCTGGCGCCCGAACGCTTGACGACATCCGTCCATTTCGTGACTTCCTTTTTTACGAGCGCAGCGAACTGCTGTGGCGTACCGCCCACCAGCTCATAGCCGCTTCCAGCCAGCAGTTCTTTTGCCGCGGACGAGGCGAGCGCTTTATTAATCTCCGCATTCAGTTTCGCGACAATGACATTGGGCACGCCGGCCGGCACAACAACGCCGCTCCACGTGGTTACTTCATAGCCGGGAACGCCAGCCTCCGAGATCGTGGGAATCTCGGGAATAGCAGGCGAGCGCTTGAGGCTGGTCACGCCGATTGCGCGCACGCGACCCGCGCGCACGTGTGGCAGCATCGATGCCAGATTGTCAAAGGTCAGTTGAATTCTTCCACCGATGACTTCGGTGATCGCCTGCTGTATGGCTTTATACGGCACATGCACCATCTGCGTGCCGGACATGAGTTTGAACAGTTCCATGCCGACATGTTGACTGGAACCGCTGCCGGATGACCCAAAGGACAGCTTGCCCGGATTAGCTTTTGCGTAGTCGATCAGCTCCTGCAGCGACTTGACCGGCAGTGACGGCGTTACCGTCAGCAGATGCTGCCCGAATACCAACTGCGCCACCATCTGCAAATCTTTATTGGTGTCGTACGGCACCCTGGTAACGATGGGATTGATGGCCAGCGCCGACAACGGCGCATAGGCTATCGAATACCCGTCCGGAGCCGCGCGCGCGAGCAGAGTCATGCCGATAGTACCGTTCGCTCCCGACCGGTCGTCAACCACGACCTGCTGGCCCATCTGCCTGGTGAGTTCTGCCGCCACGACACGCGAGATGATGTCCGGTGTGCCGCCCGGAGCAGAGGGTACGATGAAGCGGATCGGTCGCTCGGGGTATCCGGCAGCCATTACGTAGCCACTACTGACTATCGCGCAGTAAGCCGACAGCACCAGTGACAAATGTCGAGAGCCGCGAGCGGCCAAGACGCCAGGAATGCTTACCCGCTCACGCAGCACAAATGGACCGAATCCAATCACTATTCACCTCCCGCTACTCCGCCTTGATACCCGCCTCTTTGATCACCTGCGCCCACACCACAGATTCCGCAACGATGCGCGCCGCGAGCTGTTTGGGTGTGCTGGTTTCCGGCTCGAGTCCTTGCCGTGCCATCGCTTGCTGCACCTCCGCCAGGCCCACGGCTTTGGTGGCCTCCGTGTGCAAGCGGTTGACGATCGTCATCGGCGTTTTCGCCGGCAGCAGCAGTGCATACCACGAACTCACATCAAAACCCGGGAACCCCTGTTCGGCCAGTGTGGGTAAATCCGGCGCCACCTTTGACCGCTTGGTTCCCGTGCTTGCCAATGCTTTTAACCGTCCGGTTTTCACATGCTGAATTGACGAGGCGACGCTGGCAAACAACACCTGCGTTTCGCCGCCCAGCACCGCAGCCGCGGCAGGACCGCCGCCCTTATAGGCAATGTGCGTCATGGTGACTCCAGCGCGTTTCTGGAACAGCTCCGCTGCGAGATGCAAGGGACTGCCGATGCCTGCGGATGCATAGTTGAACCCGCCCGGCTTGGCTTTCGCCAGTGCGATGAATTCCTTCAGGGTATTGGCCTGCACGCTGGCGTGCAGCACCAGGATGTATTGCGCCGTCGCCAGCAACGTCACCGGCTGAAAGTCTTTCTCCATATTAATCGGCAGCTTGTACAGACTCGGGTTCACCGTCAGCACGGTGTTGAACCCCATGAACGTGGTGTAGCCGTCAGGTGCTGCATGCGCGACGATCTCCGCAGCGAGATTACCGGCCGCACCACCACGGTTGTCGACCACCCACGCCTGCCCCATCGCCTCGTGCAATCTGGGTGTGATAATGCGTGCCAGCGTGTCCGCGCCGCCGCCTGCTGCAAAGGGTACCAGCATACGAATCGGGCGCGTGGGGTAAGGCGCATCGGCCGCGATGACAGGCGTTGCTGTGACGAAGGTAATTATTAAAATTAACCTTTTAAAACAAATAGTTATGTTCATGCGATCTCTAGCAATTTTGTAGGGCGCAATCCCTATTGCGCCGAATGTGTAGTGCGTACGCACCATGCGGCGCAATGAGTTTGTGCCCTACGCAACCGTCAATCGCGGTATCTCGCCCGCATCGGCTACATCCTCCAACTTCCACAACCGCTCAAGTAACCGGTTCGTCTGCACTTCCGATAAAACCTTATGCGCGAGGCTGCGAAATTTCTTTTCGATCTCCGCGTCCGACATCGGATTTTTGAAATGCCCGCGATGATGATCGACCACCGTGCTATGGATCGCGCCCGACTGGGTGATGATTTTGAAATAACAACGCATCGCCGCCGGCATGTGCTTGTCGGCTTCCGCCGATGCTTTGATTTTCACGCGGCGGGTGAGCGCGCGGATCGCCGGGTTGTTGATATGCGCGTCGTCAAAGTGATGTTCCTGCACGTCGCCGTGTATCAACGCCACGGCTACGGTGTACGGCATGCTGTGATCAGCGGTCTCGCGATTCGGCGGCTCCCATTTTTCCGGCGCGTCGGCCATCAGGACTATCGCGGTAGTTACAGTCTCAATCTGAATTTCAGCGATGTCGTCGGGCGATGAAACTTTCTCGCGCATCTGCAGCGCAGCTTCCACCACCGTCTGCGAATACTGGCCCAGCGGAAAGCGTTTGATCAGGCACTCCATGATTTTGAACGGCGCCCCGCTCTGACCGCCGAGTTTATCGAGCGTAAACGTCTTGCGCGCGACCGCCTTGAAATAGCCGCCGACGCCTTCGAATATCGGCGACGGCCCGGTCATACCGCGCGCGGCGAGCATTGCCGCGAACACCGCGTTGCGGCTGGCGTTGGCATAGGCGCAGCCCTTCCACATCGACACATTGCCGATGCGCGTCTGATACAACGCATTGTTCGGCGCAATGCCCAGTTGCAGGCAATGCTCGAAAGCCTTGCCGCGCAGTCCGAACAGCCACCCCGCCGCTGCCGCGCTCGCCATGCCGCCCACCGTGACATGGTCGTAACCCAGCGGCTTGAGATCGACTTCATCACAGATGCGGCAAAACATTTCATAAGCCAGCACGGTAGCTGTGATTACGTCCTTCCCGGTACGCTGGTTAATTTCCGCCGCGGTCAACACTGCCGCGATGCTGTCGCTCGGATGCCCCGACTCACCAATGCTGGTATAGCCGTCGTTGTAATCCAGAAAGCGAATCATCACGCCGTTGGCAAATGTCGCCAACTCCGGACTGGTTTTTAAGCCGCTGACCATCAGCGTCGCGGGCTGCGTGCTGGTGGTCATCGATGCCAGGTCGCGCGCGATTTTTTCCGGTGCGCTGTCGTAACCGCCCAGTGCGCAGCCTATCGAGTCAATGATGACACGCTTGGCCGTCTTGATGACTTCCGGCGGCAGGTCTTCGTAAAGCAGACCGGCAGCGTAGGTACTGAGTTGTTCGACGATGGTCACAAAAGTTACCTCTTCAAGAAATCCCGCACATTCGTCTCATCCCGCAACCGCCAAACCCGCTGTATCACCTGCCCCATCTCCGACTCGCTCGCGCCGCCGTTATACCCGGCCAGCCGCACGGCCTTGTCTTCGATCTCGGCGCGCGTCAGCGTGTTGTCCGGATCACCTTTGGGTGAGGACACAAGGCCTTCAAGCGTGCGGCCGTCCTTGGTCATAGCAGTCACATGTCCCAGCCAGCGCTTGGGGTAAGCGCCATCCACTACCGGATCGAGCACCATTTTCACTTTGTCGTGAAAGGCGCGCGTCGCCGGGTCTTTGAGCGCGGCATCGGTAAAATCCGCAAGTGCCGCACGTCCATGCAGCGCGGCGAGTGCCAGCACAAAGCCCATGGAGAATTTGGATTGGTGTATCGTTTGCGGATCGGTGACCGGGCCGAGCACATCGATGGCGGCTTGATGCACGTGCGCGGTAACGCTCACGATGTCGCCGGCCTTCAACTTGTTGTCGCGCATCACATTCAGCAGCGCATCCGCCGCCGGATGCGTGTGGCGACACGAAGCATGAAACTTGAATGAGGTTTCAATCAGCCCCCAGCGCGTGCCCAGGCCGTCAACAAGCTTCGCGGGATCGGCATCGCTCGACATACCCGCTGCCAACCCTTGTTTTCCTTCAAGAATTTTGTCGGCGCCGGTAAAGCCGTCGCGCGCGATATAAGCCGCAAGCAATCCATCCGCCGCGGCTTTTGCGGTGTGCAACTGCTTGGAATCCGCCGCGTCGCGCAGAAACTCCCACAAGCCCGCCGCCATGGTACCGGCCGAGCCTATGCAATGCTGCGTGGTACGCGCATCAAGCTTGAGGATGTGCGCGACACCCGCCGCCGCCGCGAGCTTGCCTGCGGTGCCGGTGGTGTGGAACACCTTGTAATGCGAGCGGCCGAGAAACTCGCCTACGCGCACTCCGCACTCGTACCCGGCGACTGACGCAGCAATCAGGTCTTTGCCTGATGCGCCGATTTCCTGCGCGGCTGCAAGCACCGCCGGAAACACCACCGTTGCGGGGTGATAGACCGAGCCATTGTGAACGTCGTCCTGCTCCACCACATGCGACGCCGCGCCGTTAATTAACGCCGCGAAGAACGGCGAGGTGTGCCCGCGCGTAGTCAGAATTTCGGAAGGCCCGGTAGCAGGCCCCATCGCTTTCGCGAATTTCTCCAGCGCCAGCACCGGACGCGACCCTTTGCCGGCCAGCCCGGAACCCAGCCAGTCGAGAAAGAAATCTTCGGTGCGCGACACTACATCTTTTGGCAGCGACTCATAGCGTATAGCCGCCAGAAATTCGCAAAGTCTTTGTGTTTCACTTTTCGCAGTAGTGAGAGGATTCTTTTCGGGTTGGTCCATTGCGCAATCTCCTTGGTAACAGGCGAATTGTAGACCAAAGCGGTATGACAGCCACAGTAGCAAGAACACATTCCTCTGCACACAAATTGCACTGCGTGGCAAAATACCGGATCACAAAGGAAACATCATGCCAGGCAAAACCATTGTTTTCGATACCATCACCGTAATGCGCGAAGGCGGCATCGCCTTCGACACCTGGCATCAGAATCATTATGTTCCGTCAGTACTGGCTGCCGGTCAAATGCTGAACGTGCAGTGTTACGGCAGTCCGTTGCGCGCGATGTATGTTGCCGTGTTCGAATCCACCGCAAATCCTGCCGTATTGCATGGCACGCTGCCAGTGCCCGCGCACGCAGCAATTCTCTCGACCGAGCGCCATATCGCGGGTTTCATGAATCAGCAGATCGCACCCGGCGCAGGAGATCCGTTTCGCGACGCGCCGATACTCTATCCGGTATTGTTCAGCGTGCCGGCCGAAGCAGAAAAGGATTTCAACGCATGGTATGACGAAGAACATTTGGGCCTGCTGCTGCGCAGCCCGTACTGGCCCATGTGCCGGCGCTTCAAGGTTCACAATCCCGCGCCAGGTTCATGGACGCATATCGCGCTGCATTATCTTGCCGACTTGCGCGCGCTCGAGTCGAAGGAACGTGACCAAGCACGCGCCACGCCGTGGCGTGACCGGCTGGCGAAGAATGCGTGGTTCAAGGGCGACTATCGCGTGCTCTACAAATACGGCGCGCGGCGAAACTAATTTACGAGACACGGTCAGCTTACGCGCGCAAATTTAGAACGCCTGATAGCATGAAAGCCCTCTCGCTGCAGTATCGCAACATCTCGTCATTGACGCTCAGCCCATGAATACACGAACACTGAGCTCAGCATGATTCGAGAAACCCTGGCCCGGCTAGGCCGGATGCATCAGTTTGCTGCGCTCCGCCATCGCGGTTTTCGCCTGCTGTGGATGGCCACCCTTCTTTCCTCCACTGCGCGGTGGGCCGATATGGTGGTGGTTGGCTGGCTGACGCTGGAGCTGACGGATTCTCCCCTGATGGTGGGCATTGTGGCCGGAAGTAAAATGGCTGGCTATATCGCGGCGCCGTTCATGGGAGTGGTTGCGGACCGGATGGACAGGCGCCTGCTCCTGATCATCGCGGCAGCGGTGAACCTGGCGGTGGCGGCCATCATGATGCTGCTATTTGTTTCCCGCTGGCTCGTTCTGTGGCATGTCATCGCTCTTGCTCTGGTGAGCAGCCTGACCTGGGCCCTCGACAACCCTGCGCGTAACGCGCTCGTGCCGGACCTGGTGGAAAAAGAAGACCTGGCCAACGCGATAGCGCTGAATGCAGTGGCTGTGGAGATGACGGTGGTCATTGGGCCAGCATTGGGAGGGCTACTAATTCCGGTATTGGGCATGGGCGGCGCTTATAGTCTGATAACGGGCATCTTTGTCATGGACGTGGTGGTGCTGCTGCGGATGAAAGCAGCGAAGCAGTCAACTCAACTAGTTCACGAATCGCCAGTGAGGAGCCTCACCGGCGGTCTAAAGTATGCTTGGGGCAACAAGACTGTTCTCGTGCTGCTGCTGATTGCTTTTCTGCTGAACCTGCTCGCTGCCCCCTACCGCTATTCGTTTCTGCCGCTTTTCGCCCGTTACATCCTGGACGCGGGTGCGACGGGCTACGGTATGCTCACGGCCATGGCGGGTTTCGGGGCGCTCGTCGCAGGGCTGTGGGTAGTCTCGCTGGGCAACGTCAAGGGCAAGGGCCGGCTGCTGGTGTGGAGCAGTCTCGCCTGGCCCGTCTCGCTGCTGCTGTTTGCCCTGTCCGCGTCGTATTACCTTTCGCTCGCGTTCGTGTTCGTGGCCGGGCTTGCCCAGGCAATCGCATGGACGGTGATCGCCACCTTGATATTGGGCAATACGACACCCTCCATGCGCGGTCGCGTGATGGGACTGCGCACCGGCGTGGTGGTCGCCTTGCCGTTTGGCAATTTCCTGGCTGGGGCGGCAGCGGAGCGCTTTGGTGCTCCAGCAGCCCAGGGTGCATACGCTGCAAGTGCCATACTTATCATGCTGGCCATCGTACTGTTGGTTCCACGCCTGCGTAGATTGGAGTGAGCGTGTAACATCCCGACTGCCCTCTAGAATTAACCCGGTCCGACCCAAAAGCAACTTGACCCAAAGGAAATCCCATCATGGCACAGATCAGGCATATCGCGATTCAGACCCAGGACGAAGTAGCGACGGCGCGTTTCTATATCGAGAACTTCGGTCTCAAGGAGGTGAAGAAACTCGACAGTCCGCGCGCCGCGGGCTACTACCTCACCGACGGCCACATCAATGTGGCCATCCTGCGCTTCAAGAGCGACGTGGTTGCGGGCGTCGAACGCGGCATCGGCTGGAGCGGCATCCATCACATCGGTTTTCAGGTCGAGAGCCTGGACGAGATTGCCGAAAAGCTGGCAGCGTCCGGCGCAAAACCGCGCAACGACATCAACGTCGCTCTGGGATTGGGCGAAGGCGGCGCGCAAGCCGGGCACGGAAATGTCGAGGTTCGTTACAGCGGCCCCGACAATGTGACCTTCGATGTGTCGCAAACCGGCTGGGGCGGTACGCCGACGAATAAGGCGCTCAGCTAAGAATGGCAAACCGCTGTTCAAAGCTGCTGGTGACAGCATTCGCCGGCTTTGCCACGATGCCCGGATGGAGCACGGATACGCGTGCGCAAAGCGACTTTCCGAATCGTCCCGTGCGCATGGTCAATCCCTACAGCCCCGGCGGCTCCGTCGACCTCGTTGGACGCGCAGTCGCCACTGGACTGTCGCAAATTTGGGGCCAGCAGGTGATCGTGGATAACCGCCCGGGGGCCGGCACGCAGATCGGCACCGAGATCGTCGTGCGCGCGGACCCCGACGGCTACACCATGCTGTGCAACAGCTCCGCCATCGCCATCATGCCCGCCATCTACCGCAACCTGCGGTTCGACACCGTGCGCGATTTGTACCCGATCGTCGAGGTCGCCACCAGTGCTCCGATGTTGGCGGTCCACCCCGGAGTGCCGGCCAAATCGGTAAAGGAACTGATCGCGCTCGCCAAGGCTCAGCCGGGCCAGATCACCGCGGCAGCATCGGGCATAGGCAGCACGAATCACCTCACGACCGAGATGTTCAAGTCGATGGCCCAAGTGAACCTGCTGATCGTACCTTACAAGGGCGGCGCGCCTGCCATCGCGGATCTGATTGGCGGTCAGGTCAATATGTTCTTCAATTCCGCTGCCGCTTTCCTGCCCCTCATGAAGAGTGGTCGCGTGCGTGTGCTCGCCAGCGGTGGCGCGCAGCGCGCCGATTACGCTCCTGATATACCCACAGTCGCGGAATCGGGCGTACCAGGGTTTGAAGCGTCCACCTGGTTCGCCCTATACGGCCCCCGTGCGCTGCCGCAGTCCCTCGCGCAACGCTGGAACGATTCGATCAACCAATACCTGAAGACACCCCAGGCGCAGGGGTACTTCAGCAAGAACCACATGACAACGGTGGGCGGCACTATCGCGACGTTCACCGACTACCACCGGTCCGAAACGGCTCGCTGGGGCAAGGTGATCACCGCCGCCGGAATCAAGCCGCAATAGCAAACGCAGCAACTGCGGATTCCTGCTACCCAGCCATTCCACTTGTGTTTTCGCCACGCCAGCCTTGTTGCAAGGCGACGTGCTGCGGGCCGATCTCGGACACCTTGTTGCAGGAAATATTTGCCATGCCGCGGCTGATTTCGCCGCGATAGATATCCAGAGCCCGGGTCGCGCCTGCCTCGCCTCCGGCGGCAGTGCCATATAGCGTGCTGCGTCCGATCAGCACCATCTTCGCCCCCAGCGCCAGGGCCTTTACCACGTCGCTGCCACGCCGCACGCCGCTGTCGAAGATTATGGTGGTACGATCGCCCACTGCCTTGACGATCTCCGGCAGCACTTCCAGCGGCGAAGGCGCGGCGTCGCAATTGCGCCCGCCGTGGTTGGATACGATGATGCCGTCGGCGCCGTGTTCCAGGGATTTAGCCGCATCGTCCGGATGCAGCAGTCCCTTCACCAGCAGCTTGCCGGGCCAGATGTCGCGCAGCGCCTTGAGGTCGTCCCAGTTCAACGAATCGCTGCGGGTTTCCTTGGTGCCGCCATAACCCGAGGTGATCTTGTCCCTCAGCTCGTCGGGAAAATTCTCGCGCGTCGGCATGCCGCCGTTGGCGATATAGCGCCCCAGCACCCCGAACAACCAGCGCGGATGCATCAGCACATCGGTGGTGTTTCTGCTGTTGTACTTGAAGGGCACCGAGTAGCCGTTGCGGCGGTTGTACTCACGGTTGCCCGCGACCGCACCATCCACCGTCACCAGCAGCGCTTCGAAACCCGCGGCCGAGGCGCGGCGCACGACCTGGTGCGAAAGCTTGCGGTCGGCCCACATATAGAGCTGCATCCACAGCGTGCCGCCGACTTCGCCGGCGACTTTCTCCATGCTGGTGATGGAGCCGGTAGCGAGCGAAAAAGGAATGCCGGCGGCCTTGGCGGCGCGCGCCAGTTCCAGTTCACCGCGATACCACATCATGCCGGCGGAGCCGGTAGGCGCGATGCCTATCGGCATTTTGTGTTCTTTGCCGTAAATCGTGGTGTCGAGCTTGCGGCCGGAGACGTCCACCAGCATGCGCGGCCGCAGCTTGATACGTTCGAATGCCTCGCGGTTGTTGCGCAGCGCCACTTCATCTTCGGTGCCGCGGTCGACAAACTCGAACAGCCACTTGGGCAGGCGTTGCTTTGCCATGTCGCGCAGGTCGAAAATGTTCTGTGCGTCTTCCAGTCTCTGGAAAATCATCCTATTCACCTTTTTTGCGTTTCATCGTAACCATACAAGTGTGACTCTGTCCGAGGCGAGCGTGTGTTCCCCTCGCCCTCCGGGAGAGCAACTGTGTCGAAAGTCAAGCGCTTTTAGGGCTTTTGAAGTTAGGATTCCACGGGACATTGGATTTGAAAATAGCATTCATAATGGAAAGCAATTTGTGCATACAAGCGACCAGAAC
>JANMXV010000553.1:0-8268 GCA_031381325.1 Betaproteobacteria bacterium | reverse complement strand
GGCGTACGCATTGCGAAGTGTTCGGCAAGTACCAAGTTCGGCTATTTCAAGTTTTGTCGCAAGGTGGGCGATTTTGCCGAAGCAATTGCTGCGGTGTTGCTCGACCCCGAGCGCGGCGTGCGACGGGCGGTGATCGGTGCGACTGCCGGTGCGCCGTATCTGGTACGCGATATTGAGGGCGTGCTCAGCGGGTCGGAAACCTCAATCGACGCAGAAGTACGTGCCGCCGGTTGTGACGAACCCTATGAATTCCAAATGCACGCGGTGGCGTTAAAGCGCGCCGTGGCGCAAGCACTCGCATGAAAAACCTGAATTTGAGGGTTAACGGGCACAGCGTCTCAGCCGCGGTCGAGCCACGCACGCACCTGGCCGATTTTCTGCGCGAACATGAAAGGCTTACCGGCACTCATCTGGGGTGCGAACACGGTGTGTGCGGCGCCTGCACCATTGAACTTGATGGGGCACCGGCGCGCTCCTGCATTCAATTCGCAGTGCGCTGTGAGGGCGCGCAGGTGCGCACCATTGAAGGCTTCGACGATGACGCGGTGATGCAACACTTGCGTAGCGCCTTCAGCGCCGAGCACGCGCTGCAGTGCGGGTTTTGCACGCCCGGCATGTTAATCACCGCGCGCGACATTGTGATCCGATTGCCGCATCTGGTGAACGCCGCCGACGAGGCGCGCATACGCAGGGAATTGGCCGGGAATCTGTGCCGCTGCACGGGTTACCAGGGCATAGTGCGCGCCATTCAACGCGTGCTGCGTGAACGCGCGAAGGTGCTGCGTGCAGCTTGAGCAATCGTTTACCCTGCCGTTTCCGCGGGCAGCGGTGTGGCGCGCATTTGCCGATGTGACGATGCTGGTGTCGTGCATGCCCGGCGCAGCCTTGCAGGGTGAGCCACGCAGCGTGGAGAGCGGCGCGGAGTTTGATTTGATGTTTACGGTGAAGCTCGGGCCGATCACCGGTGCGTTTCAGGGCCAGGGCGAAGTGCGGCGTGATGCGCTTACGCACAGCGGTACTTTCTCAGGCGCCGGCGCTGACCGCAAGAGCGGCTCACGGGTGAAGGGCGAGGCGAAATTTGCGCTCACCGAAACCGGCGCGAGCGAGACACGGGTGGACGTGAGCGTAAACTACAGTCTGACAGGAGCGCTTGCGCAATTTTCGCGCGGGGCGATCGTGAAGGAACTCGCCGCAGCGCTCACGCGTGATTTTTCGGCCAAATTGCGCGAACGGATTGCGGCCAGCCAAACGATCAGCAGCGCAACGGTGGATGAAGCACCCGTCACACAGCAGGAACCCGCGCCGGCTCCTGCTGCGAACGCCGCGCCCGCCATCGCGCCTAAAGAAGCTCGGCCGTTAAACGCGGGACATTTGTTTTGGCGCGCGCTGTGGGCGCGCATTGGGGGCCGGTAACAGTGCGCTTGCTCTGAATAATTAAAATTTATCAATATAAACAAATACTTACAATCATACAGCCACTTGAACGTGTTTGCCGCCGGCGACTTCGCGAGCGTCGAAGGCAAGGGATATCCGAAGTCGGGAGTGCATGCAGTACGGCAAGGCCCGTTGTTGGCGGAAAATCTGCGGCGTGCAATCAACGGTGAGGCGTTGCTTGCATACACTACAAAAGCGCGCGCTGGCATTGATTAGTACGTGCGAGCGTCACGCCATTGCGTCATGGGGACCACTGTCGTTTCACGACAACTGGGTGTGGCGCTGGAAAGACGGCATCGATCAGACATTCATGGCGAAGTATCGAGACCTGCCCCGGGATTGAGCAGCAGGAAAACTGGTTGATTCGCCGTTGAGCGTGCCATAATCTCTCATTCTCATGAGCAGCATTGCCTGTGGTTGATGACATGAAACCCTCGGAAGTCCTTCGTTCCCACCGCGACGCCATCCGCAAGGTCGTAGAATCGCATCGTGCCCTAAATGCGCGTTTGTTCGGCTCGGTTCTGCACGGCGACGATTCGGCAACCAGCGATCTCGACGTACTGGTTGATGCGCTTCCCGGCGCCACCTTGTTTGATCTGGGGGCGATCCAGGTAGAGCTGGAGGAAGTGCTGGGAATTCCCGTCGATGTACTGACACCGGGGGACCTGCCGGCAAAATTTCGCGCCAAAGTTCTCGAGGAAGCCGTTCCGATATGACGCAACTGCCGCGACAGTTGCGACACACAGACTATCTCGAATGACGTTGACGTTGACGTCGATATAGTCTGGGACACTATCCAAGATTCTTTACCAGAGCTTGAGCAACAAATTCTCCGGTTTCAGATTCCATAACCCGCGGGGAAGCGATTAGCGGCTCCGTTATCGAATTCGTTCGGGCGCACTTGATGGACGAAACTCGCTCCTTGACGTTTGGCTAGTCGGATCAGCACAGAATCCTGATCATCTCGCACGTGGAGTCCGTTAAGGGCATTCGGATGATTAGTGCGCGTCGCGTGCGAAAGTACGAAAGTATCCTAAGTATTTGTTTGTAAATTGTTTTCACACCAAGAGCAAACGAAAGCCCTGTAGCCCGGAAGAAGCGTAGCGCATTCCGGGAGCAATCGTTCCGCACCAACGGCTCGAAATCAGCACCACGTTTATCAGTGTATTGGGAGTAGTGAAATTGGATCACTCGTGGATGCAATCCCGGAATACGCTACGCTTCTTCCGGGCTACGCTTGCTGAGCGAAGAAATGGATCAGGTCCAGTCGGGCGGATGATGACCTACTTTGGATGCAGATGTTTCAACCCCGCGTAAAGCTCGAGTTCGTCCGCCGTTATTGCCCACCGCAATCTGGATGGACGGTCTTCGTCGATATCGATCCGTCCGAGGAAGGCAGAACGGGCGGAAAACGCACGAGCGTGGCAGCAATGGGGCGGCAGGTGCAGATGGTCGAGGACGCAACAAATGTAAGGGAAGAATTTAATCGACTCAAGGTCACAGTCGGCGGTAACCGTGTGGAATGGTTTAAGTCACATCGCCTTCCAAGGATAGTGGGCGACCGAGATATTATTGCATTTCATCTGCCAGCCAAGCGTTGCGTAATAGCCGAGGTCGAAGGTGCGTCTGCAGGGCAGCCCGAACAAAAACTCTACAAGGCTATTGGGCAAATCGTGATCGCGGCCAGTTCAGAAGTGCCTGACGGGTGGAGCCGCAGCTTGGTGCTGGTGGTGCATGGAACAGAAATAGCTAAGCATCTCGATCGGGCCAATGCATTAAAAAAACTTTCCATTGCGGCGTTGGCCATCGGCACCAGTGAGTGTGCCGATAGATGGTTGTTCGGAAGCCCAGTTTGGCGAAAGGATTTGTTGCAATAGGCCCATGGAGTCCACGTCTAGCTAGACGGATAATAGAGCATGCAGCCTGCCAGGCTGCACCTGCCGTTTTGGAGTAACGATGTATTTTGATATCCAGCTCTGGCGATTGACCGAAGGTCTGCGCGGACGCATCGCTCTTGCTGTCGTGCTGGGATTGTTTGCGCTGGCCGCAGGCATTGCGCGTTTCGCATTTCTGGGTTGGCTGCTCGCATTGGTGTTCCAGGGTGCGCCATTCGGGCAACTGGCGCTTCCGCTTGCCGGTATCGCGATTGCCATCATCCTGCGTGCGCTACTCGAGCAAGCCCGCACCATGGTGGCGCACCGCACGGCCGCGCGGGTTCAGGAAACACTGCGCGGACGACTCTTCGACAAGATCGTCACCTTGGGTCCCGGCTGGTTCGCGGGCGAACGCACCGGCGGCGTCATGCTGTCGATGGTCGACGGCGTCGAACAATTGCAGACTTTTTTCGGCCAGTACCTGCCGCAATTGTTCATCTCTGCGTGCGCGCCGTTCGCCATTTTCGCCTTCATGCTGTGGTGGGATCTGCCGGTCGCCACTGTCATGCTCGCTGCGGCGATTTTTACGCTCATCCTGCCCGCCTTCGTGCATCGCCAGAACCAGCGCGCGGCCATCGCGCGCCAAAAGGCGTTCAAGGCCTATGGTGAAGAATTCCTCGACGCGATGCAGGGCTTGCCGACATTGAAGGCCTTCGGCCAGGGCAAAGCGTACGGCCGCATGCTGGCAAAAAAAGCGCGCGCACTTTCCGACGATACCCTATGGGTGCTCGCCGCCAGCATCCTCACGCGCGGCATCACGGATCTGGGCATGGCGCTCGGCGCGGCCCTCGCCTTGGCGCTGGGCGCTTATCGCGTAACCCACGGCTTGATGGGTATGGAAGCGCTGCTGGTCATCCTCATGGCCGGGACCGAAATCTTTCGCCCCTTGCGTGATCTACGCACCGTGCTTCATCAGGGCATGACAGGCCAATCCGCAGCGGCGGGGATACGCTCGCTGCTTGGCGAGGAAGGATGCGCGCCGTCGGGCGGCTCGACCGCCATCGCCGAACCCAGCCGGCAACCGTCGATCGCCTTCGAACAGGTTCGCTTTGCTTACCCCGGTGTGCGCAGTGCCGCGCTCGAAGACCTGAGCTTTTCATTGGCGCCGGGCGAGCGCGTGGGCATCGTCGGGCCGAGCGGCGCAGGCAAGTCGTCTATCGTGCGCCTGCTCCTGCGCTCGTACGATCCGCAGTCGGGGACCGTGCGTATCGGCAATCAGGATCTGCGTGGCCTCGATCCGGAACAGGTGCGCCAGCAGATTGCCGTCGTCGCGCAGGATACGTACCTGTTCTACGGCACGGTCGATGACAATCTTCGACTCGGCCGGCCCGATGCAAGCGTGCAAGAGGTCGAGGCTGCCGCCCGTGCTGCCAACGCTCACGACTTCATTCAGGCGCTGCCCGACGGCTACCAGACCATGATCGGCGAACGCGGCACACGCTTGTCCGGCGGACAGCGCCAGCGTCTGGCTATTGCGCGGGCGGTGCTGCGTGACGCGCCCATACTCATCCTGGATGAGGCGCTCTCCTCTGTCGATGCGGAGAACGAAGCGCTGATTCAGGAGGCGCTCGACCGTCTGATGCGGGGCCGCACCACACTGATCCTCGCGCATCGCTTATCCAGTGTGATCGACGCCGACCGCATACTGGTGCTCGAGGGCGGACAGGTCGTGGAAAGCGGTCGTCACGAGGATCTGATGCGCCACGAAGGACCCTATCGCCGCCTCATGGGTTCGCAGGCGACGGGCGGGAAGCGCAGTGTTGGCAATCTCGCGGACGCCGATATCCCAGTGGACGCAATAGACGATCGCGTCATGCCGGCGCTAGGTGCCGAACCTCACGATGAAGCCCGCATCGAAGTGCGCGATATCGATAGTGACGCGGCAGCGGTCGGTTGGCGCGATACTATTTTCACGCTCGTGCGCGTCATCCGCCCCTGGTGGCAGCAGCTTAGCGTAACCGTCGTCTGCGGCATCGGCCGCGTCGCCGCGTTCATCGGCGTCGGGGTTCTGGGCGCGCTCGTCATTGCGGCGGTCAAAGAGGACGCTCCTACGCAAGCGCTGGTGATCGCGCTGCTGGTCGTCGCTCCGCTGGCCGGGTTGCTGCACTGGCTCGAGTCGTGGCTCGCGCACGATATGGCGTATCGCCTGCTGGCGGAGATGCGCATCGATCTATTCGTCAAGCTCGAGGCGCTTGCGCCTGCGTACCTGCTGGAACGCCGATCCGGCGACCTGGTGGCGCTGGCGACGCAGGACGTCGAGACCGTGGAGTATTTTTTCGCGCACACCGTTGCACCGGCTTTCGTGGCGCTGCTGGTGCCCGCTGCGGTGCTGGCGATGCTGGGCATGACCGCGTGGCCGCTCGCCGCAGCACTGCTGCCTTTTCTCGCTTACGCGGCGCTCACGCCGGTGATCGGCCGGCGGCGCATCGATGGCTTGGGTTCTCAAGCGCGCGCCGCGTTGGGACAGCTCGGGGCGCATGTCACCGAGACGATTCAGGGGCTATCCGATCTGATCGCCTTTCAGGCGACGGCGCGACGGCGCGCGGAGTTCATGACGCTGGTGCGCCGTTACCAGGAAACGCGGCTTGCACTGCTCGATGATCTTGCGCGCCAAAGCGAAAAGCTGGAACTCGCGACTGGTTTGGGCGCGTTGGCGATTGCGGTGGTGGGCGCACACCTAGTCGCGAGCGGCTGGATTGCGCCGACCATGCTGCCGTTGCTGATCCTCATTTCTGTAGCCGCGTTTCTGCCCATATCCGAGATCGCACAGGTCGGCCGCCAGCTCGCGGACACCATCGCCTCGACGCGGCGGCTGCACGTCGTGCATGCTGAAGCGGTGCGGATCGTCGATGGTCCGCTCGAGCCTCCCATCCCTCAGGGCGGCTCATCGCTGCAGTTCGACCAGGTTCGCTTTACCTACCCGAGGCGGGCAAGGCCGGCGTTGTCAGAGGTGTCGTTCGAGGCCGCTGCCGGATCGACTGTCGCATTGGTGGGACCCTCCGGCGCCGGCAAGACCACCGTCGCAAATCTTCTCTTGCGCTTCTGGGACCCCGACGCAGGATCTGTTCGACTCGCCGGCACCGACCTGCGAAAGCTGTCGCTCGATGGCTTGCGGCAGCACATTGCGCTGGTGGCGCAGGACACCTATCTTTTCAACGACACGCTGGAAGCCAATATCCGTTTGGCCCGACCGGATGCATCAAAAGCTGAGATCGATCGCGCGCTGCAGCAGGCCGCGTTGTACGAGTTTGTTACAACCCTGCCGCAGGGCCTGCAAACGCGGGTGGGGGAACGCGGCGTCCAGCTTTCCGGCGGCCAGCGCCAGCGCATCGCGATCGCGCGCGCTTTTCTGAAGGACGCGCCGATACTGGTACTCGATGAAGCCACCTCACATCTGGACACGGTGAGCGAAAGTCATGTGCGCGACGCGCTGAACGCCTTGATGGTCGAGCGCACCACCATCGTCATTGCGCATCGCCTGTCGACGATCCGCGCAGCTAACCTGATTCTGGTGCTGGATGCCGGCCGCGTGGTCGAAAGCGGCAACCACATGGCGCTGCTGGCGCGGCGCGGTTTCTACGCGCGACTGGTCGAACGGCAGATGGCCAGCGTGCAAAAAGAATCTGCGCCGGCGTAAAACATTGCCTATCGACACCTCAGCCGGAGGCACAGCATGAATTACACGATTCAACACGATCTTGACAATACTATCGTTACGCGACAGTATTGCTCCTGATGATTACGGACTTCCGCGATGAAGAAGCCCTCAAGGTATGGAGCGGCGAATTTTCTCGCCGTCTGCCGAACCAGATTCAGGAAGTGGCGCGTCGCAAGCTGCGTATGGTGCACAATGCGCGGCGGATAGAAGATTTGCGTATCCCGCCGAACAATCGTCTGGAAGCGTTAAAAGGCAACCGCGCCGGGCAGTGGAGCATCCGTATAAACGATCAATGGCGCGTGTGCTTTGTGTGGAAAGACGGACACGCCAGTCGAGTGGAAATCTGTGACTATCACTAAGGAGCAAAGACCATGCGTAAATCAACCAAAAAAAAAATACGGAACATCCATCCCGGCGAGGTGCTGCGCGAAGAATTCTTGCTTCCCCTCGGTATCACTCAATACCGCCTGGCAAAAGAGATCGGTGTGACTGAAGCACGCGTTTCGGCGATCTGCTCCGGCAAGCGGGCAGTTACCGCAGATACTGCATTGCGTCTGGCAGCCTTTTTCGGCACGACAAGCGGATTCTGGCTGGGCTTACAGTCGGATTACGATACTGAGGAAGCAGCGCGGGAATTGTCAGGTGTGCTGGCGCAAATACACCGCTTTGAGCCACTAGCGGCGTGATGATGGATTGGGGGGCGGCGTAGTCTGTCCCCAATCCATTCGGACGGTTAGTCTCAGGAACCACCATGTCCGTCACCCAAACCTCTGCGGCATCCGCGAAGATCGAGTTGTTCCGAGCGCTGTTTCGGGGGCGTGAAGAAGTGTATCCCAGACGCTTCGAGAGCGCGAAATCGGGAAAGTCGGGATACTCGCCGGTATGCGGCAACGAATGGGTGCGCGGAGTGTGCGAGAAGCCGCGTATTAAATGTAGTGATTGCCCGCATCTACGCTGGCTGCCGGTGACCGATGACGTGGTGCGTTGTCATTTGTCCGGCGTGGATGATCGCGGACGCGGCTTCGTGGCGGGTGTGTATCCGATGCTGCTCGATGAACGCTGTTTCTTCCTGGCGGTGGACTTTGATAAAGGCGACTGGAGCGTCGATGCCCTGGCGTATCTGGAGATCTGTGAGCGATTGCAAATACCAGCAGCGCTGGAAAGATCGCGGTCCGGTAACGGCGGACATGTCTGGATCTTCTTCGCAGAAGCGATAACGGCGTCGCTGGCGCGAAAGCTGGG
>JANMXV010000187.1:0-3520 GCA_031381325.1 Betaproteobacteria bacterium | reverse complement strand
GGCGGCCCTGAAGATATCGGCCATTTTTTTCATCATCGCGACATCCGCCGGCTCCATGCTGGTGACGTAGATGGCAGCCCATTGTTTGGCGTAGCCCTGCGCATCATCCAGTTTGAGATTGGCGGCTTTTTGCAGAATTTCGGTGACGCGCGGTGTGTTCTTCGCACCCCAATCGGTGGCTTCTTTCATGCCGGCGACGAATTTCGCCACCGCCTCCGGATTTTTCGCCAGATAGTCCGAGTGAACTATACCCATGCCGATTACCGGCGCGGCATTGGATCTGGTGAGTTTTTTCCATTCATCGACATAGTTGCCGAGAATGCGGATTTTGATTTCGTCGCTGATTTGCGCGACTGTGGTGCCGCGCAAGGCGGAGGCTTGCACTTCGCCTTGCGCCAGAAACTGCGCAAGGCGCGGTTCATTGCCGGGAACCACGGTGTAGTCGGCAGCCTTGAGACCATAGTTGCCTTCGAGCAGCGCGACCGCGAGCGCGTGCGTGGCGCTGCCCGGCGGCGACATGCCGATTTTTTTGCCTTTGAATTCGGCCAGTGATTTGATCGGCGAGCTTTCGAGCACCACGAATTGCACTTCAGCGATTTGCGTGGCAAGAATGATTTTGATCGGCACGCCATCAGCAGCGATACTGAGCGCGCCGGCTGCGCTGGCGCCAAAGGCCACATCAATCGCGCCGGAGACGATGGCCTTGGTCGGACCGTTGACGTCAGCGAATTTGACGTATTCGACATCCAATCCCTGTTTTTCAAGGAATTTCATGCTTTCGAGCACTGAGCCGAAACCGAGGCTGACACCGCTGGTCCAGTAGCCGAGTTTGATTTTCTGGGCGTGGGCGGCGCCGCAAAAGCTAATGGCTGCAATGGCGGCGATGGTGAATGTGCGAATGAAAGTCCTGGCCAACATGTTTTGCTCCTTAAAGAAATCAGATCAATGCGCGCAGTCGTTGAATATAGCCTACTGCATCGGCATGCGTGGGATCGCGCGGCCGGTCAAGTTCGATGTTCACCAACTCGCGTACGCGACCGGGGCGCGGCGCCATCACCACGACCTGATCGGCAAGCACCACGGATTCTTCGACATCGTGGGTGACGAACACGATGGTCATGTGCTTCAACTGCTGAATACGCAGCAGTTCTCCATGCATTTGCGAACGCGTCAGCGCATCCAGCCGCGAAAACGGTTCGTCCATCAGCAGAATCGAAGGATTGAGCACCAGGCTGCGCGCCAGCGCGACACGGCTGCGCATGCCGCCGGAAAGCTGATAGGGAAACGCGTGTTCAAAGCCGCTGAGACCCACCAGTTGCAGCGCCTCATGCGCACGCATTTGACGCTCGGCGCGTGGCACAGCGCCGGCTTCGAGCGCGAATTCGACGTTGCGCGCAGCGGTGCGCCACGGCAGCAGCCGGTCTTCCTGAAACATATAACTGACGCTGCGCCAGTCGGTGAACTCGCGTGACGGCACGCCGTTGATTTTGATTAGTCCGCGCTCGGGCGTAACGATGCCGGAGATAATGTTGAGCAGCGTCGATTTGCCGCAGCCCGAAGCGCCGAGGATGGCGAGTATTGAATGCGCCGCGACTTCAAGATGGATGTCCTGCAATACCTGCAGCGACTTGCCGTCGTTGCCGTCAAACCATTTGCTCACGGCGTGGATGGATAGAGCGGGCGTTGCGATGATTGTGGTTGCGTTCATGACTGGCAATAAGGGTTTCAGTTTTTGCCGGGTGGCTTAGCCGCAAACGCAGACCCTCTTACACACAACTTTCCGCGCGGGTCCTGCCACAGTTTTTCTTCCACATGCAGTTTGCCGAGGGCGCGTGCAACCGTCTGGAACTGATGATTGCCGAATCGTTCCGCGACGGCCGAGTAATACAGCGGCTCTTTTTCAATCACTTTCAAAATTTCAGCGGCGAGGGTTGCGACGCTCTGATCGTCAATATCACTCTTAGAAGGGGAGGGATCGCTCTTACCGCCGGCGTAATCGGCAATCTTCGCGCGGTCGGCATAGGCATAGGCGATGCGCTCGAAACGTTCGCGCGGAATGCCTTCGCCGATGGTAGCGTCGATGCCGACTTTGGCGCCGGTGGGCACTACGCCCGGCGGCATCACTGCGAGGCTGGGGTCCAGCGGCTTGGCGCGCGCGCCGGGGATGATAAACACGTCTTTGTCGCCTTGCACGCGTGTGGCGATGGCCCATTCCACGTCCATCGCGTTATGCACGTCGATATCATCATCGACCACCACCACGTGCTTGAGATCGAGCACCGACAGCGCCGCCAGCAGCGCGTTCTTACCTTCGCCCGATTGCTTCCTGATGGAGACCACTGCGTGCCAGAAGGCGCAGCCGCCGAGCGTGACGTTGATATCCTTGACCTGCACGCCGGCGTTCTTGAGCGCGGCGCGTATTGCGGCATAGCGTGTAGGGGCTGCGAGCCAGGTGTTTTCCCACGGCATGTGCAGCGCGTAGTAGATCGGGTCGCGGCGCATCGTCACCGCCTTGATGCGCACCACGGGATTCCAGTGCAGCCCGCCCATCAGCCGCGTGAATTCGCCGAAGCGTCCTTCCGGGTTAGTCCAGCCGGTCGGCAGAATTTCGCCTTCGAGCACCATTTCGGCGTTGGCGATGCAGGGCAAGTCTATGGTTTCGCATTGCGCCAACTCTACCGCCACGCCGCGTATTCCGCCGGTGATGCCCATCTCGTCCACGCCGATAGGCGCGCGAAAATTCGCGCCCATGATTTCAATCGGATGCGTGCCGATGGAAATCGAGATTGGACACACGCGCCCGGCTTCGAACGCGCGCTGTGCGTAGAGCCGCATATTGTTGGGCGTAACGATATCGATGCCGGTGAGATTTTTCTCTTTCACCATGAATCGATAGCAACCGGAGTTCAACCCATACTCCGGGTCATTGGCGATGACCACGCCGGCGGTGATCATCGGCCCGCCATCGTAAATCGACGACATCGGCACCGGCAGCTTAAACAGATCAACGTCGTCACCGATCATGATGACTTGCTTGTGCGCGGGCGTTTCAACGTAATGCGGGGCAATCGGATGATCGATGCCGTGCCGCAGCCGGTGCTCGATCTCGCCGTATTCCGTGCAGCCCATAGCCATGACGGCGCGCTCGCGCGAGCGGATGATGCCCGATACCACCGGCATGTCATAGCCGATGACCTTGTGGAAAAACAGCGCTTTGTCGGATTGATCGACCAGCGTCGCAATGTGGCGGATATCGACGGGCTGCTGCATGTCGATCATCTGTCCCAAGCTGCGCAGCTTGTCGAGGAACTCGCGGAAATTTTCTGTCACGGGTTGCATGGTGTTTCTTACGTAAAGTCTTTCATTTGGCTTCCGCTTCTTTTTTCCAGCGGAACAGATGGTTTTCCAGCGGCCGCAGGATGCCCATTTCGAGGATGACCATCATCACAATGAGGGTGAGTGTCCAGGCGAATACCTGGTCGGTCTGCACCAGATCTGCGGCCTGACGCAAACGGTATCC
>JANMXV010000860.1:0-8553 GCA_031381325.1 Betaproteobacteria bacterium | reverse complement strand
GCGCTCATCGCGCAGGCCAAGGAGAGCTTATGAAGCCTCGATCTGTTTCGCTGCGAATCCATCTTGTTGCACAGTCATTGGGTCATGGCGGTGATGGATGTATTCAGTCGCCGCATTATTGGATTTGGTGTAGAGCCTACTCATATCGACGGCATATCCGTGTGTCGGATGTTCAATCACGCGATCGCTGGCAAGCAACTACCGAAACACGTCAGCACTGATCATGACCCGCTGTTTCGCTTTCATCGCTGGCTAGCGGATCTGCGTGTACTTGAAATTGACGAGATCAAGTCGGTTCCTCATGTTCCCGTATCGCATCCGTTCATCGAAAGGTTGATCGGCACCCTGCGTCGCGAGTATCTCGATCGCGTGTTCCTCTGGAATGCGCTTGACCTGGAGCGCAAGCTAAATGCATTCGGTATCTATTACAATACCTGTGGTTGCCTGTGCGGCAATAAAGATAGAACACCCAAGCAGGGTAATCGAGATTGAAGTTCGAGTAATTCACACAGACAACGGGCTCATTATTGAGGAGGCAAGCCTCCTACGCACCTGCCGAAAGCTCTTTGAAGGGCAGATTTGCATCCCTTCTCGAATCTGGGATGGCACTGCAAAAGCCGGAAGTGTTTCTGAACTCGTTCTCGGCCTCAACCTCGAGCAAGCCAGACTGTTGATGCACTGACTCGGCACATCTTCATCGGCTCTGAGGACAGGTCGATACCGTTGCGTGCCCCGACGTCGGCGTGCCCTTGCTATCGAATCCGCACCAATTCATGATCAGCGCTCCTTTGGTTGTCGGGCTGACGGGGCTATGTCCCCTGATCTTGGCGCAGGCCGTGCCTCACTCGACGGGCGCCTGCCAGCTCTTTGGCAACTCGATCTTCTTACTCGTCGCGTAGCCCTGCTTGAAGTTCTGCCGGTAAATCGACGAGCGGTTTCTCAGCGGGTCGCCGGCGACGACGATCAGCCACTGCGTTTGCGGCAGCAGCAGCGGAACGAGACGCTCAGGGTCGTCGGTAAGGCGCCATGCGGCGGGAAGCTCGCCCTTCTCCACCAGGCCCGCGAGCGTGGTCTCGGGCGTGTGGTGATCGGCGAGCATCATATGCCATTCGTAGTAGCGCGCGGGCACCGTGGCGTGCTGCTTGAGGTGCTCCGAGACGTCGCGCTTGGAGTAGCCCGCTTTCGCCAGTATCGAGGCGGTCACCGGCGTCAGCAGCAGCACGTGCGACTCGACGTAGCCGCGCGAGCTCTGGTACGGCTCGATCATGCGCTTGACCCAGTCGACGATCAGATCGAGGTGGCGCTCCGCCGATTCGCCCGCGGTGGTGAACGGGTCGCTCGACGTCCTCACCGACGTGATCGTCACGACGCTGTCTTCGGGCTTGAAGCCACGGGTGACATGCAACGGCTCCCAGCCCATTTCAACACACGCCTGGTCGTTCTCGGCGACGACCGCCCGAAACATCTGGCCGAAAGTCGCCATGTCGGTGGTCCCCGGCAGAAAGCGCGGGACGTTCCTCGCGAACAGCCGATAGAAGCGACCGATGCTGGTATTGGCCTGGTTGCCCGGGCGTTGCGCGCCCTGCCTGTCGTCGAACCTGAGCTGCTCGCGAATCGGGCCGTTCACTATGATCATCGCTTCCCAGCCTGGCGTGCTGCCGCCGTGCTTCATGCCGTACTCGGGATCACACATGACTTCGACGATCGCAACCAGCACCGGCATGTATTCGGGACGGCACCCCGCCATCACGCCGTTGACCGCGACTTTCCAGAGGGTCGCTACAGCCTGGCTCGGCTGCAGGGTCCCGAGCACCTCGTCGGGCGCGCGGTCTGTGTAGCGCAGGAACGCTTCTATTTTTTCTATCGTGGGCGGAACGATCGGCAGTCCGTCGCTCCACTGGTTGCGCTGAAAGTACTCGTTGACCTCCTCGAAGCTGCCTTTGAAGGCAATCTCGCGATCGCCCGGCTCCACGCTATCGACTGATGCTTGCGCCGGCGCTACCTCTGCCGTGAGCTGGCGCACGATCTGGTCGACCAGCACCTCTTCGATATTCTTCACCACCGTCGAGCGGTCGTGCGTCGAAATCACGCCGGGGTAGGTCGCCACGCGCAGATCGACGCCGGCCTGTTTACCGATCGCCTGCGCCGACTTCGTGAAGCCTTCGTCAATGGCGATGGTGACCGTCGGAATGCCGGCGTTTTCCGCTGCAATACTGGCGCGCGAACTCGCGGCCGTGCAGCTGCCTCACCCTGCAGTGCCGGAGATCACGAGATCGCATTCGAGCGCCTCGAGCCTCTCCGGCAAGGCTTTGATGACGTCCGACTCGCGCGCGCCGTAGGTGTCGCCGAATTCCCGGTGCGACACGAACCGGATATTCGGAAAGCGCTTGAGCAGCGCCCTCTCGATCACTTCGAACATGAACTCACTGTCGAACTTGTGGTTGGAGAGCTCTGCGATGGTGAGCCCGTCCAACGAGTTCGGACGCGCGGCCTGCGCCTTGCGCCGGAGCGCGCGCCGCCCCAGCGGATACACGACTTCGTACGTTGACATCGATTCCTCCTTGCTGTGTCCTGCATGCGCCCTAGTCGGGCTTGATGTTCGCCACCTTCACAACGTGCGCCCACTTCGAAAGCTCGGCTCGGATATAGGCGCCGAATTGCGCGGGGTCCATGAGCGCCGGTTCCGCGCCCTGGCTCACGATAAAGCTCGTCATGTTCGGCGCGTTCACAACGCGCACAGTTTCGTCGTAGAGCCGCTGCACGATCGTCCGCGGGGTCTTCCCCGGTGCGAGCAGACCCACCGCCGACACCACGTCGTATCCTGGCAGCCCGGATTCCTCAACGGTCGGCAGCGCAGGCATCAGCGGCGAGCGCCGCATCGTCGCGACGGCAATGCCGCGCAGCCTTCCTGCCCGAATGAAAGGCGCCACACCTGTGATGCCCGTGAAGTATAGCTGAACATGGCCCCCGACGAGGTCGTTTACCGCGAGTGCGCCACCCTTGTACGGCACGTGCACGATGTCCACCTTCGCGCTCATCTTGAAGAGCTCGCCAGCAAGGTGGGGCAGCCCACCGCTGCCGGCCGAGGCATAGTTGAGTTGGCTTGGACGGGCCATTGCGAGCGTGATCAATTCCTTCACCGTCGTCGCCTGCACCGAGGGGTGGGCGACGATCACCCACGGAACCACGGCCAGGCGAACGATCGGCACGAGGTCCGTGTCGGGGTCGTAGCCCGAATTGGGATACACGATCGGACTGATCATGGTCGCGCTCGTGTAACCGAGGAGCAGCGTATAACCGTCCGGCGCCGCCCTGGCCGCGATAGACGAGCCGAGATTGCCCGCCGTGCCCGGCCGGTAATCCATCACGATGGACTGACCGAGCGCCTCACCCAGGCGCTGAGCGACCGCGCGCCCGAGGATGTCATTGCTGCTCGATCCCGGTGCAAGCGGCGCGACCAGGCGGATCGACTTGACCGGCCAGGATTGCGCGCCCGCCGCGCACGCGGCATACAGCAACGCGGCTCCGATCGCAATCGCGAGCCTAGGCGTGGTGGTCCCAATCTGATTGGAAGCATGCATGCTGGATGTCCGTTATATCGACTTAAGGGGATATTCTATCGCGTGCTATCCTGCCGCACCGCGATAAGAAAGAGCAAACATTCGCGCTCTTCGTCCGGGTTATTGGAATGATCTTTGGTCTGTTGGGTGGTCTTGTCCTTGCTTCGGATGTCACCAATCAGGACAAGCGCGAATACAAGATAGAGGTACAGGGCGAAGGGAAACTCAGCATCTCATACCACACCGTGCGGGCGGGCGGGTCGCTGTATGGTCTTTGTGGCTATTCCTTCTGCACGGTGGAGGCCCCAGGAAGTAAATCCGTAGCCGACAAGAACGGGAGACTCACCATCCGCGACAGAAACTTCTTGAAGCAGTGCAATGAGTGATTACTGCCTAATCATGAATGGGAGCAAGGCATGGGAGCCAAGCTGCGGCCCTCACTTGACGAATGCGTGATGGCTTTTGTAACTGTAGTGTCGTGAGCCCCGTAACCGCCACTCAAGCAGCGCGGGAAGAGAGGATTTGAACGCAAGTCTGCCTAGTTCGCAGCTGCCGAGCATGACAATCCTCAGCTTGGGTTGTGGTGCCGCGTACAGAGACAACTTTCCAAGAACAATGAACCATCCCGCGGCCGCGCCAAGCGCCTCAAGTATCTCGGCTAGTGCGCCGAAAAATGTCCACTTCCGTCTTACCGCTATACTTGCCGTAATGGTGACCCCTTGAACAGGAGGTAGCACGCATGGCCAATTTAAATCGAGCAGGCAAACCGCAGTTACATTATGTCATCGACGACTATACCGATCCCTGGAAGAACGCGCCGTATCTCGTGCTGCAGCATGGCAATGGCCGCTCGTCGCACTTCTGGTATAGCTGGGTGCCCTATCTGAGCCGCCATTACAAGATTGTGCGCCCGGATGCGCGCGGGCTTGGGGCCTCCTCCGCCGATTTCGACCTGGAGCAGGGCGTCACCGTCGAAGCGCTGGTCGATGACCTCGCGGCAATATGTGATGCGATTGGTGCGCAGTCCGTGCATTTTTGCGGGGAGTCGATGGGCGGCATCATGGGGCTTGCCTTTGCCGCGATGCATCCGGAGCGCGTGCGCACGCTCACACTCGTGTCAACACCGGTGTATATCAACGACAAGGCGAAGGAAACGTATTCGATGGGGCACGCTTCGCGCATCGCCGCGATGCAGGCGATGGGGCGCGAGGCCTGGCTTAAAGCCACCAACAAGAGCACGCGCTTCCCGCCGGAGGCCGACCCCGGGCTGATTGATTGGTACAGCACCGAATACGCCAAGGGCCGTGCCGATGTGCAACTGGCCTATGCCAAGCTCGTGAATAGCGCCAATGCCGCGGGCTTTTTGCCGCGTATCAAGGCGCCCGTGCTGGGGCTTTATCCGACGGCCGGCGCGATCACCAGCGCGGAGCAGGAGAAAATGCTGGTTGAGAACTTGCGCGACTTCCGGGTGGTACACCTGCCGACGAGTTATCACATGGTTCATTACGTCGCGCGGACTGCTTGCACCTCGCATCTGCTTCACTTCATGGCGCGGTACGATGGCATCGCATGCAGTGAACCCTGAGCGCGCCATCGCTTGCGCGGCGCTGGCGGCAGCCATTTGCGCCGTAGCCAGCGACGCAACGGCCCAAGCAAGCTTTCCCAACCGCGCCGTACGCATCATCATTCCGTCGCCGCCGGGCGGCGGGACGGACCTTGTCACGCGCATGGTCGCGCAAAAGCTCACCGAGGCGTGGGGCCAGCCGGTAATCGTTGACAATCGTCCGGGCGCGAACGGCATTATTGCGACCGATTTCGGCGCGAAATCCAAGCCGGATGGCCACACGTTGGTGGTGGTGATTGCGATACACGCGATCAACCCCTCGTTGTATCGGCAACTGCCCTACGACACGGCGACCCACTTCGCCCCGATATCGCTGATGGCACAGTACCCGTTTATCCTCACCATCCATCCATCGCTGCCCGCGAAAACCGTGCGCGAACTGATTGCACTCGCACGAACAAGGCCAGGGCAGTTGAGTTACGCCTCGTCGGGCAACGGCAGCGGGCCGCACTTGGGCTTCGAGCTCTTCAAGAGCATGGCCAAAGTCGATTTCGTGCACGTGCCGTACAAAGGCGCGGCGCCGGCGAACGTTGATCTTATCGCCGGGCAGGTTCAGGCGATGTTCAACAATTTTGCCGCGGCAATTTCGCATATCAAGACAGGGCGGCTGCGCGTGCTTGCCGTCACCAGCGCAAAGCGTTCGCAGTTAAGGACCGAGCTGCCGACACTAGCCGAGTCCGGCTTCAAGGGATTTGATGTGACCGGCTGGTACGCGCTGCTCGCGCCCGCCGGCACACCAGCGGCGATTCTTGCCAAGGTACACGCGGACGTGGCAGGCACGCTGCATGTGCCGGCCGTGCGTACCCGGCTATCGAGCGACGGCGCCGAGCCGGTGGGCAGCACGCCGGAGGAGTTCGAGAAATTTCTCGCCGCCGAAATCCGCAAATGGGCCAAGGTGATCAAGGACGCCAACGTCGCGCCGCAAATACCATAGCGCCTCGCGCAAGGGGGGCACCCCAGCGTGCTGTAGCATAACCACCCTGATAACCACCCTGAGAGATAGAAACATTAATTTGATTGGATATTGGCGGCAGATCAGCGTTCGAATGGAAAGTCGTGCAATAGTCTTGCAGAAGGAAAACAAGCCACTCAAAATGTATCCTAAGCAATTGACATATATTGAATAAGCTTAGATATCCAAACCCTTGACCCCTTGGTTCGTAGACTAGGAGTGGGGGCCCGTCTTGTCCTGGAAGGCCCCCGTTTCCGGAAACACCTGGCGATAAACCAACCGGGTGCTCCTGTGAGAGGGCTCGTAATTGGGGGGGGTGGAGGTGGCTACCGACTTCGCATAACCCTCGCCGTGCAGGACCGATTCGTCCTCCAGTTCGTAGATATTAAGATATTTGTAGGCCCCTTCTCCCTCGCAGAGTTCGAATCGCCGGGCGCTGAGGAAGCCGGGCACGATCATTCGCTCAGGAATGTGGTGCACGATAAACCATTCGTTGGACTTTTCCTGCACCTCCGGCTCGGCCTCCGTGAATACCAAAAGTAGAGCCTTCCCGATTTCTTGCTTCATGGCCGTACCTCCCTTTGATTTCTGCCGCCTGCGGACACTGGCAATCCACTACGGGCCAGGCACCACAAGTGCGACTCCAATCCCCATTTAGAATTCCGCCGAGCCCGCTTACCTGACGCGACAACTTGAACGAAAGCCGGGTGATTATCCGCCGTGGCCACATGCTTTTCCAGTATTCCAGCCAATGCGAGCTAGTCCTGCCCTTTTCCCGCAATACCGCTAACTCGAATCGAGACTGCGTGTGTGTGAGAACCCTTCGCACAGCATTTGCAGGACCTTATAGCCCTTCCACATGAGTTGGTGTCCTGGGGGCGGATCATTGTTGCGCCCAACATAGCCGGGTGGTCAGGTGCAGTTGATGATTGCCGTGATGGCACCGGTCTTGCCACATGTGGTGTCTGGAAAGCTGCGTGGCGTAGCGGTCACCGGCGTAACCCGCTCGTCCACTACGCCAGATATTCCGACCATCGCGGAATCGGGCGTGCCGGACTATGAGTTCAACACATGGTACGGCATTCAGGTTCCTGCCGGTACGCCGCGTGTGGTGGTCAGGCAACTTAACGCCGACGTGCTGCGTGCATTGCAGGCCGCAGATGCCTGTCCTTCACGCTGGAGATGCCATTTAAAGACAATGCCAATATGCCTGAGCTTGATATTGGTTGGAACGGCGAGCGCAGCCGCAAGGCGGGCGCAGCGATGCTGGGCCCACTGCTAACGTCCGTTATAGGTGGATAGCGCAGGGATTGCCGACGCGGCCTTACTACTGCCTCTAGAAACCAGCTAAGCGGACTTGACGAACTGCCGTCCGAATAGGCGAAGAGGGTGCCGTCCTCGCGCCTCATAGTGCCAGGCAAGCGCGGCTCACGCACCCGGTTCTTCAGTGTAGAGGTTCACTTACAATCCTGCATAGACGCGCTGCTCGCAGACGAGGTCTAGCGCTACAATCAACTCAGAAATATCCAAGATCGGCACAGTCATCAAGGACTGATGGCATCCCGGTCGCATGGTCGTTAAGAATCAGATACTGTCGGCAACGTCATTTCAAGAGGATTCATCCGCATGCAACTGGCCTCACGTATCTATGAAGCAGCTGATCTGGAAGCGGCAGTCGAATACTGCTACGCGCAAAAGTGGACCGACGGTTTACCTGTTATTCCGCCCACGCGCAATGCTATCGAGCGTATTATCAACTTTTTACAGCGCGATCCGCGTGATATCGTTGGCACGGTCCCGCCGCGCAACGGTGTTGCGACCATTGAGAAAATCGCCATCAATTGCGTCATGGCCGGGTGCCGGCCTGAATACGTGCCGGTCGTTATCGCGGCAGTCGAAGCCATGTTGGAAGAACGCTTCAATTTAAACGGTGTGCAAACCACCACCCACTGCTGCGCCCCGCTTGTCATGATCAGCGGGCCCGTGGTCCGCAAGCTCGAATTTAATACCAAGGAGGGCGCGCTCGGCCACGGCTGCCGCGCCAGTGCAGCCATAGGCCGCGCCGTGCGCCTTATCTTGTGGAATATCGGCGGCGGTTATCCGGGCGAGCCCTGTAAAACAACGCATGGGCATCCCGGCTACTATAGTTATTGCATCGCAGAAGATACGGATGCCAATCCGTGGGAACCGCTGCACGTGGATCGCGGATTTCAAACCGAAGACAGTGTGGTCACTATCACCGCCGCCGAAGCGCCGCATCTGATAGGTACTGGCGCGGGCTATAGCCCCGCCGAAGATGTGCTGCTGGTGCTCGCCGACGCCATCGCGGCGCTGGGCAGCAGCAACGTCACAGGCGGCGATCTGGTACTTGTGCTCGGCCCGATGGCCGCCAATAATCTGCATAGCGCCGGCTATAC
>JANMXV010000399.1:0-2044 GCA_031381325.1 Betaproteobacteria bacterium | reverse complement strand
GACGACATCATCAGAAATGTGAAATTCGAGAAATACAAAGACGTGCGCAACTATTACCGCATGAATTTGTTCATCAGCAGCTACTACCACTTGCTGACCACCGGCAAGCCGCAGGTGGCGCTGCCGGAGTAGCACGTCAATGGAAATTCAAAAACCTCCCTCACCCGGCGCTGCGCGCCACCCTCTGCCCCGCTGCAAGTGTTCCCTTGTCCCGAAGGGCGAGGGTTTGTTCCCCTCTCCCTCCGGGGAGAGCGCAGCGAGGGGGGCGGAGCCGGTCAGGGGTGAGGGAAGATGTTGATTTTTTGGCTCACGCTAAATCGTTACCACAAAATCATGCAGCTCTGGCGCCTCGCGTTAGGTGTGGTTTGGACAGCTGCTCTCGTGCCCGCGCACGCGCAAGACTGGCCGCGCCGCCCGGTGCGGCTGGTGGTGCCGTTCACGGCAGGCGGCGGCAACGACATCACCGCGCGCATCGTCGCGCAACCGCTTAGCGAGGAACTCGGCCAGCAATTCATCGTCGACAACCGTCCCGGCGGCGCCGGCAATATCGGCATGGAAATCGTGGCGCGCGCCCCGCCCGACGGCCACACCATTGAAGTGGGCAATGTGTCAACGAATGCGATCAATCCCACCGGCTTCAAAGCGGTGCTCAAGTTCGATCCGGTGAACGATCTCATCGGGGTGTCGATGGTGTCGCGCATACCCAATGTGCTGGTGTCGGGCGCGGGCTTTGCACCGAACACCATGAAAGAACTGATCGACTATGCCAAGGCGCGTCCGGGGCAACTCAATTACTCATCGCCGCTGGGCGGCTATTCGCATCTCGACATGCTGGATTTCAATGCGAAGGCCGGTTTGCAGATGGTCAACGTACCCTCGAAGGGCGCGGGCGCGTCGTTTGCCGCCATCATCGGCGGCGAAATTCATGCGTCATTCATGAATGCCGCGACCGCCACGCCGCAGGTCAAAGGCGGCCGCATGAAGGCATTTGCCACCACGGCGCAAAAACGGCTGTCCAACCTGCCGGATGTGCCGACCATGGCTGAAGCCGGCTTTCCCAACACCGGCAGCGAATTGTGGGTGGGTTTCTTCGTGCCGTCGAAAACGCCGCGCGCAGTGATTCAAAAACTTCACAGCGCCCTCGTCAAGGTGACGCAGCAGCAAAACGTGCGCGACAGCTTTACCAAAGCGCAGGTGCCGATGGCGGTGAGCCAGTCACCCGAAGAATTTCAGGCCTACGTAAGGGTAGAAGTGCAGCGCTGGGCGAAGATTATTCGCGAGCATAAGGTTACGTTTCAGTAGACGCGGTGGGTAGCTGATCCTCAGGGGATAGCGTGCTTGATGCGGTTCGCTGCGCTCACCGACATCCTACTTATGTGATACGAACGACGCCGGATCAACCGCATTGCGCCCCGATGCGTTATAACCCCATGACGGAATATCGCCGCGCTTACGCGCCGGGTGCAACGTGGTTTTTCACGGTCAATCTGGCGCAACGCAAAAACAACCGTTTGCTGATGGAACGCTTCGATGTGCTGCGCGACGCATTTACCCATGTTCGCGCAAGGTATCCGTATCGTACCGACGCCTTGGTCGTGCTGCCGGATCATTTGCATTGCCTTTGGACATTGCCGCCCGGCGATACCGATTTTTCAACGCGCTGGGGATTGATCAAAGCGCGTTTTTCGCGTGGCATTGAAAAGGGCGAGCGGCGCTCACAAAGCCGGCTGGCGCGCGGCGAACGCGGATTGTGGCAACGCCGATTCTGGGATCACGTGATTCGCGACCAGGAAGATTTCAACCGCCACGCGGATTACTTTCATTGGAACCCGGTGAAATATGGCTGGGTACGCTGCGTGAGTGCTTGGCCCAATTCGACGTTTCATGATTATGTGAAGCGCGGCGTTTATCCCGCGAATTGGGGTGGAGATGGTACTGCCGGTGTCGAGATGGATGCGGGTGAATAGGGTGGCCGTGTAACGCGAACGATGCGGTTCCTTCGTCACCGGCATCCTACGCGCGTGATACGAGGACTTGTAGGATG
>JANMXV010000317.1:0-11107 GCA_031381325.1 Betaproteobacteria bacterium | reverse complement strand
GGCGCGAGTTCGCGCGCCATGCTCTGCGCGAGTCCGCGCAGGGCGAATTTGCCCATCGCGAACGTTGCCGATTGCGCATAGCCCTTCACACTGGCCGAGGCGCCCGTAAAAATGATCGTGCCCGCGCCTTTTTTCAGCATGCGCCTGGTTGCAGCCTGCGCGACGAGAAACCCGCCGTACGCGCTGACGGCTATTGCGTCGGCAACCCCTTTGGGATCGAGTTCGACCAGCGGCCCGCGCAACCGCCCGCTGGCGTTGTAGACGACAACCTTCGGTGCGTCGCATAGCGTATCGAGTTGGGCAAACAGTGCGTTGACTTGATCAGGTTGCGCGCTGTCGCAAGCAATACTGGTTGCGCCGATTTCTTCGCACAACGCTTTTAATTTATCGGTGCGGCGCGCGGCTAGCACGCAGCGCAGGCCTTCGCCCGCAAACGCTCTGGCTATGGCGGCGCTCAAGCCGCTGCCGGCGCCGACGATCAATGCGATATCGCCCTTCATCGCGGAATCTGCGTAGTGATTTTCGGTAGCGATTCGATATTCATCGACCACGGCATGGCGGAGCGGCACCAACCTTGTTTTCTCGGCGGCAGCTCGGCTTTCTGCCGCGCAGTGCCGACGCGCAGGCCGTAAACCTGCGGATCATCTTCAACCGAAGTTGAGTACACCGGCGTGCCGCATTCGGGGCAAAACGCATGCGCGCGTTTGTTGCCGCTTTCGGCGGTTTTGATGTAGACCCTCGGTGTGCCGCCGCGCAGTTTGAGATCCTGTTTGCGCACGCGCACGTTCACGCGATACGCGGTGCCGGTCAGCGTCTGGCAATCGGCGCAGTGGCAGATGCTTACCGCCTCGGGGTCGATTTCTGCTTCGTAAGTAATGTTGCCGCAATGGCATCCGCCGTCGATATGCATGGTGATCTCCTGAAGGGTCGGTGTTATTCCGCTTTAATGCCCGCCGCTCGGATGAGCTTGATGTTCTGATCAATTTCGCGGCGTATCATGGCTGCGAATTGTTCCGGCGTGTTGGTTTGAATATCGAGCCCCTGTTTGCTCATTTGTGCCGCCATGTCAGGGGCGGCCTTGACGATAAGACTATGCAGCTCAGCTTCTGCGCCACCAAGCGCGCCGCAGTGTCGTTGGCGACTCCGACGGGGAATCCTACCGAGATGCGTATCGGCTTACTCGGGTAAACCTGTGCCGCGCCATCCGGGGCCGCCAAGGCTGTGCATGCTGCAATCACCACAAGCAGCCCAAGCCTTGATTGCCTTGCATTCTTCACCAACTTCCTTCCCGTTTCAGCTTGCCTGAGTTGCGCCGGCGATTAGCTCTTCGTCGCCCCCGCCAGCCGCGCGGCATTGTCCTTGGTGTCGTAAAGGCTGATCATTTCCTTGCCCTCGGTCGCCTTGGTCATGCGCTCGCGGATTTCGGCTGCCATTTTATTGTTACGTTGCACCGCCGGACGCGCTTCCATGGCCTCGAACCAGCGCATGAAATTCGGATAGCCCGCTTTATCGACGCCGCGATCTTTATGTCCCTTGGTCCACGGATAGGTCGCCATGTCGGCGATGGTGTATTCGTCGCAGCCGATCCACGCGCTGTCGCGCAGACGGTTGTCGAGCACGCGATATAGACGTATCGATTCATTGTTGTAGCGGTCGGTGGCGTACTGAATGCGATCCTTGGCGTAGTTGTTGAAGTGATTGGCCTGACCGAACATCGGGCCGACATGCGCCATCTGGAAAATCAGCCACTGCATCACATCGTAGCGCTTGCGCGCATCCTTGGGCAAAAATTTGCCGGTTTTCTCCGCAAGATAAAACAGGATCGCACCCGATTCCATCATGCTGTAGCGGCCGCCGCCGGGGCCGTCGGTATCGACGATGGCCGGAATCCGGTTGTTGGGGCTGAGTTTCAGATACTCCGGCGTGAATTGCTCGCCAAGCCGGATATTGACGTCAAAGTGTTTCCATTCGAGGCTCAACTCCTCAAGCATGATCATGACTTTTTGGCCGTTGGGGGTGGGGGATGAGTGCAGTTCGATCATGCCGTTCTCCGTTTATTTATGGGGATGATAAAATTTAACATCAAAGCTGGGTACTAAAAAGCAAACTCGGGTCCGTCAACATATTTGAACCGCTCCAGCGCTTCCGGTCGCAGCGTAAACCCTAGTCCCGGCCTGTCCGGTGCATGCACATAACCGTCGCGGATGTCGTAAGGCTCGTTGAAGAGTTCATTCATCATCGGCATGTAGCCCTGACTGACTTCGAGGATGTGGCAGTTCGCCGCCGACATTGCGACGTGTATGCTGGCGGCGAACAACACGCCGGCGCCCCACGCATGTGGCGCGAGACGGATATCGTGCGCGGCAGTGAGCGCGGCGATGCGGCGGATTTCGGTCAAACCGCCGGCGCGCGCGACATCCGGCTGCGCAATGTCGATGGCCTTGTGCTCCAGCATGCTGCGAAAGCCGTAACGCGAAAACTCGCGCTCGCCCGAAGCGATGGGGATGCGCGTCGAAGCGCGCACTTCGGCCATGCCGGCGTGATTGTCGGGTGACACCGGCTCTTCGAACCACGCGATGTTGTACGGCTCCAGTGCTTTAGCGAGGCGGATCGCCACCGGCGTTTCAAGCGAGGCATGGGCGTCAACCATCAGTTCGACATCAGGCCCGATGCCGCGCCGCGCGGCTTCGACGCGGCGCACGCAGTTCTCAATGGAGAATCCATCGCGGCCCACCACGCGCATTTTTACCGCGGTAAATCCTTTGGCCGCGTAGCCGCCGAGTTCCGCTTCCGCTTCATTGCCCGGCGCCCAGCCGCCGCTGCCGTACGCGCGCACCGCGCTGCGCACCGCGCCCAGCGCCTGATACACGGGAATGCCCAATGCCTTGGCCTTGACATCCCATACCGCAATGTCAATGCCGGAGATCGCTTCCATCACCATGCCGTTGCGGCGGCTGGTTTCGGCTTGCGGCACGCCGCGTTCGAGCGCAGGTTTGGCGCGCGAGCCGTTATACATTTTCTCGAAAATACGTTCGGAGAACATCGGGTCTTCACCAATCAGTTCCGGCGCGAGCTCGTGTTCGACAATGGCGGCCACCACCGGCGGCGTACCGAGTGCCGCCCCCATGCCGGTCAGTCCACTATCGGTTTCCACCAGAATCAAGGTGGCGTCGCTTTTCATTTTGGTACCGAGGTCGGTGCGGTGGCGGCGATCCGGTGGCACCGGGTCGGACATTGGGATGGCGCGTACTTTGGTGATTTTCATGGTGGCCTCAAGAAAGTGAAAAACGCTTATCTATTGTAAGTGTTTGTTTTTAAAAGGAATTATTATTTTCCTTCGGCTTGTGTAGCGATGCGTATGCCGATCAGCACCAGCACCGCGCCAGCTATTGCAACCGCGCCCAGTGTCTCGCCCAATAGTATCCACGCAAACACGCCGGCCATCACGGGTTGCAGCAAAAGGCCCACCGACGACAGTGTCGCGGGCAGATGCGCCATGGCGTAGGCTATCAAACTTTGCCCCGCGACCTGCGAAATCAGCGCGAGACCCAACACCTTTATCCAGCCCGCCGTCGTGGCCGGGAAAAATATTTCTCCCGACGACCACGCCAGCGGCAACAAAAATGCGGCCGTGACCACGCTGCTCATCGCCATGATACGTGCGGTGCTCACCGTGCCGCGCAGCTTCGTCACCGTGAGTTGATAGGCCGCGTAGAACATCGCCGTCACCACGCCCAAAGCGTCGCCTAGCAACGCGCGGCCGCTGGTGTTCGAAAAATCGCCACCGATCATCAGCATGACACCGCTGAGCGCGGCCGCGAGTCCGGCGAGAAACATCAACGTCGGTTTTTTGCGCCACAACAACCAGGCGGCGAGCGTAACGAATATCGGCGCGAGATTCGCGAGTAAAACCGCATTGGCAACCGAGGTCAGCACAATCGACCAGTGCCATACCGCCAAATCGCCCGCGAAAAAAAATCCAGCGGCGAACAGCAGTGCGCGTGGATTGCCCGGTGGCGACGCGGATGCGGCCCTGCGCTGATCCATCCACGCCCACGCCCACAGAAACGGCAATGCCAAAAACACGCGCCAGAACGCGGTGGACACCGGCCCCGCTTCGCTCACTTTGACGAACAACGCCGAGGTGCCGATGCAAGTCGCGCCGGCGAGTAGCGCAACGATGGCGAGCGTGCGGGCTCTTGTGGAGGCTTCGGTCACGCGATCCTGGTGGTTACGTTGTTTTTAAGAACTTCACCGTAAAGGCGCAAGTTAGTGCAAAGAAGATCCCGGATTTCCCACCCCGTCATTCTGGCGCAGGCCAGAATCTAGTTCGTTCTGCACGCGAAGCGCTTGATAGTCAGATCCCTCGGATAGGAAACATACTGGATACTGGCCTTCGCCAGTATGACGAGTTGGCAAAGTTGTTGTTGCTGTTCTTTGCGAATCCTTTGCGTCTTTGCGCCTTTGCGGTGGATTTTCCGGGTTGCTTTTGTCACCGCCCCTGAAACTTCGCTTTGCGTTTCTCGATAAACGCTGCCATGCCTTCTTTCTGGTCCTGCGAGGCAAACAGCATTTGTATCGCCTTGGTCTCCAGCGCAAGTCCGGTGTCGAGCGAGGCATCCATGCCGCACAACACGCATTCCTTCACTTGCTCGATGGCGAGCGGCGGCAGTTCGGCGATTTGTTGCGCCATGGCGATGGCGCGTTTTTCCACTTCGCCATCGGCGACGATCTCGCTCACCAGGCCCATGTCGAACGCCTCTTTCGCGCTGATCAAATCACCCGTCAGCACGATGCAGCGTATAGCCGGATCGTCGCCCATCTCGGTGAGGTGTTTGGCGAGCAGCTTGCGTACCTCGAGATTCAGCGCATTGCGCGCGTCGGGACGGTTGATGCGAACCAGGCCCACCCCTTCGGCGGGACGTTCGGCCAGCACCACGGGAGCTACAACAGCGATCATTGCATGTTCCTTCAATAGCGATTAAAAATGGATAACGAAGAATACCTGTTTGGCGCATACCCGCCAACGGCCTCAGGGTAAATTTGTTCTCAAGGCCCGCAAGCACTGGGAGCTCGCTCACCGGGCCTCGGCCAACTTGAGAACAAATTCGCCGTGCCTAATCTGGCGCACCTTAGTCGGCTTTGATGTTCGCCGCCTTAATGACTTCGGCGAATCTGACGGTATCCGTTCTGAGCAGCGCGGCGAACTGCTCGGGCGTGGAAATGAAAGGCACCATGCCTAGACTCGCCAGAGTCTCCACCGTGTCGGGCATGGCCAGTATCTTGGCAATCTCCGCCGCCAATTTGTCGATGATCGACTTGGGCGTTCCGAGCGGGGCAAGGATTCCGTGCCACGATTTCACGTAGAAGTCCGGCAGGCCGGATTCAGCAAAAGTTGGCACTTTGGGCAACGCCCGCATGCGGCGATCGCCGGTGACTGCGATGGCCTTGAGTTTGCCGCCTTGCACGTATGGAACTATGCTGCCGGGGCTGTTGAAGAACATCTGCACCTGGCCAGCCATCAGGTCGATAACCGCCGGCCCGCCGCCCTTGTAGGGAACGTGCTGCATCTTGATCCCGGTCCGCATCGCGAGCAATTCCGCGGACAGGTGGTTGCCGCTGCCCTTGGCCGAAGATGCGTAATTGAGTTGACCGGGCTTCGCCTTCGCCAGTGCAATGAATTCCTGCAGGGTGTTGGCCGGCAACGACGGATGAACCACCAGAACGTAGTCGCTGCTATCGATGGTGGTAACCGCAGCGAAGTCGTTGACCGCGTCGTACGGCGTGGACATCAGCAAAGGCGTAATGATGTGCGTACTGGACGTCGCCATGATCGTGTAGCCATCGGGCGGCGACTTGAGCAAGGCCGAGGTGCCGATAATGGTGCTCGCTCCGCCGCGGTTGTCCGCGATAGTTTGCACCCCGAGCGTATCCGTCAACTTCTTGCCGACGAGCCGACCCAGAATGTCGTTACTTGCGCCAGGCGGAAAGGGGATGATGATGCGGATGGGCTTGCTGGGATAAGCCTGCTGGGCAGTTGCCGGGCCGGCCAGCGCGATCAACACACCCAAGGGTAATAGCTGCATAGCAGCGGCAGGAATCTTCATCATCGAATCTCCAGGAATTGACGTTGCCAGATAACGTTGACAGCGTTGTACCGACTGCCCTGCGGCGAAGCCAATCGGCCATCACCGCCATGCACTCGTAAAGCCTACAGGCTTGCGCATCAGAAATGTGAGACTTTTACGCGTTTTTTTGCGCAGAACATGTTTAAGAATTTTACGCGGTTTCCAGCGGTTGTATGACGTTTCGCATCGAGGGAGGATGGCGTGGCGCGCTAAGATACCTGCCATGGTGCGCAAGGCAGCACAGAGTGGGATAATTCCTTCATACTACGAATTCGCCGCCAACTTGTACGTGGCGTGGTCAACATTAGGGAGGGCTAAGTATGGACTTTGCATTCACGCCGGAGCAGGAGGCACTGCGGCAAGAGGTGCGCGCCTTTATCGCCAAGGAATTTTCACCCGAGGTCTACGCGGAGATGGAGGCGCACAACGAGGGCCGTCCTTTCCACCGTACCGCTTGCCGCACGCCGCATGTGAGCGCGTTCTTCCAGAAGATTGCCGATCGGGGCTGGGTGGGCATCAGCTACCCGAAGGAATACGGCGGCCAAGGCGGTGACCGCATTTCCCAGTACATCGTTGAAGAAGAGTTGTACCGGATCAACATCAGCGTGTCGCTGGGCGGCAGCGGTGCGCCGGCGATCATGGCCGCCGGCACTGAGGAACAAAAGCGCTACTTCATCCCCAAGCTGATCACGGGGGAAATCATGTTTGCCCAGGGCTTCACCGAGCCGCGTGGCGGCGCCGACCTCGCCTCGCTGCAATGCCGCGCGGTGCGCGACGGCGACTACTACGTCATCAACGGACAGAAGATCTACACCTCCAACGCGGAGTCCGCCACGCACATCTACATAATGGTGAGAACCAACAAGGACGCGCCCAAGCACGAGGGGATTTCGATCCTGCTGGTACCGATGGACACCCCCGGTATCACCATACGCCCGTTGTGGAGCATCCAGAATGACCCGCGAGCGCCGCAGACGACCACCTATGGTCATGCCAGAACCAACGAGACGTTCTACGACAACGTGCGGGTGCACAAGTCTGCGCTGCTGGGTGAGGAGAATAAAGGCTGGCGCGTCGGCTCGATGGGCCTGAATCTCGATCGGGTCGGCGCTGCGCGCTATCTGATTTCGGTGCGCCGCGACGAGGACATCGTCAACTGGATCAAGAAAAGCCGTGAACTGGGTGACTACTGCCCGGCGAATGACGCGGCCATCCGCGACAAGGTCGCGGAACTATGGACCGAGGCTCAAGTCTGCCGGCTGATGACGATGCGCAGCATGTCGATCGTCGAGCGTGGCGGCAAGTTTACCTACGAGGGCTCAGCCGAAAAGGTGTGGGCGCCCGAGCATGGGGTGAGGACCACAGAGGCGATCACCCAGATGCTCGGGGCCTACGGCCAGTTGCTGAACGGCTCGCCGCATGCGATCAGAAACGGGCTATTTGCACACAACTTGATGGGTGCTTTCCAGTCCGGGATCAACCACGGTAGCGTACAGGTCATGCGCGATCAGGTTGCCCGGCGTGGTCTGGGTATGCCGCGCACAAAGGGCTAAGCTGTTGGATAGCCGATCGGCTGCCACGTTCACGGATCCAATGGAGGAGTCATGCTAAAGATGTGTGGCGGGATGGTGCAAACATTGGCTGCAGGAATGCTGGTGGCGCTCTCCGGCGCCGCCACCGCCCAACAGGCGTATCCGAACAAACCGATCCGATTCATCGTCCCCTACGCTCCAGGAGGCAGCACCACCTTAATGGCCCGCCTCGTCGGTCAGCACCTCACCGAACGCTGGGGCCAGAATGTCATCGTCGACAACCGTCCTGGCGGCAACACGATTATCGGTACTGAAACCGTGGTGAGATCCCCGCCCGACGGTTATACGATTCTCCTCGTCGCCAGCACTCATGCCATTCTTTCCAGTCTGACCAAGACACCGTACGACCCGATCAAAGATTTCGCGCCGGTCGCGACCATCGGTGCCAGCCCGCAAGTGCTGGTGCTGAACACAGCAGTGCCAGCCAACACCGTGCAGGAGGTCGTTGCATTGGCCAAGTCCAAGCCGGGGCAACTCAACTTCGCCTCCTCGGGCGCCGGAGGACCGACCCACCTTTCCGGGGAATTGTTTAACATAATCGCCGGTGTCAACACGCAGCACATACCCTACAAAGGGGCGGGGCCGGCCATGATCGATCTGATTGGGGGGCAAGTGCAGATGTTCTATTCGGTCCCGCTCAACATCGTTGGCCACGTCAAGAGCGGCAAGCTCAAAGCCATTGCGGTGACCGGCCAAACCCGCCTGACTGCGCTGCCTCAAATGCCAACCTTTACTGAAGCCGGGCTGCCGGGCTTCGACGTAAAGACGTGGAACGGCGTGCTTGCACCCGCCGGCACGCCGAAGCCGATCATTGCCAAGATGTCTGCGGAAATCGGTGCGATGCTGGCGATGCCCAACGTCAGGGAAAAGCTGGACGGACTGGGAATGGCCATCATGATCTCCACTCCTGATCAGTTCGGCGCGTTGATCAAGTCGGAAATGGCCGTCTACCTAAAAGTCATCAAGGCCGCCAATATCAGGATCGAATGACCATCCAGCTCACCGGCAAGCGCTTATCCCGGCACGGATAGGGCAACTCGCGATAATATCTGCGAATTCCCACCTGACAGGAACGAATCCGGTATCAAGCACACCACAGGGAGTCATGACATGGGAGCAACGACAGTACTTTCCGAATTCGCCAGCAGGACTCGCATCGCCGACATCAGTGCCGAGGCGATCGCGGCAACCAAGCGGCATATCCTCGATTGCATCGGTGTCGGGCTCGCTGCGACAGTGGAACCGGCGGGGCGCATCATCCTGGATATCACGCGCGAGCAAGGCGGCACGCCCCAGGCGCGTGTGTTCGGCCTCAACCTGCGCACCAGCGCCGTGTCCGCCGCGTGGGCCAACGGCGCCCTCGCGCATCTGCTGGATTTCGACGACACCGGCTTTTCGCACCCGACCGCCTGCATCCTGCCAGCCGCGCTGGCGATGGCCGAGGAAGCGGGCGCCTCTGGTACCACTGGCGCCGATCTGGTAACCGCGGTCTGCGTCGGTCTGGAGGTCTTTGAGCGGCTGTCGCTCTGCGGCCGTCAGCACGAGCCGGAACTGCGGCGGCGCGGCTTACACCCGACGTCGCTCTACGGGTGCTCGGCGGCGGCAGCAGCAGCAGGCAGCATCGTCAGGCTGAACCCGGGACAGATGGCCGTCGCTATCGGGCTTGCTGCAGCCAATGCCGGCGGCCTGACGCAGCACTTCGGCACATGGGGCAAGGGCATACATGCCGGAAACGCGGCGCGCGCCGGCGTGACCTCGGTGCTGCTCGCACAAAAAAACTATTTCGCCGATCCCGACGGCCTCGACGGCGACTACGGTTTTTTCTCGGCGTTTCACGGAACAGGCAATTACAACCTCGACAAGGTGGCGGACGGCCTGGGAACGCATTGGTCGATTGTCGATCCCGGCCTGACCGTCAAGCGCTATCCGTGCTGCGGCGGCAATCTGCGCGCGCTAGACGCCGCACGCGGCCTGCTTGAGGAGCACAGCATCAAGTGCGGCGACGTGGCCAGGCTCGAGGTGGATGTGCATCCGGACCTGCTGTGTACGGTGCGCTTCCACAAGCCCACACAGGGCTTCCGCGGCAAGTTCTCGCTCGACTACGTGCTGGCGGCGATGCTGCTCGACGGCCGTGTCGATCTGGATTCGTTCTCCGACGAATACTGTAGTGCTCCGCGCATGCGCGCCTCGCTCGACAAAGTGCAGATCAATACACACGCCGAATGGCCCAACGATATCGCATCGCGCCGCAAGGCGCCGGTCACGATCACGATGAAGGATGGACGCAAGTTCACCAAGACGGTGGAGAAGGTACGCGGCAGCCCCGGAAATCCGATGACCCGCGACGAACTGCTGGACAAGTACCGCGGCTGCGCATCGCGTGTGCTCAACGGTGAGCGCCTGGAGCGGTCGATCGTGGCACTGGAGAATCTGGAAAAGCTTGCGACGGTCGCGGAACTGATCGACACACTGACCACATGAGCGTCTAACGGCGTTATGCACACAATTCAACATTCTCTCAAATCTATATAGTAAGCTACTGATTTTATTGAAATAATTAGTTTCAAGCAAAATAAATCATTAATCAAGATGAACGACACACCTCGTAATGTCCCGCTGCTGTTCACGCCGATCAAACTGCGCTCTGTCGTTGCTCGCAATCGCATCGTGTGCTCACCGATGTGTCAGTACATCTCGGAAGATGGCACCCCCGGCGAATGGCAGCTCGTCAATTTGGGTCGCTTTGCGATGGGCGGAAGTGGCATAGTCTTCGGCGAAGAGACCGCCGTCGAGGCGCGCGGACGCAAGACCCACCACTGCGCCGGCATCTATCACGATAGCCACGTCGCGGAATATCGCCGCATCACCGATTTCATCAAGTCGCTCGGTTCCGTACCGGCCATTCAAATTGGGCATTGCGGCCGCAAGGCATCGGCACATGGACCGTTGCAAGACCGTGCATCGCTAACCGCGCAGGACGCACGCAACGGCTTGCAGCCGTGGCAAGGCCTTTCGCCCAGTGCGCTGCCGGCAAGCCCTGGGGGATCGATTCCGCGTGCGATGGACCGTGACGACATACGCGCAAACCTCGCTGCCTGGCGCGAGGCCACGCAAAGATCCATCGATGCCGGCTACGATATCTGCGAGATTCACGGCGCGCATGGCTATCTGATTCATCAATTCCTGTCCCCGCTCTCGAATAAGCGCACGGATGGTTACGGCGGCAGCCTCGAGGGTCGAATGCGATTTGCACTCGAAGTCGTCGACGCCGTACGCAGCGTCTGGCCCGCGGACCGGCCGCTGTTCTTCCGCACCTCGGCCGTTGAAGGCGCCGGCGGATTATGGGGCATCGAAGATACGCTCGCGCTGGCGCGCGAGCTCAAGGCG
>JANMXV010000307.1:0-1482 GCA_031381325.1 Betaproteobacteria bacterium | reverse complement strand
TGCTCGTTAGCTTGTGGGTTACGCGGCGGAACTGCGGCAGGCAGCGTTCTTCTAACTTCTTGTTTTTATTCCTCTTTTAACCATGCGCATTTTGCTACTGGGTGTGCCCGGCGCCGGCAAGGGCACGCAAGCCCAATTTCTGATGGCGAAGTACGGCATTCCCCAGATCTCAACCGGGGACATGCTGCGTAGCGCTATCCGCGCCGCTTCGCCGCTGGGCGTCGAGGCGAAATCCTACATGGACAAGGGCGCGTTGGTGCCCGACCAGTTGGTCACCGCATTGGTCAAAGACCGCATCAAACTCGCCGATTGCGCCAACGGCTTCATCATGGATGGCTTTCCGCGCACACTGCCGCAAGCCGACGCACTGCGCAGCGCAGGCGTGGACATCGATTTCGTGATCGAGATCGAAGTTGGCGACGATGAAATTCTGCGCCGCATGAGCGGGCGGCGGGTGCATCTGGCGTCGGGGCGCAGCTACCACGTGGAGTTCAACCCGCCCAAGGTTGCGGGCAAGGATGATCTCACCGGCGAGCCGCTGGTGCAGCGTGCGGACGACAACGAAGCAACCGTCGCAGCGCGCCTGGGCGTTTATCACGCGCAGACCAAACCGCTGGTGCAGTACTACATAGACTGGGGCAACAGCGGCGACATCCGCGCACCCGCCTACGCCAATATTCAGGGTCAAGGCGATGTCGAAGCCATCCGCGAAAAAGTATTTGCCGCGCTCTCGGCGCGAAAAAATTAATAGTTTTAGTATCAATGACTCAATGTACTGTCGTTTAATGTAACAAGGGAGAAGTTGGAAATGAGTGCATATCAGGGATTGACCCTAGCCATTGCCTGCGCGGTGATCGGCATTATTTTCGGCGGCGTATGGGCGAAGCAGGTCATCAGTCAGCCGGACGGCAACGACCGCATGCGCGAAATCGCGGCGGCGATAGCCACCGGTGCGTCGGCTTATCTGTGGCGGCAATACAAAACCATCGCCGTCGTCGGCGTGGCGCTGTTTGTGATCATGGCGATCTTTTTGGACAAAGCCACGGCCATCGGCTTTGCCATTGGCGCGATTCTGTCCGGCGCTGCCGGCGCCATCGGCATGAACGTTTCCGTGCGTGCCAACGTGCGCACCGCGGAAGCCGCACGCACGGGGCTGAATGAAGCGCTGCAGATCGCCTTTCGCGGCGGCGCCATCACCGGGCTGTTGGTGGTAGGCCTCGGCATGCTGGGTGTCGCGGGCTTTTTTGCGGTGCTGTATCTGGGCATGGGGTATTCGCTCAAGGATGCAGTACATCCGCTGGTGGGCCTGGCGTTCGGCGGCTCGCTGATTTCCATCTTCGCGCGCTTGGGTGGCGGCATCTTCACCAAGGGCGCTGACGTGGGCGCCGATCTGGTCGGCAAAGTCGAAGCCGGCATACCCGAAGATGATCCGCGCAACCCCGCCGTGATCGCCGATAACGTCGGCGACAACGTCGGCGACTG
>JANMXV010000277.1:0-2886 GCA_031381325.1 Betaproteobacteria bacterium | reverse complement strand
CCCTCGTGAAACGTCATGATGTAGAGCTTGGCGTGCAGCCGCTCGGACGGATAAGCGCGGACTTCCAGCTTGCCGGATTTAATCCACTCCACGAACTTGCGGACGCCATCTTCAATGTCCGAACTGTCGCCGGATTTTTGGAGTTCACCCAGAATTTCGCCGGGCATGCGCTCCTTAACTTGGGAATGAGATTCCAAATCAAGCTTCTGCTGCGCTTTCGCAGTCTGAATCAGTTCATAGGCCGCGCGGTCGGTCTTGATACCGATGAGAATGCGAATCTTCTCGGTCTTAGTGAGCGCGGGATGGAGCTTATCGAAACCGCTGATAAAGAAGTAGCCGACAAGACAATCAAAGAAGCGCGTGTCATCGCCAAGCAAGACGCCGAAACGGTCGCGCAGGTGCTTGCCCGCTTCGTTTGTGATGAAGGTCAGGTCAGAGGACATGCGGAGAATGGTAGCACTCCGAGACATACCGTATGAGAATGAAAGACCCCGCCGCGTACGCGCAGTATCGCCTCGACATTCTCTGCTGTGCCTTGAATCATGGCTTCCACGCTGCCGTCGTGACGATTGCGTACCCAGCCGTTGATATTAAATTGCCGTGCCTTGTATTCCATGTAGTAGCGGAAACCTACGCCTTGCACGCGGCCGGTGATGATTAGATGCTTCGTTTCCAAGCGGAATATTGCCCGCCACGCAGAGCAATGGTGCGCTACTTGAAAAAACTAACCTTATAGGTTATATTGGTTGCTATGGAAAAGCGTAAGCCGCACTACGTTTTGGCCGCCATAAGAAGCGCTGTGCAGCAGCGGGGTGCAGATGCCTTTACCGCGACGGCCTTGGTAGGCGTGCAAGCCATGGGACTAAGCTCGGAACAGGCAATTGAGGTGGTGTGTGCAATGACGCGAGCCGATTTTTATAAGAGTATGACGACGCACGCGGCAAGCCAGATTTGGCAGGATGTGTATCACGTCGTTACGCCGAACGGAAAAGTGGCCTATGTCAAAGTGACGCTGCGGGTGGATGGTTCAATTGTGATTCAGTTTAAGGAGAAGTAAGATGGCCCGTGAATGTCTGAACTGCGGACGCGGAAATCTGAGGCATGGCGCCAAAGATGTAGCGTATGAATACAAGGGCCATGTGACTGTGGTGCCAAAAGTTGCCGGTTGGCATTGCCCTTATTGTCATGAGGTCGAATTCGATGCAAGAGAGGGCCAGCGCTTCTCTGAGGCGATTATGCGTATTGCAGAGGAGGTTGATGCCAAAGAAGCGGCTGACCTTGCACGCATCCGCAAGAAATTGAAGCTCACGCAGCTTGAAGCCGCGCGTATCACAGGCGGCGGTCCAAATGCGTTTTCACGGTATGAGCGGGGTAAGGCGCGTCCCTTGCCTGCCGTGATTAATCTTTTTCGACTGCTGGATCGGCACCCGGAGTTGCTGAACGAGGTGAAGAATTAAATGCTTAGTGCTATTGAAAAAATTTATAAAAACAAATAGTTATATCATTGACTCAAACTCAAAAGAGCGGAGCACTCGTGCAAAGTAACTCGCTGTATGCTATTCCGTCGGCAGCGTGACGAATTCCGTGTATTGGCCTGAACCCTCACTCACCGCTACACCAGCGACCGTTGCCTTGGGTGGCCCGCGATGGGCGCGTGCGATTATCGCCTCGACATTCTCTGCTGTGCCTTGAATCATGGCTTCCACGCTGCCATCGTGACGATTGCGCACCCAGCCGGTGATATTGAATTGCCGTGCCTTGTATTCCATGTAGTAGCGAAAACCTACGCCTTGCACGCGGCCAGTGATAATCAAATGTTTGGTTTGCATGCGTAAGATTGCCGTTTGACGCGCAGTGCCGTAAGGTTGCTGGATATTTCAGGGGTTGCTGAAATCACCCGGCTGCAGCAGCGCGAGGGGTTTGCCTATTTGCGTCCGTGAGCTTTTTTTGTGGATGCGACTACAATGCGTCCTTGTATTGAGAACTGCCAAACGCTTTGACAACTGAAACTACGATACTTCCTTCCCTCACCCTCGGTCCCTCTGCTCCGCTTCAAGTGTTCCCTTGTCCCGGAGGGAGAGGGATGATAAAGGCCCTTCTCCCCCCGGGAGAAGGGTTGGGATGAGGGAAAAGATGTTACGTAAACACGTAACACTCATTTGGCCGCGTACATAACAGTGTATCCGCTCTATGCAGCACCGCTGGACCTGATACTGGGCGTCGTGCTGTTTTGGCTATTGATAGGCGTGGCCGGCCTGCTGCGTCCGCTGAGCCTGCGCTTTGTGAGCCGCGTGTTGTTTCCCATGGGCGCAATGGGCGGCCTGTTGTTGGTACTTGCGGCAGTGTTCGCCATTCGCGCTGAACCGGTATCGATGGTGCTGCCGCTGGGACTGCCTGATTTGCCTTTTCATTTGCGGCTGGACGCCCTGTCTGCGTTTTTCATCGCATTAGTCGGCGCCGTGGCATTCGGCGTATCGCTGTTTTCAGCGGGATACTTTCGCCATGGCGAAGGCGCGCTTCCGGGACTGCTGTGCTTTCAGTATCACATTTTTCTGGCCAGCATGGTCATGGTGATGCTTGCCGACGATGCTTATCTGTTCATGGTGGCGTGGGAGACGATGGCGCTGTCGTCCTATTTTCTGGTCACTACCAGCCACAAGATCGCCGAAATTCGCCGCGCTGGATTTCTATATCTGCTGGTGGCCCACATCGGCGCCATTGCCCTGCTGCTGTGTTTTGGCGTGATGCATGGCGAAGCCGGGCAATACACGTTTGACTCTCTGCGTGCGAGTGAGCTGTCTACGTTCTGGGCGAGCACCGCGTTCCTGCTGGCGTTGTTCGGCTTTGGCGCCAAGGCCGGATTGCTGCCTTTGCATGTGTGGCTGC
>JANMXV010000225.1:0-5512 GCA_031381325.1 Betaproteobacteria bacterium | reverse complement strand
GCGTTGCGCAAACCGCTCCATTAACGCTACGATTGCGAAATGGCACGAGAGAATCAGACGTTAACCGTATTGTTTGCCGATATCACGGAAAGCAGCCGTTTATACAACCAGTTGGGCGATGCCGCCGCACGCAGCGCCATTACCGCTTGTCTTGCACCGCTGGTTGATTTATTGCCGCGCTTCGAAGGACGCCTGGTCAAGACGCTGGGCGATGCGATTATGTGCGTGTTTCCCACGGCCGCCAACGCGGTGAACGCGGCAACAGAAATGCAGTCCGTGGTGACCAACGATGTGCCCGGCGGGCATCCCATGCGTGTGCATATCGGTCTGCATGCCGGCCCGGTGCTGGTCGAGGATGAAGACGTATTCGGCGATACGGTGAATGCCGCCGCGTTCCTGACCAACGTGGCGATGGCCGAGCAGATTCTTTTATCCGATGTCACCGAAAAGGAACTGCCGCCTTATCTCAAGCCCTTTGTACGTCCGTTGTTCCGGGCGGCGTTGAAGGGCAGCACCGGCGAGTCCGGTATATTTCAGGTGCTCTGGCGCTCGGATAACTTGGGGTTGACGGACGTCAATCTGAAGGTGTCGCGCGTATTGCCGGCCGACGCCGGCAGCCTGATTGTGGTGCTGGATGATACGCGCGCACGCGTGGACCGCTGGCACCCGTTGCTGTCGATTGGACGCGATGTAGCCAGCGACGTGCCGGTGCTCGATCAGTTTGCCTCGCGCCGGCATTGTTCAATACGGCTGGTGCGCTCCAGTTTTTATCTGGTGGATCATAGCGTCAACGGCACTTACGTCACCTTTGCCAGTGGCGACGAAGTGCATTTGTTGCGCGGTGAAATCGTGCTGGAGGGCAGCGGCGAAATTCGCCTGGGCCGCAGCCGCATTGAAAACGCCGACAGCATAGTGCTGTTCAGGCGCGACCGGCGTTCGCAGTTCCGGCCGTGATTCCCGTGATTCTCTAAATCGCTAAATCGCTAAATTGAATCGGCCAGCCCGTTAATCACCTCGTTGCCGCTGCGTTTTTTGTCGCGTGCTTCCTCGGGCGATTCCTTGCCTTGCGGTGTGGCGGCGATCTGCGCATAGAGGTCGGCAGCGCCTTGAAAAATACGCGGTGTCATGCCCGCGCTTTCAAAGGTTTTAGCTATTTCGTTCATTTCCGGCACCCAGCGATACGCCTTGAACGCCATGCCTGCAGAGCGGGTGAGCACGGATTGATGCAATTCGGCCTGACTGCCTTTGAATTCGGCCTCCAGTACCTGATCGACACCCAGCTTGCGCGCGGCGATGAGCAACTCCGTGCCGAGTGCGATGCTGCCTTTGGTGAGTGCGGCGTAACACATCTTGACGGCGGAGGCGTCGCCCAGTTTTTCGCCCGCCACGCGCACGTTAATTTGCGCGCAGTTGATGCGATCCATCAGGTTTGCGTTCGGGCCTGATACATAAAGGCGCTGCTTGGCGCCGTTGCGCGGCGGCGGGCCGATGATGCCGGCATCCACCACCGTGCAGCCGGCTGCGGTCATGATGTCGTTGATTTCATTCATGGTTTGCGGCGCGATGGCGTTACACTCCACAAACACGATTTTGCGTCCGCTTGATTTGCAGGCGGCGGCGATGGCCCGCGCATTGGTTACCGCGGCGCCGGGATCGAGTACCGACAACACCATGTCGCAGGTTTGCACCAGTTTTTCCAATGAACCGCAATCGGTGAGGCCGGCTTTCTCGCCGAGTGCGCGCGTGCGCGGGCTGCGGCCATCGGATGCCATGCACACGTTAAATCCCAGTGCCTTGATGCACAGGGCGACACCTTGTCCCATATCGCCGGGGCTGGTGATGCCGATGCTGTTGTTAAGTTCCATGAGGTCTCCTTGATGCGGTAAATGCGTGGCAAGAGTTTACGCTAAAATAGGCCGTTCCTGCGTTCCCCGCCTGTAGCGCCTCCGCGCCCCCGATATTTTATGCGATGCTGATTTGGCTAGTCGTTGTGTTGTGCTTTCTGACGTTCGGCAGCTTTATCGGCGTGCGCGTGCTGATGTCGCTGTTCGCGCTGGAATTGGGGGCATCGCAGGCTGCGGTTGGCGTGCTGATCGCGTTTTTCGCTATTTTTCCGTTGTTCCTGTCGGTCTACGCAGGACGCATCATTGATCGCGCCGGCGCCTTTTGGCCGGTGTTCGGCGGCATCGCGGGGTTCTGCGCCGGGGTGATGATCCCGTTTTTTTTTCCGCAGTTGCCCGCACTTTATATCTCTGCGTTGGTGAGTGGATTGTCACTGGTGTTTTTTGGCGTGGCGACGCAGCAACTGGTGTCATCCATCGGCGATGCGAGTTCGCGCAATCGCAACGTCAGCTACTACAGCATAGGCTTGGCAGCGAGCGGCCTGGCGGGACCGCTGGGCGTAGGCTACATCATCGATCACCACGGTCACCGCATGGCGTATCTGGCGCTGGGTATCGTGCTGGCGCTGGTGAGCGCGCTCTGGTTCGCCTGCAGACGCCATGTGCCCCCGGCGCGCGTCAAGGATCACACCACATCCGTGAGCAGCATCGCGCAGATTTTACGTAATCGCAATCTGCGCTTGACCATTCTGGTTGCGGGTATTGTGGTGGCGGGCGTAGACCTGTACACGTTTTACATGCCGATCTACGGACATGCCATCAAACTCTCCGCCACCATGATCGGTGCGGTGATGGGTGCGCAGGCGCTGGCGGCGCTGCTGGTGCGCCTGGTTATGCCCAAGATACTCAGACGCTGGAGCGAAGAAAACGTAATGGCGGGCGCACTGCTGGTGGCCGCTTTGGGATATTTTTTGTTCCCGTTTTTTCAGGGCGTGACGGTGTTGTTCATAATTTCTTTCATGCTGGGACTGGGCCTCGGCTGCGGGCAACCGCTGTCACTGCTGATGGTATATAACCGCGCGCCGGCAGGGCGCTCGGGTGAAGTGCTGGGGGTGCGCTTCACGGTGGTGAATTTCATGCATTTGCTGATACCGATTACGTTCGGCACGCTCAGCGCGATGATAGGGCTCGCGCCGGTGTTTATTGCAACCGGCGCGCTGATGGCCGTGGGCAGCTATCTCAGCCGCCGCGCGAACACGGCGCATCCGCCGTAACGCACAGCGTTTGATTTCGCCCGGCGGCATAATCATACGACGCAACCTAGAATAGAGATTCTTATGCCTAAAATCATCGCACTCTATCGCTATCCCGTAAAAGGCTTTACGCCGCAACGCTGTGAGCACATTAGCGTGCTGCCGGGCGGGCGCGTGGCGGGGGATCGCGTGCTCAATTTCCGTTTTGCCGATGCGCCGGTGGCCGATACCGCGTGGTGCCGCAAATATCACGGCGTGGTGCTGGCGAATACGCCGGGGTTGGCGCGGCTCGATGTGCGTTTTGATGATCAACGACAGCGGCTGCGCATTGCGTTTGAAGATCATGTGCTGGCCGATGAAACTCTGGATGAGGCAGGGCGGCAGCGTTTGGTGGACGTCATTACAGCATACGTGTTGTCGCTGGACGAGAATCCACTGAAAGGCCAACCCACGCGGCTGCCGTTGAAACTGGTGGGCGACGGCATGCTGCCGCGTTATCAGGACAACGAAGCAGGGCAGGTGACGCTGCACAGCCGCGAGAGTGTGGCCTCGGCGGGTGCGGCATTAGGCGACTCTGGTTTGAGTGAATTGCGCTTTCGGCACAATATCGTGATCGACGGCGTGGCGGCGTGGGAAGAGCAATCGTGGACAGGCCGCAAGTTACGCGTGGGCGGTGTCGAGTTTGAAACCGTGGTGCCGAAGGTGCGCTGTCTCGCCACGCACGCGAACCCGCTGACCGGCGAGCGCGATTTGCAGGTGATGCAAACGCTGGTTAAAGCATTTTCGCAGCGCGAGCCGACTTTTGGCGTGGGGATGTTGTCGAGTGCCGGCGGCGAGATTCGGGTGGGTGATCCCGTCATTCTGGCGTAGGCCAGAATCCAGTTCGTACATTCATGCGGAGCATCTTGAATATGATCCTTCGGATCGGGTTTACGTACTGGATTCTGGCCTACGCCAGAATGACGAGGTTGGAAAAATTGTCTTTCTGTGCCCTCGGTGGTAGGCGACTTTAAGGAACTGAAATGTTCGAAGGCTTCAAACACACGCAAATTCAAACCAGCGACCCCGAAGTCAAAATCAATTTGTGCTACGGCGGCAACGGCCCGCCGATACTGCTGCTGCACGGCAATCCGTTGACGCATGTGCATTGGCATCTGGTGGCGCCGCGATTGGCGCAGCACTTTACCGTGGTGTGCGCCGACTTGAGGGGCTACGGCGACAGTGGCAAGCCGCGCGGCACGCCCGATCACATGAACTATTCGTTCCGGCGCATGGCGCAGGATCAGGTCGAGGTGATGCAGCATCTGGGATTCGATAAATTTTGCGTCGCCGGCCACGATCGCGGCGGGCGCACGGCGTATCGCATGGCGCTTGATCATCCCGGCAAGGTCAAGAAATTCGCGAGCTTCGATGTGCTGCCCACGCATCACATCCTCACGCACATCAACCGCGAGTGGGCGGTGAATTCATATCACTGGTTTTTCATGGCGCAGCCGTACGATTTGCCCGAAAAACTGATCGCGGGCCACGAGGATTTTTATATCCTGAAAAAATTAACGACGATGGGTATCGGCAAGGGCGGTTTCAAGCAGGAGGCTCTGGATGAGTACGCGCGTGTCTGCACGGCGGAAAATATTCACGCTGTGTGCGAAGACTATCGAGCCAACGTGAGCGTGGATTTCGATATGGACAAGGCGGACTGGGAGGCCGGACGCAAAATTCAGTGTCCGACTGCTGTCTTTTGGGGTGAGTTGAGTCACACCGAAAAGTTTTTTAATCCGCGCGAGGCGTGGCCGCCGTACGCCGCAAACATTGTGAAGATGCAACCGCTGCCGTGCGGGCACTATCCGGCGGAGCAGGCGCCGGATCGGGTTTACGATGAGCTGTCTGATTTTTTCAGAGAGTGATGTTAAATATATCAATAAAAACAAATAGTTACATTATTTTTGGTAGTGCATTTCTGTGTGCGTCATATGCACAAGCTGCGGAGTTTCCCAACATCAAAGAGCTGATCGCGTTCGCGCGCAGCAAGCCGGGCAGTGTGAGCTACCTAACGTGCCGACGGTTGCGGAAAGCGCTCTGCCAGGCTACGAAGCCACCGCGTGGTCGATGCTGATGACGCCGGTGCGAACGCCAAGCGTCCTGATCACACGCATATACACGGGCGCCGCGCGCGCCATTGACAATGCCGAAGTGCGCAAACGCTACGCGGCCGAAGGCGGTGAGGCCGCGGGATCAACGCCGGAATATGCAGCCAAATACCTGGCGGCAGAAATCCAGTGCTGGGCGAAGGTGATTAAAGAAGCGGGCGTGCGCGGCGAGAATTGATTAAGTAGGATGCCGGTGACGAAGGAACCGCATCAATCGCGAAAATGTAGTGCATGATCCTCGACCGATGCGGTTCCTTCGTCACCGGCA
>JANMXV010000224.1:0-19801 GCA_031381325.1 Betaproteobacteria bacterium | reverse complement strand
GTCTCGACCCGGCCGCCCCGGCCACCGCGGGCGGAGATTTTCCGGTGCAACAATCCGCGTTTTACGCGCCGGGCGCGCCGCGTACGGCTTGGGTGGGGGTGCGGTATCAGTTCGATAGGCCTGCCGCGAAGAACTAACCTGTTCGCAGTGGCAACTGCCGGTGTATGATCCGAGGAATCGTAGAGCGGATTAGGCGATACTGTAAACCGTGATCCGCGTAAAATATTTACGTGCCGCTGCAATGTTGCAAAGGAAGAACACCTCGGGTTGATGACTTCGAGTCTTTGATAAAGTAACGCAAGAAATTAGCTTCGGCATCTTTGGCTACTCATGCTCATGTATAGCCTGATGACGCATTCAACGATCAACCGGATAATGGCGGCCTGAAGCATGCCCGGTACGTTCTACGATTTCGATTGGGATCCAAAGAAGGCGCGGACTAATTTCAAGAAACACGGCGTGTCGTTCCGGCTTGCCACGTCGGTGTTCCGCGATCCGCTGACGGTGACGATCTTCGACGGCGAACACAGCGAGCATGAGGAACGGTGGGTGAGCATCGGGTCGCGCGGAGAACGAGCAAATATTGGTAGTGATCCACACCTCAGTGTGGATCGCACCGGCTGAAATCAAGGTGCGGATCATCTCGGTGCGCAAAGCCGACCGGGGCGAAATCCGCGATTATGAGAACGCGCCGCGTTAGCGGCCAAAAGCGAAGGTGATGCGATGAAAGATCATTACGATTTCAGCAAAGGCGTGCGCGGAAAATTTTATCGGCCCGACGCGGTTGTCCGGCTGCCAGTCTATCTCGATGAGAAAGTCGAGACTTATCTGGCCGCGAAAGCCAACGCCAAGGGCGTGGAGTTGTCCGATCTCGTGAATGATCTGCTCAAGCGCGAAATCGGAATTATCGAAGCGGTGAAGTAATACGCTACTTTAGCGGCGAAGAAGGGGCTGCAAAAGGAACGCACCGAACTCTTGCCAGTATCTCAAGCACGGTCGCCTTGATTTCAGCGGACTCGCTTCACTCGCCGCTGAATGTAGACGTTAATTCACCGAGGGCAAAACCGTGACGCCAAACGACCTTCGCAAATTCGCCGCGCTAGCCGGCATTCTTACAATTCTATTATCGGTTGACGCTCTTGCCCAAAGCAGTTCCTTTGCGAAACTACAATTCGGTGAAGCAATTTCCCTTGAGGCGCCAAGAAACTGGACTTACTTGAGCGAACAGGTTCGTCAGCATCTCAAAACTGGTTCCGAGGCAATAGGTCAGTTTCCTGTTCGCCGTGATCGTCATTGGGGTCAGCAGGCGGGTTGCGCTTCACTCCTCCCGCACTACGAGCGCTCCTGTTTCCAGATCAACCAGCAACGCGATATCACACCGCGCCGCGCGTTTTTTTGCTTTTACATCAGCACGCGTAGGTTAGGCTAAGCTTGCGATGCCCAACATCACAACGCTGACAATCCGCTACCACAAACGTTTTGCACTGAATCATTGTGTTGGGCTTTATTTCATTCAGCCCAACAGGCTCACGGGGACAACAGCCGGTGTATGATTCCCGGACACGATGCAAACGCTGCAGGATTCAATATTTTCGTAGGGCGTATCAGCGGGGTATTCTGGGCGAGCCCGACAATCGCCCGAAATTAATTCTAATATCCGGAGCGCAAGAATGCAGCGTCCCATCAGCCTCAAGGTCTACAGCATTGCGCTGATCCTGCTCGCGCTGATGATCATCGTCACCGGGCTCTCGGCGCGCAACCTGAAAATCCTCAACAACGAGGTGATGGCGCTATCGGGCTACTACATCCCGCTCGACCAGCAAGTCGGGAGCGTGGAGACGCTGATCCGCCAGCAGGCGGTACACCTCGAACGCATTCTGCTGCTGCAACGCCTGGGCGGGGACGACAAGGCGGCGCTCGAGCAGGAGAAGAAGCTGTTCGACGACCGCGGCGTCAATGCCGACCAGGTCATCGATTCGAGCATGCGCCTGCTTGAGCAGGGGCTTGCCTCCGGCAAAGTCGAGGTCGATCGCGCCGCCTTCGATTTTCTGCGCAAGACGCTGCCGGAAATCCAGACGGCGCGGCAGAATTTCCACGGCACCTTCCGCAAGTTTCTGATCGAGGCGGCGGACGGCAACCCGCGCTCCATTCAGATCGTGCGCGAGGTGGTGGTGAAGGAGAAGGACGGCATCAACGCCCAGCTCGAGAAAGTGATCCTCGCCATCCAGAAGGTCACCCAGGACTCCGCTAACAAGGCGCAAGCCGAGGAAGAAAAAGCGATCCGCCTCAACTGGGGAATCACCTTCATTGCCGGGGTTCTCGGGCTGATCTTCGCCGCCATCGTTACCCGCAGCCTGGTGCAGCCGGTGCGCAGGCTGCTCAGCGGAACCCAGGCGGTGGAGCAGGGCGATCTCAATATCCGCATCCGTGCCAGTTCGACCGATGAGATCGCCGTGCTCACCGAATCCTTCAACAACATGGTGGTGGGCCTGCGGGAGAAAGAACGAATCAAGAGCACCTTCAGCCAGTACGTGGACCCGCGCATCGTCAAAGAACTGCTGGACGACAATCTGACCACCCTCGGCGGCGAGCGCCGGGTGATGACCGTGTTTTTCTCGGACATCGAGGGCTTCACGCCCCTCTGCGAGCAGATGACCCCCGACGGCGTGGTGCGCTTCCTCAATCAGTACTTCACGCTGATGTCCGGGCCCATCAGGGACAATCACGGCATCCTCGACAAGTTCATCGGCGACGGCATTATGGCCTTCTGGGGGCCGCCGTTCACCGACGAAAAGGATCATGCGCGGCTGGCGTGCTTTGCCGCCCTGGAGCAGTTGGCGCAACTGGAAACGTTCAACCGCATGCTGCCGGACCTCATCGGTTTGCGCAAGGGCCTGCCGACCGTCAATGTCCGCATGGGGATCGCCACCGGCGATGTCACCGTCGGCAGCATCGGCTCGGAGGCGTCCAGGGGCTACACGGTGATGGGCGACACCGTCAACCTGGCATCGCGGCTGGAAGGGGCGAATAAGGAGTACGGCAGCCGTATCCTGATCAGCGAGGACACCTGGAACAGGGCGCGGGATGCGATCGAGGTGCGCGAGCTGGACAACGTCCGCGTCGTCGGCAAGCGTGAGCCGGTGCGGGTGTTCGAATTGCTCGGGCGCAAGGGACAACTCGACGCGACCCTGCAGGAACTGCAGGGCCGCTTTGCGCAGGGCCTGCGGCACTACCGGCAAAGCGAATGGGATCAGGCGGAAGCCGCTTTCGAAGCCTGCCTGACGCTCAAGCCGGACGATGCGCCGTCGAAAACGCTGCTCTCACGGCTGCGGCATTTCCGCGATCATGCGACCGGCCACGACGCGGATGGCGTGTGGAACCTGACGCAGAAGTAGCCGCCGGCGTGCGCCCGCTGCCGCTCACTTTCAGCAGGTGCAGGTCGGGCTGAAGGTCTTGTCGCAGCAAACGATCTTGCCGGCGCGGCAGCCGCAAATCCCCTGGTTGTTCTGGCAGCAGGGCTGCTGGGCGAGCACTTCCTTCGATGCGCCGTTGTTCATCACCGCTTCACAAACCGCATCGCTGCCCGCATTGAAGCGCGCCACGGCGCCGATATCGCCCCCGGCGAGCACCGATAAGGCTGCGATCAGCACCACTGCAAAGAAGTGTTTCATGTTTGCCTCCTGACTCGTGGGACAGTATCGATAGTGTTTCATCGACATTCTATTCCCGGCCATCCACCGGTGCAATGTACACTATCGATCCGACACCGCCAACGATTCGTGACCCATCGTTGTATTGGGCTTCGTTGGATTCAGCCTCATCGACAGACTTATGCCAGGAACAGCAAATATCCCTACGCCGCGCACGATCACGCGCCTGGCACTTGACACGAACATCTGGCTCGATTGGCTGGTGTTTGCCGACGCGGGTGTGGTACCGATTCAGCAAGCCGTTGCACGCGGAGCCGCCACGGTTTTCATTTCCACCGCATGCGAGGTCGAACTTGCGCGTGTGCTCGGCTATCCCTTATCCGGGCGAGCACTGAATGCGGATGCGCAAACCACGGCGCTGGCGCAATGCCGGGCGATTGCGCGCGCGATAAGCGACGCCACCGAACCCCATGCCATCGCCGCTTTGCCCCGCTGCGCAGATCCCGATGATCAGATGTTTCTGGAATTGGCGCGTGACTGCCGGGCTGATGCGCTCATCACCAAAGACCGCGACTTGCTCGCACTCGCAACACGCAAGATGAGGCCGCTGCCGTTTCGAATACTCACGCCGCGTGAGTTTGCGCGTGACCTCCCACGTGCTACACGCGCGTCAGTCATCGGTTAAACTGATGCTGAGCGCATCAGCATCAATACAAAATAATCATTTAAAAACAAATACTTACACAATGTAATCGCTGTGTCATCTCCCACCGAAATCAGAGTCATGGTCACGGCTGCGTTCAAAGATGCCTATCTCGAACTGGCGCCGCAATTCGAGCGCGCCAGCGGACACAAAGTCGTTACTACCTGGACCAACACCCTGGACATCGTCAACCGTGTAAAGGCCGGTGAAGCCACCGACCTCGCCGTGATGTCGGGCAATGCCATTGATGAATTGATCGCCGCCGGCAAATTCGCCAAGGGCAGCCGCATCGACATCGCGACATCGTGGGTCGCAATGGCCGTGCGCAAGGGTGCGCCCCAACCCGACATCAGTTCCGGCGATGCGTTCAAGCGCGCGATGCTTGCGGCAAAGTCGATAGCCTATTCGACCGGCCCCAGCGGCGTCTATTTGATCGGACTGTTTCAGCGCATGGGCATCGCCGGGCAGTTGGCGTCGAAAGTGAAACAAATTAAGGGTGAGCCAGTCGGCGCCGTCGTCGCGCGCGGCGAAGCCGAAATAGGTTTTCAGCAAATGAGTGAATTGCTGCCGGTGCCCGGCATCGATATTGTTGGCGGGCTGTCGAAGGACATCGAGGAGATCACGTTCTTTGCCACCGGCCGACATGCCAACACCAAAGTTGCTGATGCCGCCAATGCATTGACGAATTTTTTCAAAGCGCCGGCGGCACACACAATCATCCGTGGCAAAGGCATGGGGCCGGTAACGGCCAGATAAGCCGAAATCATGTTGCAAAGGATGCGCCCACTGTTGGCGGCGGCGGTCTGCTGGTGCGGGCTTGCGTACAGCGCCGGCGCGCTTGGCCAATCCAGCTTTCCCGCAAAACCGCTCCGTTTCATCGCCATGGGTGTCGGCTTTCCCGAGAATACGGCGCGCGTGATCGGCAATGAAATTTCCGCGATGACCAGGCAGTTGGTGGTTGTGGAACCCAAGCCCGGCGCTAATGGCATCCTCGCAGCGGAGTTTGTGGCCAAGGCGACACCCGACGGCTACACCTTGCTGGTCGGAACCAACTCGACGCACGCAGCAAATCCCAGCCTCTACAAAAAACTGCCGTATAACTATGTAAAGGATTTCGCGCCGGTCAGCGGCATTTCGACGGGCATGCTGCTGGCCGTGGTCAATCCGCATGTCCCCGCAAAAACCATAGCCGAACTCACCGCGCTCGCGCGCAAATCACCGGGCAATCTGACCTACGGCTCCGGCAGTTCGGTCGGGCTCACCGCCGTTGAATTTTACAAACTCATCGCCGGTGTCAACATCAGCAACGTGCCCTACAAAACCGTGCCACAAGCAACCACCGACCTGATCGCGGGACGCATCGACATGATGATCGTCAATCTGGGCACCGCCATGCCGCAAGTACAGGCCGGCAAGCTGCGCGCGCTGGCGGTGACCGGCGCGCAACGCTGGCCCGTGCTGCCCGGCACGCCCACCATGCGCGAAGCCGGCGTGCCGAATTACGAGTGGACGTTCTGGAATGCGGCGTGGCTGCCTGCCGGCACACCTGCGGAAATCGTCACGCGCATGAACGAACTGATCGTTGCAGCGCTGGAGCGCCCCAAAGTCAAGGACTATTTATTCAACGCCGGCAGCAATGCCTTCGCCACCACCCCCGATGAACTGATGAAGTTTCAGGTCGCCGAACACGACAAGTGGCGCAAGGTAATACTGGCGGCGAAGCTATCGACGGAGTGAGACGCCGGGCTGGATGTCCTATGTGGGACTCGATTCGAAGCCTGCTATTGTGCTATTGCACCTGCTTCAAGCCGTGATAAGTTGCATTCTATATCCTGATATCCTGGCCAATACGGCCACGGCAACCCAGAGGCGTAAATCCTGATGAGCGACGAACGTTCCACTGCAAGCCGCATCGGCGACCCCGGCCTGCGCGCACTGTACAAGATCGAGAACCGCTGGCAAGCCTGGCTGGATGTTGAAGTGGCGCTGGCGCGGGCACAGGCCGAATTGGGCATCATTCCCGCCGACGCCGTCGAGCCGATAGCGCGGGCGGCGCGACTCGAGCGGATGGATCGCGCACGTATCGACGAAGCCTTCGCGCGCACGGCGCACACCATCGTTCCCCTGGTGTGGGAACTGAGCCGACTCGCCGGCGAGCCCCATGGCGGCTGGGTACACTGGGGGGCGACCACGCAGAACATCACGCAGACGGGCGATCTGCTGGTGTTGCGGCAGGCGCACGGGATATTCCTGCGCCAGATACACCAAGCGCTGGGGGCGATGGCCGAGCTCGCGGAGCGCAGCGCGGACATGCCCATCGCCGCCCGTACCCATGGCCAGCATGCGGTGCCGGCTACCTTCGGATTCAAGGTCGCGGTGTGGATCGACGAGCTATTGCGCCACGTCGAACGCTTCGAGCAGGCGGCGCCGCGCATATTCATGGCCATGCTGGGCGGCGCAGCCGGCACCTTTGCCTCACTAGGGCCGCAGGGTCCTGCGGTGCAGGCGCACATCGCAAAACACCTGGGTATGACGGCGATGAACGTGCCGGCGCGCACCATCGGCGACCATGTGGCCGAGAACATCTGCCTGCTGGGCCTGCTGGCCGCCACCTGCAGCAAGATCGGCCGGGAAATCTACACCCTCATGAAAACCGAGTACGGCGAGGTCGAAGAGCCGGTACCGCCCGGCACTGTCGGCAGTTCCACGATGCCGCAAAAGCGCAACCCCAAGCTGTGCCAGGACATCATTGCCGCCGCCGCGGAGATTCGTTCCCTCGTGCCGCTGGCGCTGGAATCGATGCAGACCGAGCACGAAGCCGACCGCACCACCTCGCTGATGATAGATTCCGCCGAGGCGCGCGCCTGCATCATTACCGGCGACATGCTCGCGCGCCTGGTTACGGTGTTGCGCGGGCTCACACTCAAACCCGAGCGCATGCGCGCCAATCTCGACCTCAGCGGCGGGCTCATTGTGGCCGAAGCCGTGATGCTGGAACTGGGCGCCAAGCTGGGCAGACAGCACGCGCACGACGTCGTCTACGATGCCGCGCAGGCAGCCTGCGTCGAAGGCAAGTCGTTCGCGGCGCTGCTTGCTGCGGACCGGCGCGTGACCGCACACCTCGACCCGAAAGCCATCGACGCCCTGCTCGACCCCACCGCCTACACCGGCCTGTGCGGAACTATTGCGCGGCAAGCAGCGGCACGCGCGCACGAAGCGATTGCCCGCGCGAATCGACAGTGACGCCGGAGCAAGCAATGAATTTTTGGAAATACTGATTGGCCGAATTGAACCCCTCACAAAGACTCGCTCGCAATCGAATGTACAGCGGCCAAAGATATCGTTAGACCCGCCCGGCGCATGCGGCGCAATCATCCTAGAAAAAGCTATTTGCCACAGCAACCGTAGCCCGGAAGGAGCGCAGCGTATTCCGGGATAGCATCCAAGAATGACCAATATCACCACCACCGATCCACAGGTGCAAGCATCTTCGCTTACGTAAACGCATTGCGTAATGTAACCATCGCCCCCCCGGAATACGCTGCGCTCCTTCCGGGCTACAATTTCCGCCCTGTTTCTCAATCCTGCCTTTCGACCCACGGGCGAATAACTAACTCAGGGCGAACGGGGGTAAAGCGAACAGTGTTGACGCCTGATCCCGCTGCTACATGCCGACGGCGGACTTCGCCATCAGTAATCCCGCCTTTTGCAGCCCCAGCCGTATGGATTCCTTGCGCGCCTTGTCCACGCTCAATGCCGGCGGACGCACCCACGACGATTGGATTTCGCCGAGCTGCACCAGCGCTTCTTTATTTGCGCTGCACGAGCTGATCGGCGTGCGCTGCAACTGATATTCGTAAATGGCATCCATCAACGGCACGGCGAAATTATTGTGAATTTCTTTGGCTTTGCGTGCATCACCCACAGTTGCTTCACGCACCAGATCGACCCACTGCTGCGTACCCACCACGCTGATGCCGAGCAACGCGCCCGGCGCATTGTGCAGGAGCATGCCCAGCAACGACGGCGCATCGCACGCAGCAAGCACGGAAACTTTGTCGTTCAGCGCATCGTTGATTTCCGCATACTTGGTGGCGGTAACGGTTGCAGCCTTGATACCCACGACGTTGGGTAAGCTCGAAATGCGCTGCAACGACGCCAGCGAATACGCGCAGCCAGTCGCTTCGGGATACTGAAACACGATCATCGGCAAACCCACTTCACGATCCATGCGCTCGAACACCGAATACACCGCCTGCGGCTGATGACACAGATGACGGTACGGTCGCACGTCAAACAGCGGCAACACCAGCAGCATGTCGGCGCCCGCGTTTTTGGCAATCAGCCCCTCGCTGACCAGACCAGCCATCGAGCGGCTTTCGATGCCCGCCACCAGCTTGACACCTTTGGGCATCACCTTCTTCGCTGTAGTAACGATCGCGATGCGCTCTTCGGAGGTCAGCGTCAGCACTTCTCCGGCGTGGCCGCTGACGGCAATACCATAGAGACCCTTGGCCGACGCCACTCTAGCGACGTGATGCTCAAGGCTTTTATAGTCGATAGAGCCGTCAGCCTTGAACGGTGTGACGACGGCGGATATCAGTCCGCGAATTTCCTTGTGATCCATGAGCACTCCCTCAAAAAAAATAGGTTTATCTGACTTTCATGCAGGCCGATAACAACCTCGTCGTTCCAGCGTAAGCTGGAAACCAGTTCGTAATGCTATCCGAAGGATCTAATTTCAGGTGCTACGCATCGTTTTGTTCCCCCAACCTACCTTCCCCCAAGGGAAGGGGATACCAGCATTCGCTGGAATGACGGGTTGGCATTTCCGCAACGCCTCCCCTTTGTCAACGTGGTGTTAGTCGGTGGCAAATTCGCGTCACGCGTCCTCGCCGTAGAACATACGCCGGTAAGTGATATTCACCACATTGCGCGAAATGCGCACGTCAAGCACCATCGGCCCGTCGCCTGCAAGAAATTCGTCGATGCCCGCACCGACTTCGTCGAGCGTGCGCGCCACCTTTCCGCGACAACCAAAGCCGCGTGCGACCGCCCCGAAATCGGGCGATCGAATGCTCGCAAGACTGGCATCGAAACCCGACACCTTGAGCTTGTGGTACTCGGCCCCCAGGCCTTCGTCGTTGAGCACAATAAACAATAGCTTGAGTCCCAGCCGCGACGCAGTATCCAGCTCCTGAATATTTTGCATCGCACCGCCGTCGCCTTCTATCAAGGCAAAGGGTTTGCCCAGCGCGACAGCCATGCCGATAGCCGTAGGCAACGTTTGTCCGATGCAGCCGAAGCCGTTGACGAACGCATGCAGCACGCGCGGCTTTTTCATAATCATCACGGGAAACGCAAACGAGTGACCGACGCCGATCGCCACGCCCACTTCAGATGGCAAGCGTTCATCAATCACACGCGACGCCTCGCGCGGATCCACCGTGCCCGCTTCGATTTCAAATTCAGCCGCATCGCGGTCGGCGTCAAGCAATGCCTTCCGTGTGGCCGAAGTTCTAAAATTCTCTTTAAAAACAAATAATTGCGATAAAGCATCGTCGATGGCGCGGACGGTGACTTCCGCGTCACCCTGCACATAGCAATCGGCGAGCCGGTCGTTGCCCATCAGCACCGTCTGCTCGCTGTCGATATGCACGATGCGCGCATGCGGAAACAGCAAACCGCCTTCAATCGTGTGCGGGTTCAAACTCGCGCCGATGGCGATTACACAATCGGCTTCTTCGAAAAGCTGCATCACGGCGCGCGTGGAAAATAAGCCCGCGATACCCGCGTGAAACTCACCTGCGCCCAACGTGCCCGCCGTACTTTTCGCCACCAGCGAGGTCGCGGTCAACGCGCCAATGCGTTGCGCGAGGCGCTCCGCCACCTCGACTGCGCCGGACTGAATCGCACCATCGCCGAGCAGCACCACCGGTTTCTTGCTTGCCGAAATGATTTTGACGGCCGCACTCAACCGGTCATCGGCGGGCTTGATACGCTGCTGGCCCATGAACAGCGCTGATGACGGCTGATAGTCGTCGCCATCGCTGTCGATAGTCATGTCCTGCACGTTCATCGGGTAGCACAGCACCAGCGGGCGCTTTTGCACGCGCGCCTGATAAAACGCCTGGCGCACCGCGTCTTCGGCAAACGACGGCGTCAGCACTTCGATGTAGCCCGCGCCGGTGGCGCTTACCAAGCGCTCCTGATTGAGCGACTGATTCTGCCACTCGTTATTGAAGTGCGTGCGGCTGGTGTAAACCACCACGGGCACGCGCGCCTTGGTCGCTGCTACAAGGGAAGTCGTCATACGAGTAATGCCGGGGCCATGCGTGACGTTGCACACGCCGACCTGGCCGGTAGCACGCGCCCAGCCTTCGGCCATCGACAATCCCGCGCCTTCGTCACGCACGTCGATCATGCGCACGTTCGCGTGCTTGGACATCGCTGCGGCCCACGACATATTGCCGTCGCCCATCAGTCCGAATACGGTGGTCGCGCCTTCTTTCACGAAGGCGTTGGCTACGGCTTGGTAGACTTTCATGGATACACCTCAAAAGCTTCCCTCACCCCAACCCCTTCCGAAGGGCGAGGGGCTTTTCACCCTTCTCCCTCCGGGAGAAGGGCCGGGGATGAGGGAAAGATTTTGGCAGCCCGCAGTATTTCTAAAACGGTGCGATGCCGAGCAACTTACCCGCCGTCTCACCCAGCATCATGCGGCGCTCAGCGTCTGTGAATCCCGGCGCGTTGAGCACGTGGTTAATGGATTGGTCCTGCCACGGAATCGGATGATCGGTGCCGACGACGAGTTGGCCCACACCGGCTTCCGCTGCCAGGTGACGCAGCGCTTCATCGGTAAACACCAGCGTGTCGAAATACATCTGGCGAATATAGTCCGTGGGCTTTTTCTTGAGTTTGACGCCGGTGTCCATCTCCGGCGCGACACGCAGGCAGTTGTCTGAACGCGGTGCGTACGAACCGAGAAAACCGCCGCCGTGCGCAGAGCAGATTTTGAGACCGGGGAATTTATCCAGCGTGCCTTCAAATATCAGATGCGATAGCGCGATCGTGGTATCGAGCGGATTGCCGATAGTGTTCGCCAGCCAGCCGTTGCCGCGGAAGCGTTTAGTGAGTTCCGGCGTGCTCTGCGGGTGTATGAATATCAGGATGCCCAGTTCTTCGGCCTTGGCCCATACCGGGTGAAATTTCGCGTCGGCAAATTCCTCGCCGGCCACGCTGCCGCCGATGGCCGCGCCGCGCATGCCGAGTTTTTTCACCGCGTGCTCGAGTTGCTGAACCGCTAGGTCAGGCGATTGCAACGACAGCGACGCAAACCCGACAAAACGATCCGCATGCGCGGCGCACAGTTCAGCCAGCGTCTCGTTATTGATCTTGACCACTTCAGCAGCAAGGTCGCGCTCCAGGTGATACCAACTCGGGTTGATGCTGATGGCCTCAACATCGATGCCCTGCGCGTCCATTTCGCCGATGCGCAGCAAGCCGACTTCGCCGATGTTCGGCCCGCGTTCGTTTTCAAGTTTTTTGCCCATCAGCGCCAGCGCCTTGGGGATCACGCAGTGTGCATGCACGTCGATAGTTTTCACGCGCTTGCCGCCCACGATCACTTGCCGGCGGCGCCCACCGCCTGGTTGCGACTGCGCTTCGTTGGTGGCGCTGGTGACACCACAGCCGACAAATTGAAGGCTGCTTTCTTCGCAACACTTATCGTTGTTGGAATGATTGTGTGTGTGCATCGTATGCTCCCTGTAATTGGTGTTTGTGATGAGGTAATTATCGCACGAGCGTGACGCTGACGAACCGCGCTATTCCGCAATACGCACCTTGGCCTTGCGAATAACGGCTGTCCATTTTTCCGATTCAGTTTTCATGAATGCGGCGAATTCCTGCGGCGTGCCGGCGACGATCTCCGCTGCTTCGTTGGACAAGCGCCCACTGACTTCTTTTGATTTCAGCGCCTTGACCGTGCCTTCATGCAGGGTGCGCACCACCGGCGCTGGTGTCGCGGCAGGAACCATCATCGCGTACCAACCTGTAACCACATAACCCGGTACGCCCGACTCTGCGACGGTTGGAACATCCGGCGCAGCGCCAGAGCGTTTACGACTGGTCACCGCCAGCGCACGCAAGCGGCCCGCCTTGATCATCTGCGCACCCGCGATAAAGTTATTCAAAAAAATCGGCACTTGGCCCGATAGCAGATCGCTCATCGCCTGCCCCGCGCCTTTGTATGGCACATGCACCACGTCGATGCCTGCCATGCTTTTGAAAAGCTCCATACCCAGATGCGGTCCGCTGCCGTTGCCCGACGACGCAAAGGCCAACTGGCCGGGACGCGATTTCGCGAACGCGATGAACTCTTTCGTGTTCTTCACCGGCAGCGACGGATGCACGGTAATCACGAACGGATACTCGGCCAGCACCGTCACCGGCGCATGATCGTCCGGGCCATAGGGCAGCTTGGCGTAGAGCGCGGGGTTAATCACGTGCGTGGCGAGTGTAATCAACACCGTGTAACCATCGGCTGCTGCTTTCGCCACAACGTCCGAGCCGATGATGCCATTCGCGCCCGGACGGTTGTCCACGATCACCAGCTGGCCCATCACCTCGTTCATTTTTTGCGCCAGCGTGCGCGCGACGACATCCGTGCCGCCGCCGGGTGGATACGGCACGACGATGCGTATCGGGCGGTTGGGATAAGCCTGTCCTGAGCCTGTCGAAGCGGTTTGTGCGAATGCCGCACCGTGCGCAAAAATCAAGCCTGCAACAATAATGCGAGAATAACGCAAGTATTTGTTTTTAAATAGTTTTTTGTCTGTGTTCATCTGCGCTAGTCTGCGCTAGTCTGCGCTAGTCCGCGTGCATCTGCGGCAAATGATCTTGAACTAATTTTCTCTCATCGAGTAATCGCATGCCGCCCCGCAAACCCCAGCAACGCCTGCGCACACGCATCCGCATCGCTCGCCGCCGCATGAAACGAATCACCGGGCAGCACCACCAATTCTGAATGCGGCACCTTCTCCTGCCATGCACGCGTCTCAGCCACCGACGCAAGGCCGCTCTCCTGCGTGGTGATCACCAGCATCGGACACCTGATCTTTTTCACGTCCTCGCTGATGTCGGAAAAATTAATCGTGGCCGCGAATCCTGCTTCCGTTGAAATCGCCGTGCGGCCCATGTATTTGATCCACCACTCGACACCTTCTTGCGGAAACGCGCTGCCCAAGCGCGCACCCATGCTGCGCCGCGCCCAGTGTTCAATGCCTAATTCTTCGACTTCTTTCACACGCGCCGCGCGTGTCGCCGCATCTGCACGTATCGGCGGCGGCGAACCCACCACGGTCAAGGTATGCACGCTATCGGCATGTCGTGCGGCAAAAGCGCGTCCAATCACACCGCCGATTTTCGCGCCCACCAAATGAAAGCGTTCGATACCCAGATGATCCATCAGCTTCAGATAATCATTGATCACGATATCCAGCGTCCACGGAAAATCCCGCGCCATCGGCGTCGAGTCACCGAAGCCGCGCATGTCCGGGCGCACCACCTGGTAGTGCCGCGCGAGATGCGGCACCCAGCCGTACCAGGCGCGATGACTTTCGTTATTGCCGTGGCACAACAGTATCGTTTCAGGCTTGCGCCACGGATCAGTAAAATTATCAACCCTATAAAAAATGTCTACACCGGGTGAAACGCTCAACGTCGGCATGCGGAATTCCTTATTGTGGAAGCTGATTGCAGGGCACAGCATGTTACCGCAAGCGCCGATGAATATGGCGATACGGCGCCATGCTTCGATTTCCTGTTATGCTTTTCACCAGTAAGCAACGCCCGCAAAAAATTCACTCGTCCACCTTAAGGAACCCACCATGCCAAAAATGACCGGACACCGATACTTTGCCGAAGCGATGCGCGGCTACGGCGTGTCACATCTTTTTTATGTGAACACGATTATTCCGCCCGCCATGCTGGAGATCGACAAAGTAGGCGGCGTGCAGCGCGTGGTGACGCACGGCGAGAAAGCCGCTGCCTACATGGCCGACGGCTACGCGCGCGCTTCGAACAAGCCCGGCATCTGCCTGTGCCAGGACATCGGCACCACCAATCTCGCGGCAGGCATGCGTGACGCGCATATGGCGGGCTCACCGGTCATCGCCATCACCGGTGGTCAAAACGATCAACCGCGCTATCGTCACGCCTATCAAAACGCGGAGGACAACAGCGCATGGGATGGCGTCACCAAAGCGAATTACTCCGTCGATAGCGCCGCGCGCTTCCCCGATTTGCTGCGTCAGGCGTTTCGGGAATCTACCAGCGGCACGCCCGGCCCGGTGCATCTTGAATTGCGCGGTAGTACCGGCCAGATGCTCGACAAGGAAGCCGAATACGATCTCACGTTTGAGCAGCGCTATACGCGCTTTCCGCCGTTTCGCCCCGAGGCCGAAGCGGCTGATATCAAAGCAGCGCTCGCGGAATTGAGCAAAGCAGCCAAACCCATCATTGTCGTGGGCGGCGGCGCAATAACATCGGGTGCAGGTGCGGAAGTCGTGCAACTTGCCGAGAAACTGCAAATCCCGATAGCCACCAGTCTACATGCGCGTGCGATAGTGCCCGACGATCATCCGCTGGGCGTGGGCGTGCCGGGCAGCTACTCGCGCTGGTGCGCGAACAAGGCTGTCGCGGCGGCAGATCTGGTGTTTTTTATCGGCAGTCATACCGGCGGGCAAGTCACCAACGGCTGGTCGATTCCGAAAATCGGTGTGCGCACTATTCAGCTTGACATCAACCCGGATGAACTCGGACGCAATTATCCCAACGCAGTTTCGCTGTGCGGCGACGCCAAAGTTACCCTGAAAAAAATGGTCGCCGAAGCCGGCCAGCCTACGCAGCGCGCGGAGTGGCTGGAGCAATGCCGCGGCTATGTCGCCGATTTCTGGGCCGAAAGCGATCCGCTGCGCAATTCGGATGAGGTGCCGATTCGGCCTGAGCGTATGGCCAAAGAACTCGGCGACTGGTTGCCGCCGGATGCCGTGCTGGTGGTCGACACCTTTCACGCCGCGCTGTGGACGGCGCAAATGTCGCGCATGAAAGCGGGTCAACGCTACATCCGCTGTGCCGGTTCACTGGGTTGGTGTTTCCCCGCGACACTGGGCGTGAAAGCGGCACTACCGAACACGCCGGTAATCGGCTTCGCCGGCGACGCGGGCTTTTACTACCACATGGCCGAAATGGAAACCGCAGCGCGTTGCGGGCTCAACGCCGTGATGGTGGTCAACAACAATTATTCGGGCGGCGTCGCCGAATCCGCTGCTTTTGAGAAATCCGTAAATTTCGCCAAGGTCGCGGAATCGATGGGCTGTGCAGGCTTTCGTGTCGAGAAAGCCGAACACATCCGCGGTGCGCTCGACAAGGCGCTCGCCTGCGGCAAACCCGCAATTGTTGAAATCATCGGCAATGCCGCGATTCGCGCCAAGCGTGGGTGGGCGCCGGCGGGAATTACGGGCGAGTAGATCAAAGCATGAATAACCATCAAACAAGGAAAGCATCATGGCAGAACAAGTCGTAAAACCCGTACGCCGCAGTTATTATCGATCATTCAATCCGCATGCCCGTAGCCCGTACCACCTTTCCCCACTTCTCTATTTCGCTGCGCAAATAGCTGCCGAATTGTTCCGGCGTGCTGCCTGTAGGGTCGACACCGGCGGCAATAAATTTTGCCCGCATTTCCGGATGCCGGACGATTTTTAGTGATTCCGTGTTCAGGCGGGAGATGATTTCTTTCGGCGTACCCGAAGGCGCCATCAGACCGTGCCACGACGCTGCCTCGTATCCCGCGACGCCGGCTTCGCTCACCGTCGGCAGGTCCGGGGCCGAGGGCGAGCGCTTTGCGCTGCTCACAGCCAGCACCCTCAATTTGCCCGATCGCATAGGCGTCAACGTTGAAGCGAGGGAGGTCAGCGCTACTTCGATCTCACCCGACATCAGCGCTACCAATGCGGGCGCGCCCCCCTTGTAGGCGACGTTGGTCATTTTGACGCCGGTCATTTCGCACAGCAGTACGCCGCCAAGAAAAGTGCCGTTGGCGCTCGAACCGTAATTGAGACTACCGGGCCGTGCCCTGGCCAGCGCGATCAGCTCATTGATCGATTTCGCCGGCACCGCAGGATTAACCGTCACCCCATAAGAGCTGACCACCAACAGCGCAATGGGCGCCAAGTCTTTCAGCATATCGTAGCCGAGCCTGCGGTAGAGGCTGACGCTGATGGCGTGCGAGATATTGCCCAGCGCCAGCGTGTAACCGTCCGCTGCAGACTTGGCTGCAATTTCCGCTGCAATGTTGCCGCCCGCGCCCGCGCGGTTGTCGATAATCACTTGCGTAGCGAGCGCCTGTGACAATGCGCCTCCAAACAGACGTCCCGTAGCATCGGCGCCGCCGCCCGGTGCGTTCGGCACCATGAGGCGGATTTGTTTCGACGGGTACTGCGCAAAAGTAGCGGGTGACAGCAGGGCAAGCACAAAAAGTGGTGTGATTGTGCGCCAGCGTTGAGCGCATGGTTGCGGTACACAAACAATTCCATCAGAAATGCGCATCGTTGTTTTCACCTGTGGAAGGAGAAGCAGATAATATAATCGCTTAGTGTGTGCGTGAGAGGATTGCTCAAGACGGCTCCTGAATTCGGTCGCTGCGGGTGAATGATAAGGTAGCGCGTATATTATGAGCGTGTTGTACCTATTCAGCGTGAACGAAAAGTCAAAAACCTCCCTCACCCGGCGCTACGCGCTACTCTCTGCTCCGCTTCAAGTGTTCCCTTGTCTCGGAGGGCGAGGGTTTGTTCCCCTCTCCCGCAGGGAGGGGCAGGGGTGAGGGAAGATGTTGATTTGCGTTCAGGCGCTTTAGCGCCAAACTCCGCATTGACTGCGACTATAAGCTCCGCGATACTTCCAACAATACCGTTGAATTCCCTATGGACTATAGACAGAGGCGATACGATGACTGAGCTGGAACTGCTGGAAGCGTTGAAGAAGATCGATACGCCGACCATAACCAACGTGGTCGCAACCTATCCGGGACGGCCGCTGTGCCTGGAGATCTACAATCCCTGGAGCGAAAATTGGTACACCAATAACACGCTTTCGTGCTGGTATCCGCAGATGGGGCCAATCGCGGGCTACGCGGTGACTTGCACTTACGGTCTGCCCGATCCGACCTTCAAGAGCCTGACCTTGATGAATGTGCTGGAAGCCATGGACAAGCTGGGCAAGCCGTCGATATTCTGTTTCCAGCAGAAGTTTCCCGGTGACATCGCCGACAAGGTGGGCCTGTCCGGCGGCAACATGACTTCCTCGATGCGCGCTTGCGGTGCTATCGGTGCGGTATCCAATGGCCCCTCGCGCGACATACACGAGATCCGGCCGATGAATTTCCAGTATCTGACGCGCGGTATTTGCGCAGGCCATGGCCCGCAGGCCGTGCATGCCGTGCAGGTGCCGGTGAGCATCGCCGGCATGGATGTGGCGCCCGGCGAGATCATCCACATGGACGAGAACGGCGCGGTAAAATTTCCCGCCGACCGGCTGGAAGAAGTGGTGCGTAATGCCCAGGCATTGCTCGCCGAAGAAGATGAACGTGTCGGACAGCTACTCAAAGTACGGGGGCTGCAAGCGGTCAAGGCCATCATGGCTGGCCATCAGTACATGAAGAAGTGAAGCCGCCGTAGAATTCACCCCCCTGCGCGACTTTTCGCGCAGGTCCGGCGGCATGATGGGTTGGGCGTCATTGCGCGCACACACTGGACAATCCATGGTTGTTAATGTACATTAACCTGTACATATTCGAGGATCCATCATGGATGCAATTACCTACACCACTATTCGCGCAAACCTTGCCAGCACTATGGACCGGGTTTGCAATGACCACGAACCATTGATCATTACCCGCAACGGGGAACAATCCGTGGTGATGCTCTCGCTCGAAGACTACAAAGCACTTGAGGAAACGTCCTACCTCTTGCGTACACCCGCCAACGCCAAGCGCCTTCTGGCGGCAGCCGGACAACTGAACGCCGGCAAAGGTGTTGCGCGGAAGCTGGCCAAGTGAAGCTGGTCTTCGCGGATGAGGCATGGGAAGACTATCTCTACCGGCAAAAGCAAGACAAGCGCATGGATGAACGGATTAACAAATTGATACGCGAAACACAACGCGCGCCTTTCACCGGAGTGGGCAAGCCTGAACCTTTAAAGCACGCGCTATCGGGATTTTGGTCACGCCGCATAACAGACGAACATCGCATGGTGTATCGCGTCGAAGGTGACGCACTGCTCATTGCCCAGTTGCGCTTCCATTACTGAGACGCCTGACGTCCTGGTGTGCTGCGGGCAAACATTGACGTTCGCCTTAGTTGACCCTCGCTCTAAACGGGAGCAGATGTCAACGCTCAAGCTCAGCGACCGGCTTGCCTAAGCGAAGCTGCGGCAGGCCAGTCCGGTGCAGCGCCTCGTTAGGCCAAACCTGCACCCTGCCGCCTACGCCGCCTTCAGCATGAAATCCACATGCACAGCCTCATACGGAAACTCGATGCCGTCCGCGGTGCGGTTGAGTACGCCCGCGTTGATGAGCGCGGTCACATCGGAATGCACCGCACGCACGTCGCGGTTTACGCGCCGCGCCGCCTCGCGGATGGACAACACCCCCGCGCCGGTCAGAGCGCGCACCAGCGCCATGCGCTTGGGCGCCAGCACCTTCCACAGCAATTCCACGGTCGGGAAAGTAATATGCGCACCCTGCCGCTTGCCTTTGGAGGCCGCCAGGAACCGCTGCTTGGTTTGGTCCATCGAGGAAACCGAAATCGTCACTGTTTTCATCTCAGGTTCTCCAGTTCGTCACGTCTGCCATGAAATCGGCGTAAAGCTGTTCCGGCGTGGTAAAGGCGTAGGGTGATTCCACCGCGCCGACATGCCGGTGATCGCCCTTGCCCGCCTCGTTGTCATAACGCAGCACACACAAGTCATCGACTACGAACGCCAGCCGATACTTGAACAAGTGCGTCGAAGCGCGCACCGACTGCGGCACCTGCCATACCACCAGTTCGACGAAGCGATCCTCGGCGAGGTTGCGGCGTTCGTTCAACAGCAGGACTGTACTCATGTTGCTTACGATAGCAACACTTGTAAGTGTTGTCAACGTGAGCAACGGTCGCGTGTCGCGGGTTGAGTTTCAGATCAGGCTGGCGCTGCCCGACTAGAATCTAACGCACGAGATTTGCGCGGGCCATGGCCCGCAGGCCGTGCATGCCGTGCAGTAGCTCGATAAACTCTTTTAGGTTGCCTGCCTTTACCGACGGATGCACGGCGAGTATGAACGGCAGAATACTGATCATGCTGACCGGCGCGATGCCCTTCACCGGATCGTAGGGCAGCTTGTAGAGCA
>JANMXV010000188.1:0-3964 GCA_031381325.1 Betaproteobacteria bacterium | reverse complement strand
CTTCGTCATGGTGTGGCAGTGGTAACGGATATTCCATAAGCCTCCATGCCTCGCGCATTTCTTCTACGCCAAGTGCCGCTTGTCCTCGTTGCTGTGGCCATAGCTGGTTGGCTTGCCGCATTCCCATCCCTGTTACGGTGGCATTCCGTATCGGCGCTGAATAGTCCGGCATCTCTGAGTACCAATCGCGAATTTCTTTCCGTCGTAAAGGTTGACTACGCCGGGAACTACAATTGCATGCTGGTGTTCGAGCCTGACGGAAGTTTGATTGGCAAAATAGAAGTGCTTTACAAAACGTACGTATCCAAGGCGCTTCGGCCCGTATCTGGCGTATATATGGGGTCAGAGCGAAAATAAATATAAAACCAATAAAAACAATAAGTTATATTGTGCAATTTCACTTGAAACAATGAGGCGGGTCTTTCATTGCAGAATTCAGCGCCGCGCGCCACCCTAGGCGTCTATGGGTCAGAGTCACCATTCTCTGAAAAGCAAGGGGCCAGAAGGGACCAGGTCTAGATTCGTAGCATTTCACTGGAAAATCCCGCTCACGCTTGGCCTTGCGCCGGGCGTTGTTGTTTGTGCATATCAACCGGGACGATTGATGCGCATCAACTGGCCGGTGATGTCAGCCTTGTTTTGTATGGCTTGATGAATGCGTGCGGCTTGCGCGGCGAAATCAGGATCGTAAGTGCAGCTTACGATGCCGGCATGCTGCGGATGTGCGCCATGTAATCGTTTGAAATCCTGCCGGTTGAGCGTCAGCACCGCGCGCCCCAGTTCGGTGGCGCGCAACAAGACTTTATCATCGGGTACGGCCTGATTCGCCCGGCCATCTTCGTATGCCGTGAGCACGTCATGCTCCAGACGCTGCAATTCTTCGGTCACCGCGAGCGGGACGTTCTCATCGGCATACAGCAACATCAATTTTAATCCCGCTCGTTAATGGCAATTTCCTGTTCAATCTCTGTGCGATGTGAACGCACATAGGACCAGGCGTTCGCCAAATCCTGCGCGGTCAAAGCCGGGTAGTTGCGCAATAGTTCGGATTCGCGGGTGCCCAGCCGGCGCGCCTGTTCCAGCAGCCAAACGGGAATTCGCGTGCGTGCAATGCAAGGTGCGCCGCCCATTACGCCAGGCGTGTCTTCAATTCCAGGAAAGGCGTCGCCCAAATCGCGCACAATCCATTGCAACAGTTGTGCCTTTTGCGCACGTGACATTCCGGCAACGAGTTGCTCTGCTTCCGTGATGTCGTTCATATTCAAACCTCCTTCGGGATTGAATGGCAATGTACAGTCTACTCCGACTCAGCAAACGCGTCCGCGTAGAAATTATCCGAATTTAAGAACTTGCGCCTCTGTCCACGCTGATTTCTTTTGGCCGCATCAGCCGGAACGCTAGTAGCCCGAACGACACTCCTCTCGCCACCTGCATCATGCCGCAATCTTCTCTTTCGGCCCAAATGCCCGCTGCAACTCTTGCCGCGTGGCCCCTGCCGCGAACAACGCGCGCACAATCAAATCCAGTGACACCGCCGGGTCGCCGGCTTCGATTTTAGCCACGCGTGATTGGCTGGATCCCATGCGCTGCGCAAGATCAATTTGCGACAAGCGGCGCTTTGCTCTCGCCTGCTTGAGTGCGCTGGTCAGCGACAGCTTGAGCTCCACCAGCATGACTTCTTCGTCACTCAGTTTCAGAAAATCCCTGGTGCTGCCAACCTTCCAGCCTGCCGCCTGAAGTTTCTGGAGCTTTGCTTTGTTCATAAGTTTTTCTCTCACAAATTCAAATGGACTGGTAACGGCGCAACCGCGCCTTGCAGGTGTCAATAACCAGTTTGGGCGTTTGTTGCGTTGTCTTGGAAAACACTTCGAGAATCGCTATGGCATCAATGTCGATATGGTAAACAATGCGCCAGGTTTTCATCTCATCCTGTATGCGCAATTCGTGACACGCTTTGCCGATGGACGGCATCGGGCGGGAATGCGGCAGCGGGATGTTTTCGCCGTACTGCACGCGGCGTAAAAGTACACCGGCCTCAATCCGCGCGTCCGTGTATGCGTGGGATGCGGCGGAGTTTTGACTTCCCCGTGCAGCCAGACCAGCGGCTTTTCCAGTTTGCGCATGCCCGGCAGTATATGTCATTTTTGACATACTCGCAATCGACGCCGGATCAAAAGGATTACGCTCAATACTATGGGCGCCTATGAATGCAATCCCTTATCGCCAGCAAGTTCCCGCGGCCGCATCACCTGAAAAGCCACCAGCGCCAGCAGCATCAGCACCGCCACCAGCCCGAACGACACGCCCCACGCCCATCGCGACATGCCGCCGGCGAGATCAAGCGTATAGCCGATCATCAACGGGCCGACAAAACCGCCGCTGTAGCCCAGCATCGAATGCACCGCCAGTGTCGCGCCGCGGCGTGAGGGCTCTGCGGTGCCCGCCGCGCCCGCCGTTAGCGAGGACGAATCCAGCCACACCACAAAACCATAGATCAGCAACAGCACGACCGCCAGCGCATACGACAGCGTGCCGATGAATCCGATGCTGCCGCTAACCGCAACCGAGCCCAGCATTGCCAGCGTGATCAGCCTGCGCCTGCCCCAGCGGATTGCTGCTTCGTTGCCGAACACGCTGGCGAAGGTGCCGATCACTCCCAGCGCGGTCAGCACATAAGTGGGCGAAAAGTACGCCTGCGCGCCGGTACTCACTTGGGTACTTACTTGGGTACTGAGCGCGACAAAAGCCAGAAACGCCACGCCCCAGCCGCGCAGCGCGTTCATCTCCAGCGTGTGAATGCAATAGGCGATCGCATAGGCCATCGCCGAGCGATTGCGGAACACCGGACGAAAATCGAACAGTGCTTGACCGTCCTTCGATGGCGGCAGCGGTGTGGTGCGGCGCGGCACCAGCAGGGCAACTGTCAGCCACGCTAGGATCGCGGTCGCCGCGGCGACCAGGAATGCCGACTGCCAGCCAAAGGCGGCGGCCAGCAGATCGGCACATGCAAAAGACGCCGCGCCGGATATGCCGATACTCGCCGCATGCCCGGCCGTCGCGCGCGACATCAGTTTTTCATCGACCTGATCGGCGAGCAGCTTAAGGCCGGTCATGTAGGTGCCGGCCCAGCCGATGCCCGCCAGCCCGCGCAGCAGCAGCGCCGACCAGAAGCCTTCTGCCAGCAGGCCGAACAGCAGGTGGGCGGTGATGGTGCAGGCGACGCCGAACAAATACACCCGCCGCGCATCGACACGATCGGTCAGCGTCACCAGGATGGGCACCGCCAGCAGATAGGCGCCATAAAACATCGCCGTGATCCAGCCCGCCTCGCTGTTGGTCAACCCCCACAGCGGCATCATGCCGGGCAACAGCGCCGGCCAGAAATAAGCGCCGAGCTGCACCAGCACCTGTGCTACGCACACCACCGCGACCAGACGCGTGCCGGAGAGCCGCGGAATAAGGGAATCGCTCACGTGATGGCTAAACTTGCTGCGTGCTCCGCTACTGTTTAGTTGGCGCGCACGCCCGCTTCCTTCACCACCTTAGCCCAGGTCTTGACGTCACTGGCGATCTGGGTTGCCAGCTCCTGAGGGGTGCTGCCGGCGGGCTCGGCGCCCATATCGGCGAGCTGCGCCCGCACATCGGGCCTTCTGAAAATCTTTATCATCTCGGCATTGAGCTTGCCAATGATGGGCTCGGGCACCTTGAGCGGCGCGATCATGCCGTACCATTCGCGCATTTCCAGCCCCGCCGGCAACGGCACGCCGGCTTCCGCGATGGTAGGCACGTCGGGCAGTGCCGCCGAGCGCTTCACGCTGGTGACGACGATCGGCTTTAAGCGCTTGGCCTGAATGAGAGGCATCGCCGAGGGCACTGAGGCGAAGGCGAATGTCACCTCGCCGCTGGCAACCGCCACCAGCGCGGGGCCACCGCCTTTGAAGGGTACATGGACCATAGTGGCGCC
>JANMXV010000160.1:0-2703 GCA_031381325.1 Betaproteobacteria bacterium | reverse complement strand
GTTGCGCTGCGCTCCACCCGCTCTACAAACCTTTTGCGGCTACTGCACCTGCACGCCGGCATTTTTCACCACGCGCGTCCACTTCTCAACTTCGTACTTCGTCTGCGCCATGAATTGCTCCGGCGTGTTCACCACGAACTGAAAACCCAGGCCCTCCACGCGCTCGCGCACTTCGGCCATTTGCGCGATTTTCGTGAGCTCGTTGTGGAAGCGCTTCACGATATGCGCAGGCGTGCCCGCCGGAAAGTAAATGCCCTGCATGGTTTCCGATTCCTGATCCTTGTAGCCTGCCTCGGCCATGGTCGGTATATCGGGAAACGACGGATGCCGCGCGCGTGAACCCATCGCAAGTCCTCGCAAGCGGCCCGCCTTCACATGCGGCGCAGGGGTGGGCAACGCCGAGCAGGCAAGCGTCACCTGCCCCGACAGATGCGCGGCTACCGATGGCCCTGCGCCGTTATACGGTATGTTGCCCGCATCGGATTTCACCGCGTATTTGAGCATCTCAACCGCGAGGTGTGGCGTGGTGCCGATACCGGGCGTGGCGAAACTGTATTTCCTCGGATCAGCGGCGGCGAGCTTTAGCGCGTCAGGCAAGGTCTTCGCCGGCACACTGGGATGCGCGGAAAACAAATTCGGCGACTCCGCAAAATTGGTAATCGGAATGAAGCTCTTGTATGGGTCGTACGGTATCGATTTATACAAGCCCGGATTCACCCCATACGCCGAGCTATGCACCAGCAGGGTCTGGCCATCGGCTGCGGCATTCGCCGCAATGCCGGTGCCGATGTTGCCGCCGGCGCCCGCTCGATTGTCAACAATAAACTGCTGCCCGGTGACCTCGGTCATGCGCGCGGCGATGATGCGCGCGATCACGTCGGTAGTGCCGCCCGGCGCAAACGGCACCATCACGCGCACCGGGCGCGCGGGCCATGGCGGTTCCGCCGCGTGACTTATGCTCACACCTAAAATTGAACATAGCAATATGTTTTTTAACATTTTTTTCATATACCCCGTTAGCGATCACCGAAAAACGTCCACTACCTCGCCTGTGGTGCAAGTGCGCTTCACTCTGCCTTGATACCTGCGTCCTTGATGACTTTTGCGTAGCGCACGGTTTCAGTCTGGATGAAGCTGGCGAATTCCTGCGGCGTGCTGGACAGCGGCTCAATGCCGGCGGTAACCAAACGGTCTTTCAGATCAGCAGACGCAAGCGCCTTGTGCAATTCTGAATTGAGACGGCCAATGACGGGCGCGGGCGTTCCCGCGGGCGCGAGCATGCCGTACCACAGGCGCACGGCGAAGTTTTCGTGTCCGAGTTCTTTCGCGGTCGGAATGTCCGGCAGTTGCGGTGCGCGGGTCGGCGCCAGTATGGCAAGCGCCCGCGCCCTGCCCGCTTGCACCTGCGCCGCCGATGCGGGCACTGCCATGATCAGCACATCGACCTGCCCGCCGATCAACCCGATTAAAGCCAGGCCCGATCCCTTATACGGCACATGCGTCATCTTGGTCTTGGTCAGGCTCATGATGAGTTCCGGCGTGATATGCGTGGTGGTGCCCACACCACCGGAACCATAGTTGAGGGTGCCGGGTTTTCGGCCGGCAAGCTGCACCAGCTCTTTCAGGCTTTTCGCCGGTACCGACGGATGCACCAGAATCACGTTACGAATTTCAGCGACCAGTGAAATCGGCGCGAGATCCTTCTGCTCATAGTTGAGCTTGGGGTAAAGCGACGGCGCGATGGAGATCACCGACGATACCAGCACCACGGTGTGCCCATCGGCAGGCGCCTTCGCCGCCAGTTCGATACCCAGGTTGCCGCCCGCGCCCGGTCGGTTGTCCGCCACCATGGTTTGCCCGAGTTGCTCGCCCATTTTTTGTGCGATCGCGCGACCCAGCAGATCGGTGGGGCCGCCCGCCGGAAACGGCAGAATCAAGCGCAGCGGCTTCGAAGGAAACGTCTGCGCTTGCACGTTCACCATTCCACCCATTACCAAAATCAACAACCCAGTCATTCTAAACAACATGTTTCCTCCTCGTTGGTTTCTCTCTGCCTCATCTGGAGGACTGAGCGTGTCTGCCCGCAATTGAATGCTCAATTGGGGCGCTTTGCCGGCGCCGACATGATGAAATCCCACAAGGTAGCGGCGCTGCTTACCACGTGCGGCACATCTTCCTTCAACATCAAGCGTTGCTGCACCAGTGTAGCGGCTTCCTGCGTGATGCGCGCCAGATAATTCGAGCGTGACGCATAACGCTCGGTGATCGTCGCACGGGTGTCGCCGCGCATGCGCTCGTCGCGGGTGCGCGCAAACGGATGCATGCCGCCTGTGAGTTGCACCAGTTCCGCCGGTGCGCCAGTCGCGGGCGCGCGCAGATTCCAGCCGGTATGTGTGGCCAGCGGCACGGCGAGCGCGGGCATGCGTATGCCGGGGAGTTCGTTGCCGTCGTCATCCACTTGCGGCAAGAGCACCACATAGGGTTTGCCGACCTTCGGTGGTACCACAGTCGGAATGCCCGGTTCTGTTTCACCGTTATCCAGCCGAAAAGCCGGCTGCGCGGCCGGCGGCACGTTGACGCTGCGCAGCCCCGATTCATTGAATGCCGAACGATACACCAGGCTGCGTTCGGCGATCTTCGGATAGCGGCTACCCGGTGGTTCGGCGCCCGTGCGCACCCATTGATCGAGCGCAACATAGAGCG
>JANMXV010000184.1:0-3595 GCA_031381325.1 Betaproteobacteria bacterium | reverse complement strand
GCAGTGAACCGCATCAATCGCGAACGTGGCTGCACGGTGCGTAAGTCTCGAACGATGCGGTTCCTTCGTCACCGGCATCCTACGTGTCACGCCGAGGTCGTAAGCGCGGCTCAAATGCGCAGCAACGGCCGCAGCCCGCGTGCGTCTGCAAGCTTCTCCAAACTCCAGATCGCCTCACACAGCGCGCGTGATTTCTTCGCACCCAGCACCGGCGCCATCAGGTAATAGCACTTTTCATCGACCTCGGCGCGCGTCATGGGATTATCAGCGGCGCCGCGCACGGCCTGGGTATGGTGGCGCACGGCGCGGCCATCGCGCAAGGTGATTTCAACGATGCCCTGGCGCGAGGGCAGCAGTTTTTGCAGTGCCTCGTCGCCGATGAGCTCGATGCGCTTGCGTACGGCCAGCACTTTGGGGTTACGCATGCGTTTTTCGTCGTGCGCCGATTCAAAAGTGGCGATGCCGTCGAGCAGCATCACCGCGCACATATGCTGCATGCAGATATCGGGCATCTCGCGATCACCCACGGTGTTGGCGCCGGTGGTGGAGACGCGTACCACCAGTTTTTCCACGTCATCGGCCTTGATGTGATGCGCGCGTATTAGTTCCAGCAGCGACCACGCATGGCCGTTTGCTGCGCTTATCCCTTAACCTTGCCTTGCAGGTTCACCGCGCCGTCCTGAAGCGGCATTTCGTGCGCGAGCAGGGTCATCGCGACCATGCCGTAGTAGCCCATGAGACAGCCGAGCTCCACTATCGCCGGTATGCCGAAGATGTCCTTGGCGCGCTTGTACGATTTGTCGCTGATGGCATGGTTTCGGAACAGTTCGACGCCGTAATCATAAATCGCTTCTTCTTCGAGCTTGTCGAATTTCGGGCGCTCGTTGCGCACCATCGCATCGACGATGCTTTGCGACAGGCCCGCGTCGGTGGCGATTTTCTGGTGCGCGTTGAACACGTAGTCGCAATCCCAGCAGCGCGCCGTGATGATGATGGCGAACTCCGATTGATGCAGCGGAAAACAACTGTGAAGCCGCAGCTTTTCCCCAAGCGGATGCCACACTTCGGTAACTTCCGGCGCGTGCAGCGACAACCGGTACGGCCCCGGTATGCGTCCGCCGCGACGGCCCAAAATGCCGTCAACCACACGGCGCTGAACGGGATTGAACTCACTGTTTTCATTGAAGATAGGTATGCGTGCCATGAGAATGTCCTGTAAGAGAAATCGGTTGAGCAGTGCGCCTTGACGGTAAGGGATTTTTATTGCGTGTGTCAAATGCGTGCGCATCACCGCGCGCCGCACTGCTAGAATCAACGCATGATCATTCTCCAACAGGTGATGCGCATGGCGCGCCATGCACGATATGCGCGATATGCACGATATGCACGATATGGGTTTTGGGCGGCGGCTTGGATTGTTCTCGGTGCAACGCCGGCGGCTGCGCAGACCGCTTCGACAGGCTGCTTCGGCAGGCTCAGGACAGGCTACAGCGGTACCGTTAAATTCCGCAAGTTGATGATCAGGCCGCTGTAGCTTTATACGCCGGCGCGGCGCAAAACCTTGACGGTCGCATGGCGTGTGCCCTATCCTCTATGGCAAGGGGCGAGGACAGTGCCTGCCGGTGGTGCAACGACGGCAAACCGGCTGGAACGAGAGTCGCACGTGCGTAAACATTCAGCGTAACCATCCGGGTGCGCAATCCTGGACATCATTCACAAGGAGATCGATATGAAAAGATTTTTAGCAATGGCCGCAGGGCTGTTTTTTGTGGCATTTACGCTGTTTGGCTGCGCCAGCGACCGCAACCGGGCCAGCGCCGGATGGATTACCTTGATTGATGGCGGTAGCGGCCTCGAAAACTTTCAACGTGTCGGCGATGCCAACTGGCGCGAGCAGGACGGCGCCGTGATGGCCGACAAAGGCGGCAAGGACGCCAGCTATCTGGTGTCGCGGCAGAGCTTCACCGATTTCGTCATCTATGCCGAATTCTGGGTCAACGACGAAGCCAATAGCGGTATCTTCCTGCGTCTTTCCGACCGTCAGAAAATCGGTTCCGTGAATTCCTATGAAGTGAATATTTACGACAAGCGGCCTGATCCGTCGTATGGCACCGGCGCCATTGTGAATTTCGCCAAAGTGTCCCCCATGCCCAAAGCCGGCGGCAGGTGGAACACCTTTGAAATCACCGCCCTGGGCCCGCAACTGACCGTCAAGATGAACGGCGTGACGACGGCGGATGTGAGCGACCGCTCGTTCTTTCACGGTCCATTTGCGTTGCAATACGGCAGCGGCGTGGTGAAATTCCGCAAGGTGCAGATCAAGCCGATATAAGCTGCGTCTGTGCATACGCTGCGGCCCAAGGCGCCATCGGCGCCTTGGGCCTTTTCATGGGCTGCTGGCGCTGGAAGGGTTACGAAAAAATCCGGGTTACTATCTCTGTCAACTACAAGGGAGGGGCCATGGCTCAAAAAATGACAGGCGCGAGACTGTTCGGGCAAATTCTCAAATCGTATGGTGTGACGCATCTGTTCTTCATGGACGCGGTGTTGCGGCGCGCGCTGGCCGAGATGGAAGACACCGGCATTCATCGCATACTGGGCCATTCCGAAAAGGGCGTGGCCTATATGGCTGACGGCTACGCACGCACTTCGGGGCGGCCCGGCGTGTGCATGGCGCAATCGGTAGGCGCAGCGAATCTCGCTTCCGGCATGCAGGATCCGTATCTCGGCCATTCGCCGGTGATTGCAATTACCGGGCGCCACGTCGGTACCATGCAGCACCGCAATGCGTATCAGGAAGTCGATCATCAGCCGCTCTACACCGCGGTCACCAAGATGCACGCCAAAATTGAAGCGCTGGAGCAAATGCAGCAGTTGATGCGGCAGGCGTTTCGCGAGGCGACCACCGGCACGCCGCGCCCCGTACATTTGGACATGGCGGGATTGACCGGAGACGCGATCACGCACCTTGAAGGCATGTTCGATGTCCTTGCCGACGAGGCTCACACGCGCTATCCGGCGTTTCGTCCCGCGCCCGCTGCGACCGCGGTGCTGCGCGCAGCGACCGCAATCAAGGCATCCAGCAGGCCAGTGATTATTGCCGACCGCGGTGCGATCATTTCCGATGCGGGCGCGGCGATTGCCAAGCTCGCCGAGAAAATTCAGGCGCCGGTGCTGGCGACGCCCGATGCCAAAGCGATTTTGGTGGAAACGCATCCGCTGTTCTTCGGCACTATGGGTTTGTATGGCCGCAGCGGCGGCAACCGTATCGTGAGCGAAGCCGACCTGGTGATTTACTGCGGTAGTAACACCAGCGATCACACTACCGGCAACTACAAAATGCCCAAGGACGGCACGCCGATCATCCAGATCGATATTTATGCGTTGGATATCGGCCTCAATTACTCCTGCTTAATCTGACTGAATGCAGACGTGGGTAGTGCTTTGTATGCGATTGCCGTATCAGCCGAAGCGGCGAGGCACGACGCGTGGCTGACAGCGGCGCGCGCGCACGCCGACGCATGGCGCGTTGAGACCGAGAAGATACGCGCGTCCGACGCCGTGCCGATGAATCCGGGACGCCTGTGCAAGGAAC
>JANMXV010000111.1:0-3227 GCA_031381325.1 Betaproteobacteria bacterium | reverse complement strand
GGTCGGCAGTCACCAAGAAGTACGAAGAAGAGGGTCTCGGTTTCGTCGATCTCGACGTCGGCATGCGTCTTCAGTACGACACGGAGACTTGCCCTGGAAAGGCGACTATCGTGCTGCCGATTCGGAACGGTCGGGCGATACCCTATCCTTTCGTTCCCCCGAAAAAACTCGTTAGCCAGTAAGGCCAGATTAAGAGGAATCAGCATGGGACGTTGGATAGCGATTGGGAAAGCACCAGGCTGGGACGATTTGAAACGGTTCAGCGTGGAGATGAAGGACACAAGCCAGTGGCGGATTGATCCGAAGACCACCATCACGAGTGTATATGCACTCGGCGACGGTCGCATGCTTGCGGAATGCCATGGCCCTACGCCGACAGAGTTTGAAGAATGGCTGCGTAAAAAGGGCTGGACTGTGGAAAGCGTGACGCCGATCAAGCACATCGCAAAATCTGGAGAAATCTGGAACGTTGGATAGCCTATCGATCGTGCAACTGCCTTGGCTACCAGAGAAATGGGATAAGGAAGCAGACGTAGTCGTCGTCGGATTCGGCGGCGCCGGCGCTGCGGCTGCGATCACCGCACAAGATCTCGGCGCCAAGGTGCTGATGCTTGAAAAGGCGCCGCAAGGCGAAGAAGGCGGCAATACCCGAATCGCTGGGCAAGGCTATCTGCAAGTCTACGATGTTGACAAGGCGATCACGTACCTCAATGCGCTGTGCGGACGCTACCCGGTGCCGCAAAGAATGGTACGTGCCTGGGCAGAGGAAGTGCGCGGGAACAACGACTGGGTCGCCAGCATCGGGGGCGACCCTCAGGAGCACCAGCACCAGCCCGAAGGCATCGAGTTTCCGGAGCTTCCCGGCGCGGATTGCGCCCATAAGTTCCACAACGGAGACGTCCTCGGATACTCGAATACATGGAAGTTCTTCGAATCGGCGGTCAAGCGCCGACCGATCGAGATTCTCTACGAGTCACCGGGTCGCGAGTTGATTCAAGACGGCATCACCAAGGAAATACTCGGTGTACGGGCCGAACAGCACGGCAAGCCGGTACACGTGAAAGCGCGCAAAGCCGTCGTGCTCACCTGCGGCGGCTTCGAGAACAACCAGGATATGATAAGAAACTATCTGCCGGGCCTTCCCTACTGCTACACATCGGGGACACCCTATAACGACGGAGACGGCATCAAGATGGCGCAACGGGTCGGGGCGGACCTATGGCACATGAACAACTACGCCGGCCCTTCGATGGCGCTGAAAGTGCCGGAGTACAAGTCGCCCTTCTCGATGGCGCCGCTGCACTTTTCCCACGAGCGGCCCGGCGGCATGATCGTCGTCGGCCCGGACGCAAACCGCTTCACCGACGAGAAGTTCCACACCCGGCACGGAAAGATCAGAAGAAGCGGGGAATGGTGCCCAATGCCGGTTCCGTGTCCGATGTTCATGGTGTTCGATCATGCGTTATTCGCTTGCGGCCCGCTGTACGACAAAAAGCCGGTGAGCGGCTGGGGGCGCATCATGGAGCGCTATGAATGGAGCGCGGACAATAACGCCGAACTGCAACGCGGCTGGATCAAACGTGCTGAAACCGTCGCCGGTCTGGCGGCGTCCATCGGCTTGAACCCGGACGCACTGGAGGAAAGCATCCGGCGCTGGAATCGCATTTGCGAGAGCGGCGGGGATCCCGAGTTCGGTCGAAGCAAGATGCTGGTCCCGATCAACAGGCCGCCCTTCTATGCAATTGAGCTTTCTCCCTCGATGCTCAACACGCAAGGCGGGCCAAGGCGTAACGAGCATGGACAGATCGTGCGGCCGGACGACACGCCGATACCGCGGCTGTATAGCGCCGGTGAGCTTGGCTCGATCTACAGCTACCTCTACCAGGGAACCGGGAATATTGGCGAATGCTTATCTTTCGGCCGCATCAGCGCGCGCAATGCAGTCGCCGAATCGCCCTGGGACAGCAAGTAGGCGTCCGTCTTTCACGTACTATCCGGGCCCTACAGGCTGCCCGGAAGGACAACTCGCTTAGTGCTCCACCTTGATGTTGGCGTCCTTGATGATCTTGGCATACTTGGCGACATCCGCTTTGATCAGCGCGGTAACCTGCTCTGGCGTCGAGATGAAGGCTTCCGATCCTTGCTTGATCAAGTACTCCCGGGAGTCGGGCATGGCCAGAATGACAGCTATCTCGCTCGACATCTTGTTGATGACATTTTTAGGCGTGGCGGTCGGCGCAACGATTCCGAACCAGCCTTCCGCGCGGAATCCCGGCAGACCGGCTTCGCTGAAGGTGGGCACTTCGGGCAAAGCAGGTGCGCGGTTGTCACCGGTGATGGCGATCGCCTTGAGTCTGCCGCTCGTCACATAAGTCATCACGGTTATCGGCACCTGAAACGAAAGGTCAACCCGGCCACTGATCAGGTCCGTGACCAGCAGGCCCGATCCCTTGTAAGGGATGTGATGCATCTTTGTTCCCACCATGCCGTTGAAAAGTTCGGCGGACAGATGCGTATTGGCCCCGATGCCCGATGTCGCAAAGCTAAGTTGTCCAGGTTTCGCCTTCGCTAGCGCGATGAACTCCTGCAAGTTATTGGCCGGTACAGACGGACTAAGCACTAGAACGAACCTCGATTTGCCGATAGTAGCCACCCCAGTAAAGTCCCTGAGGGCGTCGTAGGGTAGACGGGGAAACAGGCTGGGGGCCGTAAGCAAGGCTGACGACGCCAACAGGATCGTGTAGCCGTCGGGCGGGGCCTTGGCCACCGCGTCGGTGCCGATGATGGTATTGCCGCCGGGGCGGTTGTCCACGACCACCGACTGGCCCCATCTTTCAGCCAGCTTGCCGGCGGCCAAGCGGGCCATCGGATCGGTGCTGCCACCGGGCGGGTAGGGAACGATAAAGCGGATTGCCTTGTTCGGGTAAGCCTGCTGCGCAATCCCCGGGCTGCCAACAGCCATCAGCAGGGCAAAGGGCAGTGCGCGCCTCACCTTTGTGCAAAACTTCAGCATGGTGGCTCCTCAAATCAACGTTGAACGAGCACCAACGTTGCGAAAACCAGAGCGCGCGACGTGAGTGTAAACGGTTTGATATAGTATATTGCGTTCGGGCACGCGCCAGCGCCATGAAGGCGAGTAGCACCATGACGCTGTCCAGACCGTAGTAGCCCTTGGGCAACTGCAGAAACCCCGGCGTCGAATCGATCAATCCCAGAGCGAGCAGCGC
>JANMXV010000105.1:0-1380 GCA_031381325.1 Betaproteobacteria bacterium | reverse complement strand
CGTCGGCAGTTGGATCGTCGGCGACGAAGCCGCCGGCATGGGCATCCGCGAAAACACGCAGCAAATCACCACCAACACCAGCCGCTTTGTTCCGCATTACTTCACTTGAGAGAAAACCATGGACATCCTTCAACAATCGATTAGCGGATTCCCCGCATTCATTATTTATCTGGGTTCCACGCTGGCGCTGCTCGCGGTGTTTCTTTTCCTCTACATCAGAATCACGCCTTATCGCGAAATCCAGTTAATACGCGAAGGCAACGTCGCCGCCGCCATCAGCCTGTCGGGCGCGACGATCGGATTCACCATACCGCTGGCCAAGGCGATTGCGCAGAGCGGCAGTCTGCTCGATATGTTGATGTGGGGTGGGATCGCACTGGTGGTTCAACTGTTGGCTTATGCCGTGGTAAGGGTGCTGATTCCCGGCATTGCCAAAGACATCGCTGAAGGAAAAATAGCGCAAGGCACCTTTCTCGGCATGTTGTCACTGGCCACCGGTATCCTGAACGCGGCGTGCATGACTTACTAATATACGCGCTGCCTCATAGGCGAATAGTGTTGTAACTATCTGTTTTTAAACAATAATTTTAATAATATAAAATGCCGCGCAAAACTATTTTGCCGTCGCGGCTGTGCCACCTGCTTCGACAATCCGCTACAGCGCTAACGGCACTGACGTTTCTTTTCGCGGCATCCTGGAGCGGCGCACAACCCGCCGCTGGCTATCCGGCCAAAAGCGTGCGTATCGTCATCCCGTTCGGCACCGGCGGCACCAACTTGATGGCGCGTTGGTTGGCGCCGAAGTTTTCCGAAGCGTTTGCGCAAACGTTTGTGGTTGACCCGCGTTTGGGCGCGGGCGGCAACATCGGCAACGAGCTCGTCGCAAAATCCGCGCCCGATGGCTATACCCTATTGATCGCGCCGCCGGGCCTGGTGTTCAGTCCGTTTCTCTACAAGCGCACGGGCTACGATCCGCTGCGCGATTTTGCGCCCATCGCCCTGCTCGGCAGCGTGCCGAACGTGATGGCAATACACCCTTCCGTGCCGGCGCAGTCGTTGCAACAAGTGATCGATCTCGCGCGCAAACAGCCAAAAAAACTTTCATACGGTTCCGGCGGCATCGGCTCGACCAACCACCTGGCGATGGAAGCGCTTAAATCCCTGACCGGGACCGATATCATTCACGTGCCGTACAAGGGCGCGACCATCGCGTTGGTGGATGTAATCAGCGGCCAAGTGGATATCGTGGTAGTGGCCGTGTCCAGCGTCGCGCAATACATACTGCAAGGCAAATTGCGCGGCATCGCGACGTTGAGCCCCAAGCGCTCGGCCTCGCTGCCCCATTTACAGACTTCCGCCGAAGCCGGCCAGCCGCAATTC